>JBGQLA010000222.1:0-8798 GCA_041499865.1 Deltaproteobacteria bacterium
CCGGCTTCATCTTCTCCAGCTCGGTGAGGGTCCACTTCACCACGTGGTGCTCCTCGAGCGACTCGAGCACGGTGTCCCCGGCTTCCTTCAGCGTGCGCACCGTGGCCTTCAGCGCCGCCGTCCGCACCGCGGGATAGAAGAGCATCTCCTCGATGGCGGAGTGGATCGCGAGCTCGCGGATCACCTTCCTCACGATCTTCGCTTTCGACTTGTGGGCGCGCTCCGTCAGCTTCTCGAACCGGCGGAAGAGCTGCTCCAACTCTTCGTGGTCGTGCTTCAAAAGGGCAATGGCATCCATCTGGGCCTCCTCCGGGAGGGAGGGTGTGCATCCGTCGTTCGACGCGCTCGGTCGCCTGACTGGCCAAAGGCTGTTTCCGCCTTCGCCGAAACAGCCAGCAACTGCGTAGGCGCGGAGCCGCCTTCGGCGGCGGCTAGAAGGCTTGTCCGAGCGCGACCGAGGCCACGGGCCCGCTGCCGATCCGGCGCCGCAGGGCGGAGAGGTCCGCTTCGGAAGGCGCTCCGGCAAGGAGCACGAGGTTTTCCTGGAAGAGCCGCGCATATCCCGCCGCCAGGTTGAAGGTGAACCCGCGCGCCGACTGGTACTCGGCGCCGGCCACCAGCTGCAGGAAGGGCGAGCCGCCGATCCGGTACCTGAAGGCCGCCGCGCCCGCCCCTTCCATCTGGGAGCCGGGCACGCCGGTGCCGTAGAGAATGCCGGCGCCGAGGAACGGCGTCCAGGCGGACTGGAGAAAGCCGTACCGTCCGCGGAGGCCGAACTTCGGGCCTTCCGCGGAAAATCCGACGCCCGCTTCGAGCGTCAGGTGCGGATCCAGCCGGCGCGCGATCACCAGGCCCGCTCCCGGAAGCGCATTCCAACCCGCCTCGGCGCCGATCACCCAGGGGCGCCGCGAGCGGACGTCCGCCGCGGCCGTTTCCGGGCGGACTTCCGCGCCGGGCAGCTCGGCGCGGGCCATCGTGGCCGAGCAGAGGGCCAGAGCGAGGCTCGCGGAGAGCGGCCTCACCGCAGCTTCGCCAGCTCCTCGTCCACCTTGTGCGACTGCGCGAACTTCGGGTCCGCGCTCTTGAGCGCGGCGAAGCTCTGCGACGCTCCCGCCTTGTCGCCCTGCTTCGCCTTCAGCTTGCCGATCTCGTACAGCGCCCGCGGCTGCCGCGGATCGAGCTGCAGCGCGTGCAGCAGCGTGCGCTGGGCCATCTCCATCCGCCCCAGGCCGCGCATCGCTCCGCCCATCGCCGCCGAGGTGCGCGGATCGTTGGGCCGCATCGGCATCACCCGGACCACCGCGTCGCGCGCCTCCTGGTAGCGGCCCTGGTCGAGGTCCCTCTCGCTCTGCGCCAGAAGCTCGTCGAGCCCCTTCTCCAGCTCGGGCGTGCGCTCGGTGTTCGCCACCGCCTCTTCCAGGTTGCGCATCTCCTCCGCCGTGGGCTCGGAGGGCGCCGGGAAGCCGCTGTGGTTCATCGGCGCTCCCGGCTGGCCGCCCGCGAGGGGCGGATGGCCTGGCGGAAGGTCGTTCTGGGCGACCGGTGCGTTCCCGGCCTGTCCTTGCGACCTGGGCTTGAACACCTCGTCCGCCTTGGGAAGCGTCTCGCGCACGATCGAGGCGCGCGGCGAATCGGGCGCCACCTTCAGCAGCCGCTGCCAGTACTTCTTGCCCTCCGCGAGCTGCTTCCTGTCGCCGTTCGACTGCTCCAGCAGGATCGCTCCCACGAAGAAGAGCGACTCCGGATGGTCGGGCGAGCGCTCGAGCACCCTGCGGTGCTCCGCCAGCGCGGAGTCCGGGTTGCCGATCAGGTAGAGGGAATTCCCCCGCCGCGCCCCGTCCTGCATCGCCATCTCCAGCGCGCCGTCGAGGCAGCGAAGCTGGCGCGGCGGATCGAGCTTGCGCGCCGCCTCCGCGATCTTCGCCAGGCCGTACTCTGGGCCGCTGCGGCGGCATTCCGCCGGCAGCTCGGCGGCGGGCTTCACGCCCTTCTTCCGGAGCGCATCCGCCTCCGCCTGCGCAGGCGCCGCCATCTCCTCCGCCTCGCGGAACGCATCCACCGCTTCCAGGTAGCGTCCGTTCTCGTAGTAGAGGTTCCCCAGGGCGGAGACCACCTCGAAGGTCTTCGGCTTGTTCTTGATCTGGTCCTTCAGCCGGTCCACCTCCGCGAGGAGGGCCTTGGAGCTGTTCGGATCCGCCGGCGGCCTGGCTGCCGGAGAGGCGGTGGGCTGCGAAGGCTTGCAGGCGAAGAGGGCGAGCGCGAGCGCGAGTCGTTTCATCGGCGCGGATCTAACACGGACGGTTCACGGACGCCGTGCGGGCTCCTCTTCTCCTTCCGGCTCGGGAAGCGGCAGGCGGATCGGCCGGTACCGCTGGACGGTGGCGAGCTGCTCTGGAGAAAGGCGATCGCGCAGCTCGCGCGCGGTCAGCGACCGGCCCGGGTGAACGGCCTCCGGCGCGATCTCGGCCAGCGGCACCAGCGCGAAGGCGCGGTCCTCGAGGAGCGGGTGGGGGATGCGCAGGCCGGTCTCCTCCACCACCCTCTCGCCGTACATCAGGAGGTCGAGATCGATCTCCCGCGAGCCCCAGTGCTCCCGGCGGATGCGGCCCATCCGCTCCTCGATCGCCTGCAGCCGCTGCAGGGTCGCGCGGGGCGAGAGCAGCGTCCCGATCTGCGCCACGGCGTTCAGGTACGGGGGCTGCGGCGGACCGATGGACTCGCTCTCGTACGCGAGCGAGACCCGGCGCAGGGAAAAACCGGGCTCGCGCGAGAGCAGGCCCACGGCGGTGGCCAGGTTGCCGAGGCGGTCGCCGAGGTTCGACCCGAGGCCGATGTACGCGTCGATCAAGGCACCGCCTCCCGCAGGAAGCGCTCCAGCATCGCGTAGCCGCGCCGCAGCGCGTCCTCCCCGCAGCTCTCGCCGCGCTGGTGCGCCTGGGATTGCTCGCCGGGCCCGAAGTTGGCGGCGGGAATGCCGAGCGCGGCGAGTTGGGCGACATCGGTCCAGGCCTGCTTCGGCTCGACGGGGGCGGCGGTGACCGCGCGCAGCTCCTGGAGGAGCGGGTTGTCGAGGATGGCAGGACCGCTCGGCGCGCGGTCGGTGACCGTCGCGGTCGCGCCGAAGCGCTCGGCGAGCGCCAGCACTTCCGTTTCGGCCTCCGCGACGGTGCGCCCCGGGGCGAAGCGGAAGTTCAGGTTCAGCTCGCAGCGGGCGGGAACCACGTTGCGCCCGGTGAACCCTTCGATGCGGGTGACGCTCATCACCTCCCGCCAGGCCAGCTCGCCGATCCGCACCTCGCGCGGCGGGAGGGCGGCGAGATGGGAGAGCAGCGCGCCCGCCTTGTGGATCGCGTTCTCGCCCTGCCAGGGCCGCGCCGAGTGCGCGCTCCTGCCGGCGAAGACGAGCGTCGCGTGCAAAGAGCCGCAGCAGCCGATCTGCAGCGCGAGATCGGTGGGCTCCAGGCAGAGCGCGAGCGACGCCTTGCGCAGGTCCGGCCGGCGCGTAAGCGCCGGGACCAGGCCGTTGCCGGCGATCGGGCCCTCTTCGCGGTCATAGAAGAGCAGCAGGAGCTCGACGGGGAGCGCGGCCCGGTCGAGCCGTCTCCAGAGCTCGATCATCACCGCCAGGGCGCCTTTCATGTCGCTGGCGCCGCGGCCGTGCACGCGCCCGTTCTCGCGCCGCGCCGGGAAATCCCCGGGCTGCAGCGGGACGGTGTCGAGATGGCCGGCGAGGAGGACGGCCGGGCGCGCTCCCATGACCTCGCCGCAGACGACCGCGTTCCCGATCCGCTGCCCGGACGTCTCCTGCGCCACGTAGGCGGCGATCTCCGCCTCCTCGCCGAGCGGGCTGCGGATCTGGCAGAGCTGGAGCGTGCGCTCCGCGAGATCCATCAGGCCGACACCCCGAAATCCCGGAGGGCGGAGTTGAGCGACGTCTTGCGGTCGGTGCTCGCCTTTCGCGTCCCGATGATCAGCGCGCACGGCGTCAGGTACTCCCCGGCGGGAAAGGCGCGCGGACGCATCCCCGGGATCACCACGCTGCGCGCGGGGATCATCCCCTTGATCAGCTTCTCCTTCGCGCCGGTGACGTCGTAGATGGGCGTGCTGGAGGTGAGGACCACGCCGGCGCCGAGCACCGCTTCCTCCTCCACCACCACCCCTTCCACCACGATGCAGCGGCTGCCGATGAAGGCGCCGTCCTCGATGATCACCGGCCGCGCGCCGGGCGGCTCGAGCACGCCGCCGAGGCCGACGCCGCCGGAGAGGTGGACGCCGCGGCCCACCTGCGCGCAGGACCCGACGGTCGCCCAGGTGTCGATCAGGCTGCCGGCGCCGACCCGCGCGCCGATGTTGACGTAGCCCGGCATCACGATCGCGCCCTTCTCCACGTGCGCGCCGTACCGGACCACGCCGGGAGGGACCACCCGGTAGTCGCCGAGCGGCTGCCGCGGCGGGATCTTGTCGAAGAACTTCAGATCGCCGGCGGCGTAAATCTCGCTCCGGGCGACGGCGAAGAAGAGGTTGATGGCCTGCTGGATCCAGCCGTGGATGGTCCAGCCCGCGGGGCCCTTCTCCGCCACCCGCAGGCTGCCCTGGTCGAGGCGGTACACCACCTCCCGGACCGCGTTCGCGTGGCGCTCCAGCGTCGGCCGATCGCGCTCCGCCTCCTCCACGGCGGCGCGGAGGGCGTCCGCGGGCGCATCCGGAAGCCTCAGCTCTGGCGCGGCGTGGTCCTGCATCGCGGGGCGAACGCTAGCACAGGCTACGCCACCGGCACTTCGACCGTGGCCTTCCCGGCGTCGGGCACTCCGGTCAAGGCGGGCCCGCGCACCGGCAGGCGCACGGTGAACAAGGTGCCGTCCGCATCGTCGGAGCGCACCTCGACCGTGCCGCCGTGCGCGCGCGCGATCTCCCGGACGATGTAGAGACCCATTCCCAACCCCCGGGGGTGCGAGATCTCCGCACCCTTCCCCCGCCGGTAAGGGTCGAAGAGGTGCTCGCGCAGGTCCGCCGGGATGGCCGGCCCCGCATTGTGCACGCGGAGCTCCAGAGATTGGTCGGCGCCGCGCGCCAGCGACACCGTGATCGGCGCGTCGGCGCCGTACTGCAGCGCATTGGAGACGAGGTTGTCGACGAGCTGCGCGATGCGATCGCCGTCCCAGGACCCGAGGAGCGTCTGCTCCGGCGCGTCGACCCGGATCTCGCGTCCCGGATATCTGTCGCGCAGCCCGGCGACAGCGCGCTCGACCACCGCCTTGGCGTCCATGGGCCCCGGCCGGGTGGGAATCCCCTTCCCCAGGCGCGCGTAGGTGAAGTCGATCAGGAGCGAGACCAGGGCGTCGATGCGCGCGGCGCTGCGCTGGATGCGATCGACCGCGCTCGCCTGGCGCGGCCTCAGATCCTCTCTCTTCTGCAGCAGCATCTGCGCCGAGACCAGCAGGGCAGTGAGCGGATTTCGCAGATCGTGCCCGACGATCGAGATCAGGCGCTCCTGGTACTCGGAGACGCGCGCCCTCTCCTCCACCTGCTCCCTGCGCCGGCGAAGGTCCCCTCGCACCATCCCGGCGGCGACGAACGTCAGGAGGACGAGGAGCGCGGCCCCGCCGACCACCACCACCGCCGACCACCGCTCCGCGCTGGAAAGGCGCCGGAGCCGACCCGTGAGCAGCGCCGATTCCTCTCCGGACATCTCCGCGACCAGCACCCGGACGCTCTGCATCAGCTCCCCGGCCTCGCCGCTGGCGACGCTCGCGGCGCCGCCCGGGCCGCTGAGACGCCGCAGCTCGATCGAACGCCGAAGCGCGGCGGCCTTGGCCTCCAGCAGCCGCCGCAGCGCCTCGACCCGCTGCTGTTGCCGGGGGTTGTCGCGGGTGAGCGAGGCGAGCGTGTCGACTTCGCCGGCCAGGGAGGCGCTGGCTGCGGTGACGCGCGCCAGGTACTCCTCGCGGCCGGAGAGGAGGTACGCCCGCTGCGTGCTCTCCGCGTCGGTCGCCAGCGCCAGCACGCGCTCCAGCGAGAGCCTCGCGTCCTGGGTGTGCGTCACCCAGCCCGAGGACTCGCGGCGGGCCGCCAGCGACCGCAGCGAAGCGGCGGTGAGGGCGGCGATGGCCAGCACCGCGGCGACGAAGGCGCCGACGAGACGGAGGGGGAAATCGCTCATCGCTCGAGCCACGCCACGGTCGCCGCGCGGCAATCGGCGAGGGTGGGCACCATCGCCAGGCGGATGAATCCCTTCCCCTCGGCGCCGAAGAGCGTGCCGGGCACCACCAGGACGTTGCGCGCGGCGAGGCGGCCCGCGTAGCTCTCGCTGGTTTCGCCTTCGGGGACCCGCACCCAGAGATAGAAAGCGCCCTCGCCGCCGACCGCGAGCCCGAGCTTGCGCAGGTGGGTGAGGAGCACCTCGCGCTTGTCCGCGAACACCCTCCGCCGCTCTTCGACGTGCGCGTCGTCGCTCCAGGCGGCCACCGCGGCCTGCAGCACGAAGCCCTGCGAGGCCACGCCGAAGTTCGCCCGCGCCTCGCGCAGCCAGCGGATGATCTCCGGATCGCCGGCGATGAACCCGCTGCGGTAGCCGGTCATCCCGCTGCGCTTGGAGAGGCTGTGGATCGCGATCAGGTTCTTGCGCGAGATCTGCAGGGCGGAGTGGGGCGCCTCGTGCACGTAGAGGTCGACGTACGGCTCGTCGCAGGCGACGAGGAACCCGTGTTCCTTGGCGAGGCGCGCGAGCTTCTCGTGGTGGGCGCGCGGCGCCGCCGCGCCGGTCGGGTTGTGCGGGTAGCAGTCGAACCAGAGGCTGGTCCTCCGCCACTCCTCGGCGGGGATCGCGTCCAGGTCCGGGAGGAAGCTCCGCTCCGCGCGCAGCGGATAGGTCCGCGGGGTGGCGCCCGCGAAGAGGATCGCCCGCTCGTAGACGGGATACGCGGGATCCGGGTACCAGCAGAGCGGACGGTCGGGGCTCGCGACGCAGAGCGGGAGATGGAACAGCGCCTCCTTGGCGCCGGCGCAGGGGAGGATCTCCTCGTCCGGATCGAGCGAGAGAGCGAACCTTCTCCGCAGATACGCGGCCACGGCCCTGCGAAACGCCGGCGTCCCGGAGATCGACGGATACTGCGATACCTCGGGCACCGCGTCGCGCAGGGCCTTGCGGATGAACTCCGGGGTGGGCTCTCGCGGGTCGCCGATGCCGAAGTCGTAGACGGGCTTCCCCGACCGCAGCGCAGCCTCGCGCTGCGCGTTGGCCTTTTCCTGCATGTACCCGGCGAGCCGCGGGAGCAGAGGGTTCACTCGGCGCGCACCTCGTTGCGCAGGACGCCCACCCCTTCGACCTCCACCTCCACCGTATCGCCGGCCCGGATCGGGCCCACCCCCGCCGGAGTGCCGGTGGTGACCACGTCGCCGGGCTCCAGCGTCATGCCCGCGGAGATGAACGCCAGGAGCCGCGGGACCGGGAAGACCTGGTCGCGGGTGCGCCCGTCCTGCTTCACGGCGCCGTTCACGCGGCACTGGACGCGCAGATCCGACCAGTCGAGGCCGACGGTCACCCAGGGTCCCACCGGGCAGAAGGTGTCGAACCCCTTGGCGCGCGTCCACTGTCCTTCGGCGCGCTGGATGTCGCGCGCGGTGACGTCGTTCAGGCAGGTGACGCCCGCGACCGCCTTCGCGCACTCCGACTCCGAGGCGCGCCGCAGGCGCTTGCCGATCACCACCGCCAGCTCCGATTCGTGGTGGACCTCGCGGGAGACCGAGAGAGGCGGGAGGATGATCGGCTGCCCGTGCCCGATCAATCCGCTGGTGGGCTTCATCAACAGCAGGGGCTCGCGCGGGACCTCGCTGGCCAGCTCCTTCGCGTGATCGACGTAGTTCTTTCCGATCCCGACGATCTTGCGCGCCAGGCCCCAGGGAAGCAGCTGCACCTCCTTGAGCTTGTGCTTGCCGCCGACGCGGCGGCCGCCGTGGAGCATGGGATCGAGGCCGGAGATCTCCTCCAGCTCGTCGCCCATGACCACGCCTTCGCGGATTTCTCCGTCTTCGCCCAGATAGCGCGCGATCTGAATCATGTCGGGAACCCGAGCACGTCCTGCATGCCGTAGAAGCCGGGCTTTTTGCCCACAAGCCAGCGCGCAGCCCGGAGCGCGCCGCGGGCGAAGTTGTCGCGGCTGGTCGCCCGGTGCGTCAACTCCAGGCGTTCGCCGTCCGCGAGGAAATGGACGGTGTGGTCGCCGACCACGTCGCCGCCGCGCAGCGCCTGGATCCCGAGGGTCCCCGCCCGGCGCGCGCCGGTTTCGCCCTGGCGCTGGCAGACGAAGGCGTCCTTTTCGGGAAGGCCCAGCGCGCCGGCAGCGACCTCGGCGAGACGCAGCGCCGTGCCGCTCGGAGCGTCGCGCTTCATCCGGTGGTGCACCTCGACGATCTCGACGTCGTACGCGGGCCCGAGCGCGCGCGCCGCCTCGGCGACGAGGCGGAAGAGCACGTTCACCCCGACGCTCATGTTCGGGGCGAGCAGCACCGGGATCTTCCGGCCGGCGGCACGCAAGTCGTCCTTCTGCCCGGCGGTGAACCCGGTGGTTCCGATCACCAGCGCCACCCCGCGGCTGGCGCAGACCTTCGCGTGCTGCAGCGAAGCGGCCGGAGCGGTGAAGTCGATCACCACGTCCGCCCCGTTCTCGAGCGCCGCCTCGATCCCGGGGGCGATGCGTACGCCGGACGCGTCCCGGCCGACGTGCTCGCTGTCCGGGCGCTCGAACGCGCCGGTGACCGTGAAGTCCTTCTCCTCGCGCAGCGCGGCGAGGATGCAGGAG
>JBGQLA010000223.1:0-8731 GCA_041499865.1 Deltaproteobacteria bacterium
CAGGTTCGAGAGCCGCGCCAGCCGGGACTGGATGAGCTGCTGCTGCGCCGCGAACAGGTCGCGCTGCGCGGTCAGGACGGTGAGGTAGCTGTCGACGCCCTTGCGGTAGCGCAGGTCGGAGAGCTGGTAGCGGCGCTCCTCCGCGGCGACGCGCGCACGCTCGGCCTCCAGCTGCCGCTCGAGCTCCGCGCGCGCGACCAGCGCGTCGGCGACCTCGCGGAAGCCCACCTGGATGGCGCGCTCGTAGCGCGCCACCTCGATCGACTTGCGCACCTCCGCCACGTCCAGGCTCGCGCGAAGCGCTCCCCCCTTGAACAAGGGGAGGTTCAGCCTGGGCGAGAAGCTCCAGGTCGAGGAGCCGCCGCCGAAGAGGCCGGAGAGATCCGCGCTCGACGTGCCGCCGAAAGCGGTGAGCGAGATGGAAGGGAAGAACGCCGCGCGCGCAGCGCCGATGCTCGCGTTCGCGGAGCGGAGCGCGTGCTCCGCCGCCAGGATGTCCGGGCGCCGCGCCAGCACCTCCGATGGGATCCCCGCCGGCAGCTCGGCCACGATCGCCTGCGCGTCGAGCGGCAGCGGCGCGGGCAGGTCCTGTGGAAGCGGCTGGCCGACGAGCAGCACCAGCGCGTTCTGCGCCTGCGCGCGCTGCTGCGCGGCGGAGGAGAGATTGAACCGCGCGGTCTCCACCTGCGCCTCGGCCGTGCGGAGGTCGAGCTCGGAAGTGCGACCCCCCTCGTAGTTGCGCCGCGTCAGGGTCAGCGAGGACTCCACCGTCTCGAGGGTCTGGCGGGCGAGGGCGACCTGATCGTCGAGCGCCCGGGCCGCGAGGTACTGCGTCGCCACCGCCGCCACCAGCGAGAGGTGCGCGCCGCGGCGTGCCTCCTCGGTCGAGAAGTACTGCTCGAGGGCCGCGGCGGAGAGGTTGCGCACCCGGCCGAAGAGGTCGAGCTCGAACGCGCTCACGTAGACGCCCACCGACCAGGCGGTGCCCGTCGCCGCCTGACCGGTGGAGCTGAGATCCGCCGGCAATCTTTGGGTGGTCGACCCGGCGCTCGCGGCGAGGGCGGGCAGCTGCTCCGCGCGCTGGATGCGGTACTGCGCGCGCGTGAGCTCCACGTTCAGCACCGCGACGCGGAGATCGCGGTTGTTCTCCAGCGCCAACCCGACGATCGCCTGGAGGCGGGGATCGCCGAGGACCTCGCGCCAGCCGAGGTCGGCCGGCGCCGTCTCTCCGGCGGGCGCGCCAGGCGGGCCCTGCCACGCGGGTGCGACGGGCGGGGCGGGGCGCTCATAGCGCGGCGCCAGCGAGCAGCTCGAGAGCGCGAAGGCAGAGGCGGCGGCCAGGATGCCGCGGACGAGGCTACGCACTGGCCGCCTCCTCGCGCCGGGCATCCTCGTCGGCCTCGGCCGTCTCGAGCCGCGGCGGTGGCCGGGAGCGTCCGGCGATCACCACGAAAAAGAGCGGCACGAAGAGGATGGCGAGCACCGTCGCCGAGATCATCCCGCCCATCACCGCGCTGCCGATGGCGTTCTGCCCGCCGGCGCCCGCGCCGCGCGCGACCACCAGCGGCAGCACGCCGAGGATGAAGGCGAGCGAGGTCATGAGGATCGGACGCAGCCGCATGCGCGCGGCCTCGAGCGCCGCCTCGACCACGCCCTTGCCGCGCTCGTGGAGCTCCTTCGCGAACTCGACGATGAGGATGGCGTTCTTGGCCGAGAGGCCGACCGTGGTCAGCAACCCGACCTGGAAAAAGACGTCGTTCGCGTAGCCGCGCAGGAGCATCGCGAGCACGGCGCCGAACACGCCCAGGGGCACGACCAGCATGACGGAGAGAGGGATCGACCAGCTCTCGTAGAGCGCGGCGAGGCAGAGAAAGACGACCAGGAGCGAGATGGCGTACAGCGCAGGCGCGTTGGCGCCGGAGATCCGCTCCTCGTACGAGAGGCCGGACCACTCGAACCCGATCCCGGCGGGGAGCTGCTTGACGATGGACTCCAGCGCCGCCATCGCGTCTCCGGAGCTGTGGCCCGGCGACGGCTCGCCCTGGATCGCCACGGCCGGGATGCCGTTGAACCGCTCGAGCTTCGGCGAGCCGAAGATCCAGCGCGACCTCGCGATCGAGGAGAAGGGCACCATCTCGCCGGTGCGGTTCCGGACGTACCAGCGGTCGAGGTCCTCCGGGTTCATCCGGAACGGCGCGTCCGCCTGCATGTAGACCCGCTTCGTCCTCCCCTTGTCCATGAAGTCGTTGACGTAGGCGACGCCCCAGGTCGAGCCCAGCGTCGCGTTCACGTCGGCGAGCGAGACGCCGAGGGCCGTCGCCTTCTGCTGGTCGATGTCGATCTTGAACTCGGGCGTGTCCTCGAGGCCGGACGGCCGCACTTTCGCGAGCCGCGGGTCCTTCCGGGAGAGCTCGAGGAGCTGGTTGCGCGCGGCGATCAGCGCATCGTGGCCGACGCCTCCGCGGTCCTGGAGCTGGAGCTCGAATCCGTTCGCGTTGCCCAGCTCGGTCACCGCCGGAGGCGTGAAGACGAAGACGTTCGCCTCCTTGATCGTCGAGAATGCCTTCGTCGCCCGGGCCGCGACGGCGCTGGCGTTGAGCCGATCGCCTTTGCGCTCGTCCCACGGCTTGAGCCGCACGAAGCCGACGCCGGCGTTCTGGCCGCGCGAGCCGAAGTTGAACCCGGCGATCGACATCACCGAGTCGATCGCGTCCTTCTCCTCGGTCAGCAAGTGCGCCGAGATCCGCTCGAGCACCTTGCGCGTGCTCTCGAGCGTGCTCCCCGGGGGGAGGACGATCTGGGCGTACATCAGGCCCTGGTCCTCCTGCGGCAAGAAGCCGGTGGGCAGCCGGGCGAAGAGCGCGACCAGGCCGGCCACCACCACGCCGTAGCCGATCATCGCGCGCACCCGGCGCCTGAGGAGGAAGTCGACCACCCGCTGGTAGCGGCCGCTGCCCTGATCGTAGAACCGGTTGAAGGCGCCGAAGAACCCCTTCTTCGCCAGGCCGTGCCCCTTCTCCGCCGGCTTGAGCAGGGTCGCGCAGAGAGCGGGCGTCAGCGAGAGCGCGACCAGCACCGACAGCACCATCGAGGCCACGATGGTGATCGAGAACTGCCGGTAGATGACGCCGACGGATCCGCCGAAGAACGCCATGGGAACGAAGACCGCGGCGAGCACGAGGGCGATGCCGACCAGCGCGCCGGTGATCTGCCGCATCGATTTTCGCGTGGCGGCCTTCGGCGGCAGCCCCTCCTCGCTCATCACGCGCTCGACGTTCTCCACCACCACGATCGCGTCGTCGACGAGGAGCCCGATGGAGAGCACGACCCCGAAGAGGGTGAGGGTGTTGATGCTGAACCCGAACGCGGCCAGGACGCCGAAGGTGCCGAGCAGCACCACCGGCACGGCGATGGTGGGGATGAGCGTGGCTCGGAAGTTCTGCAGGAAGAGGTACATCACCAGGAAGACGAGGAGGATCGCCTCGGCGAGGGTCTTCACCACCTCCTCGATGGAGAGGCGTACGAACGGGGTGGTGTCGATCGGATAGACCGCCTTCAGCCCGGGGGGGAAGAACTTCGCCAGCTCGTCCATTCGCGCACGGACCGCTTTCGCGGTGTTCAGCGCGTTGGCGCCGGCGGCGAGGCGGATGCCAATGCCGCTCGACGGCTTGCCGTTGATGAAGGTCTCGATCTCGGCGTTTTCGCCGGCGAGCTCGACCCGCGCCACGTCGCCGAGCTTCACCTGCGACCCGTCGGGGTTCACGCGGAGCAGCACGTCGCGGAACTGCTCGGGGGTCTGCAGGCGCGTCTGCGCGCTGATCGTCGCGGTCAGGCGCTGTCCTTCGACGGCCGGCAGGCCTCCGAGCTGGCCCGCCGAGATCTGCGCGTTCTGCGCCTGCACCGCATTTGCGACGTCGAGCGGCGTCAGCCTGTAGTTCGTCAGCCGATCGGGGTTGAGCCAGATCCGCATCGCGTACTGCGAGCCGAAGGTGATCACCTCGCCCACGCCGGAGATGCGGCTGATCTGATCCTGCAGCGACGAGTAGGCGTAGTCGGAGATGTCGTTGCGGCTCATCGAGCCGTCCTCGGAGACGAGGCCGACGATCACGAGAAAGTTGAACACCGACTTCACCACCCGGACGCCCTGCCGCTGGACCTCCTGCGGCAGCTGCGGCATGGCGAGCTGGAGCTTGTTCTGCACCTGCACCTGCGCGATGTCCGGATTGGTCCCCGCGTCGAAGGTGAGCGTCACCGCCGCGTTGCCGGCGGCGTCGCTCGACGACGCCATGTAGCGGAGGTTGTCGAGCCCGTTCATGCGCTGCTCGATCACCTGCGTCACCGTGTCCTCGAGCGTCTTCGCGGACGCGCCGGGATAGGTCGCATTGATGGTGATCGCCGGCGGAGCGATGGCCGGGTACTGCGAGACCGGCAGCGAGAGGATCGAGAGCGCGCCGGCCAGCATGATGATCAGGCCGACGACCCACGCGAAGATGGGGCGATCGATGAAGAACTGTGCCACGGATGCTCCTGGAGTCTCGGTGGGGGCCTAGCGGGACGCCTGCGTCGTTCCGGCCGCGGGGACCGGGGTCACCTCGACCCCGGGGCGGACCTTCTGCAGGCCCTCGACGATCACCTGGTCGCCCGCCTTCACTCCGCTGGTGACGAGCCAGGCGTCGCCGATCGCGCGCTCGGTGACGAGCTGGCGGCGTTCGACCTTCTTCCCGGCGTTCACCACCAGCGCCGTCGGCAGCCCCTTCTGATCCCGCGTGACGCCCTGTTGGGGCACCAGCAGCGCCTCGGGATTCACGCCCTGGTCGAGGCGTGCGCGCACGAACATTCCCGGCAGCAGCTCGCCGCGCGGGTTGGGAAAGAGGGCGCGCAGCGCGATCGATCCGGTGCCCGGGTCGACCGTCACGTCGGTGAACTGGAGCGCGCCCGCGAGGCCGTACTCGCGCCCGTCCTCGAGCACGAGCTTCACCTTCGCCTGCCCCTGGCCGGCGCTTTCCAGCTTCCCCTCGGCGAGATCGCGGCGCAGGCGCAGCGCGTCCACGCTCGACTGCGTGAGGTCGACGTAGACCGGATCGAGCTGCTGGACCGTCGCGAGCAGCGTCGCCTGCGCCTGCTGCACGTAAGCGCCCTCGGTCACCGCGGAGCGCCCGATCCGGCCCCTGACCGGCGAGGTGACGGTGGTGTAGCCGAGATTGATGCGCGCGGTCTGCACCGCGGCCCGGCCGGCGGCCGCGTCGGCGTCCGACGCCTTCAGCGCCGCGATCGCGTTCTCGTACTCCTGCTTGCTGATCGCATTGTCGCGGACGAGATCGGTATAGCGCTCCGCCTGGAGCCGCGCGTTCGCGGCGTTCGCCTCCGCCCGCGCGAGCGCCGCCTTGGCGCTGTCGAGAGCCGCCCGGTACGGCGCCGGGTCGATGGCGAAGAGCTGCTGGCCCTCCTTCACGTCGCTCCCCTCGGTGAAGAGCCGCTTCAGCACGATGCCGTTCACCCGCGCGCGCACTTCCGCGACGCGGAAGGCGGAGGTCCGGCCGGGCAGCTCCTTCGTCAGCGTCACCGACGTTGGCGCGAGGGTCACCACCCCGACTTCCACCGGCCGCGGTGCCGCGGCCACGACGGACTTGTTTCCGCAGCCGGCGGCAAGGCCGAGCGCGACGGCGAGGCTGATCGAGAAACGCAGGTTCATTCGAATTTCCGTTTCGGACAGGTGCGCCTGGGTGCGAACGGTGCGCACAAGCGCGCCGCTTGACACTATAAACTAAACCGTACAGTTTAGGCCGCGATGAGTCAACCCGATCCGCTCTCCACCACCGCCGTCGTGATCCCGGCCAAGCGCCAGCAGATCGTCGCGGGCGCCCGCCAGGTCTTCACCGAGCTCGGGTTCGAGCGAGCGAGCGTGGATCTCATCGCATCGAGGGCCGGCGTCTCCAAGGCGACCATCTATAACCACTACGAGGACAAGAAGGCCCTCTTCGTCGCCTGCATCGCGCAGGACGCCGAGGACCTGCGCGCGGGGCTGCGCGGGTGCCTGGGCGAGCCGGCCGGTGACGTTCAGGAGGGGCTGCAACTGATCGGGGAGAAGACGATGCGGGTCTTCCTCTCGCCGCCGATCGTCGCCCTGTACCGCCACATCATCGCGGAGGCGGGACGCTTCCCCGACCTGGGCCGGATGATCTTCGATCGCGGGCCGAGCGTCATCCACGGCGCGATCGCGTCGTATCTCGAGCGGTGGGATCGGACGGGCGCGCTGCGGATCGACGACCCGCGGGCAGCGGCCGTGCAATTCCTCGCGCTGTGCCAGGGCGACCTCCTCTCCCGCGCCCGGCTCGCCGTCCTCGAGTACCCGGTGGACGACGAGGTGCGCGAGACCGTGAAGCGCGCGGTGCGGACGTTCGTGCGCGCCTACCGGGCCTGAGCTCTCGCGGAGCTCCCGCTGGCGCGACAGTCGTCGGCCAGGCCGCGAGCCGACCGCCTTCGACTGTGCTAGCAGGCGAGGCTCGCGAGCCCGACTCGAAGGGAGTCGTCCCATGAAGGCGCTTCCGCTGCTGCTGCTTGCATGTGGTGGCGTCGGGGTCGACCTCCCTGCGGATGCGATGATCGACTTCAGCATCACGCCCACCGAGTTCACGCCCGCGATCGAGTGCAGCGGCCGCATCGACATGGCGAAGTCCGTGGCGCGTTTCACCTGCCAGGATCTCCGGCACGATCCCGCGACCTCCGAATCGGTCGATGTCACGACGGAGTACATCCACCGGCCCACGGAGGCCTGGTTGCACTTCATGGCGATCGGCGCGGAGAGGGATCACTACCACAACGTACAATGGAATCGCGCTCGCGCTGCTGCTCAGGCCGAATCGGGAAGGAACCGGGTGGTCCGGTGACGCGCTCTACTATCCGCGCGATTCGCGGTTCGGATATGAAGGCTTCGCCGCGACCGCGTTCCTCGGGCGTTGACGGCCACCACGGTCAGGGACGCCAGGGCGCTGCACCTCAGAACGTGAAGCCCGCCGCCAGCCGGAAGCTGCGCTTTTCCGCGGGATGGAAATGGATGTCCCCGACGCCTGCCGCCGGCTCGCCGCGCAGCCGTGAGATGTAGAAGTAGGCGATGTCGTCGACCTGCGCGTCGAGCAGGTTGAAGACCTCCAGCGAGAGCCTCGCCCAGGATGTCACCTGACAGCTCACCTGCGCGTTGAAGAGCGCCGACGCCGTGGACCGCACGCTGTCGTTCTCGACCAGCGGCCGCGGGCCGAAGTAGCGCAGGTACACGCTCGCGGTCCACGGACCGGCCTTTTGAAGGGTGGCGCCGGCGGAAACGGCCGACTCGATCGCGCCGGGAATTCGATCCCCGCCCGTGCCCGGATCGCGCACCGTGAAGCGCGCGCGCGACCAGGAAACGTCGAGGTCGAAGAGAAGCCAGCGGATCGGTTGCCAGCGGGTGTTCCACTCGATCCCCATGCGCCGCGAGGGGCGCGAAGGCTCGGTGGTCCCGGCGTCGCCGGTGAACAGGTTCTCCGAGTCGAGGTCGAGGCGCCAGAGCGCCAGCGACGATTGCACCCCGGGCACGATCCCGGTGCGCGCGCCGATCTCGCCGCCCCGCGTGGCAACGAGCGGCGTCACCCGGTTCGCGCGCGTTCCCGAGGCGGGATCCACGGTGATGGTCACCCCCCGGGCGTCGTTCGAGTGGAACCCGAAACCGAAGTTGGCGAACAGCTCCGTCCGCGCGAACGGGCCGAGAATTGCCGAGAGCTTGGGCGAGAGGCGCCCCGCGCTCTCCCGGCCGGAGTTGGCCGGCTCGTCGCTGATCACGTCGAACCAGTAGCGGTCGTAACGGGCGCCGGCGATGGCGCGCAGCCAGCGGGTGAGCGCGGCCTCTCCCTCGACGAAGACGCCGCCGCTCGTCTCGCGCACGAAGTCCTGCTGCACGGTTCGCAGCCGCTCGCGCGCGGCGGTGCCGTAGAGCCCCACCGGATCGATCCGATCGTGCCGAGCCTCCCATCCGCCGGTCACGCGCAGGGCGATCGCGCTCTCCGGCGCCGTCCAGGAGACTTGCCCGGAGGTGCCGAGCTGCCAGCGATCGTCCGCCTGCTCGAACTGATCTCCGTTCACCGGGTCGCGGAGGAACCAGGTGAAGTTCGAGAAGAGGTCCAGCCGGTACTTCAGCGCGTACAGGTTCGCCTGCAGCAGCGCATCGCCGAGGTCCTGCCGGTAATCCGCGGAGAGGCTGAAGCGATGCGTCTTGCCGCCGGTGGTCGGATCGATGGCGCCGAACCGGTCGATCTCTCCCGCCGCGACGGCGCGGAGCGGGACCTGATCGGTCGCGTTCCACAGCCCGTAGTACCCCATCGCCGTCACCGCCCAGTTCCCCTCGCCCGCCTTGTGCGAGTAGCGGAGGACGCCGTTCAGGCGCCGGTAGTCGTCGGGGTGGACCCACGGCCCGTCCTCGTGGAAGAGCTCGAGGCCGTACAGCAGCTTTCCGCCGAAGGCGTCCGGCGATCCGGCGAAGAGCGCGCGGCCGTGGAGAAAGGAACCGGCGGTCAGCTCGACCAGGTTCTTCGGCAGCGATTCTCCATAATGAATGTCCGCCGCGCCGGCCGAGGCGAAGTCGCCTTTGGAGGCGAAGTACGGCCCCTTGAAGTACTGCACGCGCTGGATCAGCTCGGGGATGAGGAAGTTCAGGTCGGTGTAGCCCTGGCCGTGCGCGTGCGTGCGCAGGTTCAGCGGCATC
>JBGQLA010000224.1:0-8725 GCA_041499865.1 Deltaproteobacteria bacterium
AGCGCGGACGGCGGCTCGGTGTGCCAGGGCGGCACCATCCCGGCGGATACCGCGTATCTCTACCAGGCGAACGACGAGACGGGCTTGATCCAATGTGGCCTGCCCGGTTCCGCCACGCAGCTGGCGACGGTCCGCTACCAGCGGCGCGACGTGACGGTGACCCCGCAGCAGCCGACGCCGGTGGTCTCGCTGAACGCCAAGACCGGCCAGGCCGGGTACAGCGGCATCTCGCTCGAGCCGGGCGGCAAGATCCCGCTGCAGGTCTCGGTCGGCGCCGCTTCCGTGCAGGGCGACGTGAGCTGGCTGAACGTGCCGCGCGACCTGCACGCCTGCCGCCATCCGACAGACGGCGGCACGCCGGTCTGCCCGAACTGACGCAGGCTCATCGGTCGACGCCGACGAACATCGAGCCGCCGCGGCCCCCAGGTCGGGGGCCCTCCAGGCGGGAAATGATCACCGCTGGAGACGCACCGGGGGCATCTCTCGCGCAAGCCTGGCGCTCGCTCGGCCGACCGACCTGGTTCGGTTCGCCGCGAAGATCGCGCTGCTTCCAAGCTAAGTTGCCGAACGAACAATAGCGAGCGTTTGCGCGGAGATACTGGTTACTCCGGGTACCAATACCCCGGGAAGGGATGTAAGCAATCCCCATGACGCCGCTGCGGGTTGCGCTGGTCGACGATCACCTCCTCTTCCGGGAAGGCTTGCGGGCCATGCTCGCCACCGCCCCGGACCTCCGCATCGTGGCGGAAGCCTCGAACGCGCAGGAGGCCGTACCGGCGATCCGCGCCTCGCAGCCCGAGGTGGTGGTGCTGGACGTGATGCTCCCCGGAATGAGCGGCATCGGCGTCGCCCGGGAGCTGCTCCGCGACGACCCGAACCGGCGCGTGCTGGCGCTCAGCATGGTCGCCGACGAGGCGCACGTCGCCGATGCCTTGCAGGCGGGAGTTCTCGGCTACGCGTGCAAATCGCAGTCCGCCGCCGAGGTGATGGACGCCATCCGCACGGTTGCCCGCGGGGAGACCTATCTGGCGCCGCAAGTGTCCGGGTTCGTGGTCTCCGATGACCGGCGGCTGCGCGGCGGCAGCGAAGGAGCGCGCTCTCCGCTCGCCATGCTCACCTCCCGCGAGCGGGAGATCTTCGAGCTCTGCATCCAGGGATACTCGACGGCGCGGATCGCGAAGCAGCTCTGCATCAGCCCCCGGACGGTGGAGACGCACCGGGGACGGATCCTGCGCAAGCTGAACGCGCATTCCGCCGTCGATCTGGTCCGGCTCGCCGCCCGCTGGGGACTGTTGGCGCAGTAGAACAGCGTACTTCGACCGGACGATTCCTGCCGCGGCAGACATGCTAGAACTGCGGCGCGATGGCGAAAGCGCGCGGCGGGGCGACGGCGCGACCAATGGCAAACGCAACCGACGGTGATGACGCCCCCGAGGGGCTCCGCCGGAAGTACGCGGACCTGGCGCGCAAGTACGCGTTCCTCGTCGACCGCTTCGACCGGCGGGCGGGAAACGACCTCGCCATCTACCGGCCCGGCTCCTTTGGCCTGCGGGTCAGCGCGGCAGCGCTGGCCCTCGTGGGGGCCGACGGGATCCGCCTCGCGAACGCGCGCTTCACCCAGATCGCGCGGAAGTTCCGCGGCCCGCTGAACCCGATCGAGCCGCAGGGCGGGCCGTCGTACGCGAATCTCCGCGCGCTCGTGCTCGAACACTCGGCGCGCATCCTCGGCCGGCGGACGGCCGCCGTGCGCCTGCGCTCCCGCGACGCCGCGTCGAACGCCGTGGTCATGGTGCACCTGGAGCTGAGCGCGACGCCGGGCGAGCAGGTGGTGATGGTCGTCGCCGAGGACATCAGCGACAACTCGGAGCGCGACCAGGAGCTTGCCGCCACGCGCGAGGCGCTGCTCGATCGCGAGCGCTTGCGGGTGCTCGGAGAGCTCGCCGCGTCGATCGCCCACGATCTGGGAAACACGCTGCGCGGCGCCAGCTTCCAGCTTGCGACGCTGCGGGAGAATGCGATCCCCCCCGGGAAGCGGGCGGCCGCGGTGGACGCCGTCGCCCAGCGCGTCGAGATCGCGTCCGAGGCGATCTCCCGGTTGCACGATTTCGCCAGGACCGGGACCCTCGGAGTCTCCGCGGTCCGTCTCGACCGGATCATCGCGCAAGCTGCGGCGCTGCTGGACGTCGAGTTCCACACCGTCCCGGCGCCGATCGAGGTGCGCGTCCACGTTCCGGAGCTTCCGCCGGTGCGGGGCTCGGCGGCCGAGCTCTCGCTCCTCTTCGTCAACCTGCTCCGCAATGCCCGCGACGCCATGCCGGCGGGGGGAAGGGTGATCATCTCCGCCCGGCGGGAGAAGGACTGCGTCAAGGTGACCGTCGCCGACGAGGGAACCGGGATGGCCACAGACGTGCAGGCGCGCGTCTTCGAGCCCTTCTTCAGCACCAAAGGATCCGCCGGCACCGGTCTCGGCCTCTGGCTCGCGGCGGGCACCATGCAACGTCTCGGCGGCACCATCCGCGCGGCGAACCGGAAGGGCGGCGGCGCCCTATTCGTGCTTCGCTTCCCGGTGGTGGAGTTCAGTGTCCCACGTCGATCTTCGGGGCGGCGCCGCGTCGCAGGGCGTCGCGGGCGGTCGTCGGGTGCGCCTCGGCGGCCTCCGCGCGCTCCGCGCCGATGACCAGGATATCGCGATGCCCCATCGGCGCGAATCTACGCCCGGGGACAAGGGTGACACGCACCGGGCGTGAGACGCCGTTGGCGAGGCGCCGTTCCGATCAGCAGGCGGACGGTGGAGACGCACCGGGCCCGGATCCTCACCAAGCTCGGCGCGCACAGCGCGAGCGACCTGGTCCGCATCGCCGCCCGCGCCGGCGTGCTCTGACCGCCAAATCAGCAGTCCTGCCCCGCGCTCATCGACGCGCTGGCGGTGCGGAGAGCACGCGCGCGTGTGCTGTACGACATGGGCTGGTGAGCCGCTCTCTGCGCCCGTACGCACGGCCACGGCACATGGTGGCCGCGCAAAGGCGATGAAGGTCACCCGGCCATGCGCGCTGCCTTCGCTGCCCTTCTCTGCTCGCTCCCGGTCCATGCCGCCGGCTTCGACCTGGAACTCGGCCCCGGGTGGATATGGTCGACGACGTTGCCGCGTCGGCGCCCATCGTGCGCGCTCGCGCCGGTTACGAAACTCGCTGGTTGACACCGTCGGTCACCGGCGTCGCGGCCCTGCTTGATCCCGGCCCGCTCGTCCACCAGGGGCAGAGCGGCGGGATTCATGGATGGGGTCTTGCGGCCGAACTGCGGATTCACACGCAGGGTCGGCATCGGTTATTTGCGGGGCTCGGCTTAGGGTTCGGGCAACTGATCGCGCTGCAGGTTGCGAATGGCGATACCGAGGGCTACCGAGGCGCACTGGCTCCTTACGTCGAAGGGGCAGTCGGCTATCAGTTCACCGCCGGGATGCTTCGTCTCGGGATCGAGCTCACCGCGGACGTCTTCAACCGGGTGCATCTCGACGGCGACCTGGGAACTCGCTTCTGCGTCGACGAAGGCGGCGGGAGCCCTCCGTCATCGATCCAGTTCTGTTCGACGGGCCATTTCTTCCCGATGATCGGCTTGGCGCTGACCCTTGGACTCAGCACCGGAATCCAGTGAGCTCTCTCAAGCGCGGGATTGCCCCCTGGTAGTGCTCCCCGGATAGCGTTCCGGCCCGGCGACGGGGGCGCGTAGCGCCTCGCGGCGGTCGCTTGCTCGGTCTCGGTCGGTGCGGGTGTTCCGCGACCAGCGCCGCGTCAGGACTAGACTGCGGCACGCATGGCCGCTGCCGTGCGTGCGCCGCCCTGAGCTGATCACGAGAAACGCCGTTCGCGACGCCGCCGGCGGCTACGCCGAACGACTCATCCCAAGCCCGCCGGCGCGCGCGCAGCGTCGAGTTCGAGGCGCAACCGCCAGGGTCCACCGCGGGCCGCTCCCGGGGAACGACCCCCGACGGTACCCCTGACACGCCGTCCGCGGACCTCTCGACGCCGCACAAGCGAAAACCCCGCCATCCTCTCGGAGCAGCGGGGCTTTCTTGGAGTGAGAGCGGAAGGAATCGAACCTTCAACCTATGGATTAAGAGTCCATTGCTCTGCCAGTTGAGCTACGCTCCCCCAGATCGCGGGCGGCGCTGTCTATCTGGTCCGCCGACGCCAGTCAAGCCCGATGCTGGAAGGAGCGGGACGACAACGGCGAGGGCGGCGCGTGCCGCCCTCCGCCGTGAAAATCACAAAGCCGGCGAGCGCCGCGGCCAAGTTGTTGAGCACGTTCAGCAGCGCCCCACCCAGCAGGTTCAGGTTCAGGCCGTTGAGCAGATTCGCCACGGCGCAGAGGGATTCCCGAGCAGGCTGCCGGCGGCCGCGTCTGGGCGGAACCCGGCGGTCGCGGCGAGGGAAGCACCTTTTTCGTGCAGCTTCCGCGCCGCAGGCCAGGGTGAAGTCGCTACCGGGGCGCTCGCAGTTCCTCGAGCAAGGCGAATCCCTCGGGCCACCGGCCCAGGTTCGAGGCGGTGTTGATGTGTCCCTTCGGGCCGACATCGACCTCCGGCCTGGCTGGATCTCGCTCTAGGAAGCGCACGCTGCTTCCAGTGAGGCGCACGTCTCTGCTATCGAATGGATTGCCTTCGAGTGTGAGCTTGGCCTGCCGGCCGGCGACGACCCGCTTGATCTCCGCTTCCTTCTCTGGAGGCAGCGGCCGTACCGCAGTCATATGTGTGGCGCATCCTGCGCCCGCGCAGAGCAATGCGAAGCTAAGCCAAGTCGCGATACTCCTTGCCATGGTTCTTCCTTCCCCGACTCCTCCCTCGGGCTTCGAGGGCGCCGTTCGTCAAGACGGCGGCGCCGTCCTCCGCGCCGCAGACGCTGAGGCAAGTGCTGCATCTGACGTGCCGGGGCGTAATCCTCGTCCCTGCCGTTTGGCGAAGCTTCGCGCCGATCACCGGCAAGGACTTCGCGACAGCGAGAGCGCCGCGCGCACTTCTAGCGAATCGTCGCGCGGTTCAGCGTCGTCCACCAGTAGACTGCTCGTGCGCGGCGCTCGCTGGTGCCCAGGGCGGTTCGTGGAGCCTCTGGCGCCGTCCGCACCGCCGACAGTGGAAGTGCCCAGGCTGTCCGATCGCGCCGGAGCGCACGAAGAACGGCACGCGCCCCGCAGACACACCGGCCGTTGCTGGGCATCGGCGGCAGCGGGTCCATGCGGAAAGGGTAGCAGGGGGGTCCGACCGCGACGAGCCACACCATGCGGCCTTCCGGCCCTCTCGACTTTCGATTGCGCCATAAGGTAGAGGCCACACTCGTGACCGAACAAGTGTTCGACTACGGGGGAGTGCCATGCTGACGAAGATTAGGTCCTTGGGAAAGCTCGCGTTGTTGCTCGCGGTGTTCGCGGCGCCACTCGCACGGGCCGATGATCGGGATCGCGCCGGTTGGGTGGCCACCTGGGCCACCGGCCCCGCCGGCCCCTTCCCCGGAGCAGTACCGCAATTCAACAACCAGACCGTGCGCTACATCGTCCACACGAGCGCTGGCGGCGACCTCGTGCGCGTGAAGATCTCCAACACGTTCGGCGACGTTCCCTTGGTGATCGGCGGCGCGCACATCGCCCAGCGCAAGGTCGGCGCGGCCATCGTGCCCGGAAGCGACCGCCGCCTGACGTTCAGCGGCGATCGCAGCTTCACCATCCCTGCGGGCGGGTTGGTGCTGAGTGACCCCGTCCATCTCGACGTGGGTGCCCTATCGGATCTGGCCGTGAGCATCTACCTTCCCCAGCCGAGCGCGGCGACGACGATGCACCTGCTCGCGCTGCAGACGATCTACATCGCGGCCGGCAACGGGGACTTCACCGCTGCGAACGACCTGCCCGGCGCCTCGACGACGACCGCTTGGCACTTCCTCACCGGCGTGGACGTGTCCGCGAGGAGCGCGACGATCGTGGCCCTCGGCGACTCGATCACCGACGGCGCGAACTCGACGACCGACGCCAACCTGCGCTGGCCCAACGTGCTGGCGGCGCGGCTCCGCGGCCGCGTCGGCGTAGCCGACGAGGGCATCATCGGCAACCGCATCCTCCACCCGACCGAGCCGGCATTCGGCAACCTGTTCGGGCCGGCCGGGCTGGCGCGCTTCGATCGCGACGTGCTCGCGCAGGCCGGCGTCCGTTACGTGATCGTGCTCCTCGGCATCAACGACATCGGACATCCCGGATCCAACGCTCCAGCCACGGACGAGGTCAGCGCCGAGGAGATCGAGGCCGGCCATCTCCAGTTCATCGAGCGCGCCCACGAGAAGGGCATCAAGATCTTCGGCGCGACGCTAACGCCGTTCGAGGGCACGACCATCGCCGGCTTCTATTCGCCGGAGAAAGAGGTCAAGCGGCAGGCGGTGAACCACTGGATCCGCACGTCGGGCAAGTACGACGCCGTGATCGACTTCGACGCGGCCGTGCGCGACCCGAGCCATCCGGCGCGGATGCTGCCGGCGTACGACGGCGGGGACCACCTGCACCCGAGCGACGCGGGGCAGACGGCGATGGGGAACGCGATCCCCCTCCGGTTGTTCGACGAAGATTAGGCCTTCGGCGCCATCTCGGAGGATCGTGGGGCAGGCTGGTGGTTGTCGCCGTCATGCGCGGAAGCTACTCCCGCCGGCTGACGTGCCGTCGTCAGTCGCCGCGAGCGTTGTGTCGCTGTACCCGATCAGCAGCTTGCGGGGACGCCGTGCAGCTCGGAGGCGAAGCAGCAGGCCGTAGCCGCCGGCGGGAGAGATCACCGCCTTCGTCTCGCTGCCGAAGGCGCCCTGGAAGCTCGCTCTTGCGGCGCGCGTCGTCGCCGGCGCAACCGCTCGATGACGACGACCTGCACGGGGAAGCCGATGCGGCGCGCTAATCCAGGCCGATGGAGTTGGTGTTCGGAATGCGATCGATCGGGAGCGGCGGTCGCTCGTCCACCGCCGCTTTGGTGATCTCCGAATTCCGCGTCACCCGGCCGTCCTGGACGAGGTACTCGGCCTCCTTCCTGCAACCTCGGGCGAGGTAGCCGGACGGCAACTCATGGACGACGATTTCGTCCTCCGGGCAGCCGAAGTCGTTCGCGGCGCTCTTCCGGACCTGCGTGCTGGGAAAAGTACATCCGACGAGAAGTGCCAAAGCGGCAGCGACCACTGCGGCTCTCATGCATTCCGTCCTTCCGCGCCTGAAATATGCGTCTTCCTCGCCCGCCGAATCGCTCTTCCGGCGGCCCGCACCCTGGGCGAGAGGGCTGGAACCTTCGCGGGTCTGGCCTCTCGCAGTTTGACGCGCCGACCATTCAGTTCTCGAGTTTGGTCGCCAGGTCGTCCGGTTCCGAGCCGCCTTCCGCGCGGATCTCTTCATTCAGCGATGTCAGCATCCCGATGAGCACCTGTTTCGATTCCGCGATGGCCCTTTGACTTGTGGCCTTGAACCCGGGCTCGCGAACGACATCTTCGGGCGCGACCATCGCTACCATCGCGGTCAGCAGGGTGTGGAGCTGATACGCCTGCAGCCGTAGGAGTGTCTCGATCCGCCTCGCCTGTGCGTCGGTCATCGGATGTCCTGTGGGAGTCCTGTTGGCCGCTACCGGCTCGACGTTTCGGCTCGCCGGGCGGACGAACTTTCTTCAGTACTTACAGCGGGGAAAGTTGGGGTGGCTGACGGGACTCGAACCCGCAACCCCTGGAGTCACAGTCCAGTGTTCTACCATTGAACTACAGCCACCACGTTCCCTGCCCACCCAGAAAGGCGCCGGAACTTACCGGAGGCCGCCTCCTCGCGCCAGTGCTTCGCACAGGCGCCGTCCGGCCCCGGAACGGCGGTTGACCCGCCCGCCGCCAGCTTGTTAAACGACGCATCTCCCGTCGATAATGAGCAACTCCCGGGACATCGCGCCCATAGCTCAGCTGGATAGAGCGCCAGCCTTCTAAGCTGGATGCCGCAGGTTCGAATCCTGCTGGGCGCGCCAGTTTGCAGTAAGTCGGGGCGAGAGGATTCGAACCTCCGACCTCCTGCGCCCAAGGCAGGCGCGCTACCAGGCTGCGCTACGCCCCGCTGAAAGCGGAGGGGAAGTACACGGTTTTCCTGCGAGGATCAAGAACTGCCTTGGCGCGCCACGCGCGCCAAGGCGGGGAGCAGTGCGAGCAGCGCACGTCCCCGATGGGACAGCTGGTTCTTCTCTCGGGAACCGAGCTCCGCAAGCGTCCTGCCGGGAGTCTCGGCAGGCAGGAACAGCGGGTCGTACCCGAACCCGTTCGCGCCCCGTCCGGCCAAGGCGATACTTCCCGCAACCCGGCCCTCGGCCTGCACGACCGGCTCTCCGGACGGCGCGCTGAGCGCCGCGGCGCAGAAGAAGTGCGCGCCGCGGCGCTCCGGCGGCACGCCGGCGAGCGCGGCCAGCAGCTTCGCCCGGCGCTTCTCGTCGTTCTCCGCATAGCGCGCGCTGTGCACGCCTGGAGCGCCGCCCAGGGCGTCGACGCAGAGCCCGCTGTCGTCTGCCAGCGTCCAGAGGCCGCTCTGGCGCGCGCAGGTGATGGCCTTCTGCTCCGCGTTTCCGTGGAACGTCTCCGCCGTCTCTTCCGGCGGAGGCAAGCGCAGGTCCTCGAGGCTCACCAGCTCGAGTCCAAGGCCCGCGAGGATCTCGCGGATCTCCAAAAGCTTCCCGCGATTGGACGTCGCGACCAGC
>JBGQLA010000225.1:0-8711 GCA_041499865.1 Deltaproteobacteria bacterium
GCATCCCCAAGCCGCTCGCCCGCCCGGTGAAGAAGGCGCTGCTCTCGCAGCTGGAGGAGCGCGCGCCCATCGGGGTGGTGATCGAAGGACGGGCGGTGACCGCCGCCACGTTCAGGAACGAGCTGGACCTCGCGCTCTGTGACGACCTCGCCGCCGGGCGCAGCGACTACCGGTTCGGCCAGGCGGACGACGGCGGGCGCGCCATCGTCGCCCGGCTCGGCGAGCTGGTGCGGGCGGGGTTAGAATGAGCGCATGGCCGATCTGCCGCAGGGACAGGCGCTGATCGACGCGATCGGGCGGCTCCGCACGCAGCTCGAGGCGGTGATCCTCGCCCACTACTACCAGGACCCGGAGATCCAGGACCTCGCGGACTTCGTCGGCGACTCGCTGCAGCTCTCGCAGCAGGCGGCGAAGACGAACGCGAAGGTGATCGTCTTCTGCGGCGTCCATTTCATGGCCGAGACGGCGAAGATCCTCAACCCCGAAAAGCAGGTGCTGCTGCCCGATCTCGACGCCGGGTGCTCGCTCGCCGATCGCTGCCAGCCCGATCAGTTCGCCAAGTGGCTGCAGGGGTACCCGGGGCACAAGGTGGTCAGCTACATCAACTGCTCCGCCGGAGTGAAGGCGCTGAGCGACGTGATCTGCACTTCCAGCAACGCGGAGAAGATCGTCAACAGCTTCCCCGCGGGCACGAAGATCGTCTTCGCCCCCGACCGCCATCTCGGCGCCTGGGTGGAGAAGAAGACCGGGCGCGAGATGGTGAAGTGGCCGGGGTTCTGCATCGTCCACGAGCAGTTCACCGAGCGCCAGCTGACGAAGCTGAAGGTGCGCCACCCGGAAGCGAAGCTGATCGCGCACCCCGAATGCGAGGCCAGCGTGCTGGCGATCGCGGACTTCGTCGGCTCCACCAGGGGCCTGCTCGAGTACGTGAAGGCGAGCCCGGCGAAGAGCTTCATCGTCGCCACCGAGGTGGGGATCCTCCATCTGATGGCGAAGGCGAGGCCGGATGCCGAGCTGATCCCGGCGCCTCCCAGCAGCGGGTGCAACTGCAGCATCTGCCCCTACATGCGCCTAAACTCTCTCGAAAAACTCTACCTCTGCATGCGCGATCGGAAGCCGGAGATCCTGCTGGCCGAAGATCTCAGGGTGCGCGCGCTGCGGCCGGTGCAACGCATGCTCGAGCTCTCCTGACAGGCGGAAAAGTGGCCGTGCCTTCGCCGTGGTGGTCCTATGATTACGGACCTCAGGAGGCCCACCGTGAAAAAACTCGTTCTCGCCGCTGCTCTCCTTGCCGCTCCCCTCGCCGCGCGTGCCGACACTGGCCTCCGCCTGGGGCTCGAAGCCAACATCGCGACGCACGACAGCAATACGGGCACGTCCTGGATCAGCGACAACTGGCCGTTCGCTGGCGATGTGATGCTCAGCTACTGGACCCCGGGATCGATCGTCTCCTTCGATCTGGAGCTCTCGGAGCAGTTCTTCTTCAGCCCTCCCGCTGGCGCGAACGCCCGCATCGGGACGGTGATCCGCCCGGGCGTCCGGATCAGCCCGCCGGTCATTCCCTTCTATATCCGCGGCGCGCTGCCCATCAACGTGGAGACCGCCACCGGCGAGCGCGAGCTGCTCGACCTGCGCCTCGGCGCCGGGATCAACATCCCGCTGGTTCTCTTCAAGGTCTACGTCGAGGCCGACGTGGATTTCCCCCTCAGCTCCAAGGACACCGGCGTGGGGTCCTCGATCAGCGCGTTCAACAGGCAGTCGATCTGGCTGTGCAGCGGCCTGGACTTCCGCTTCTAGCAGCGCTGTGAAGGAAGCCGACTCCCCGCTCGCTCTCGTCCTCTCCGGAGGAGGTGCGCGCGGCGCATACGAGATCGGCGTCCTCCGCTACGTCCTGGGGAAGCTTGCACCGCGGCTGGGCGAGTCCGCCCGGCCGCGGATCTTTTCCGGCACCAGCGTAGGCGCGATCAACGCCTGCGCGCTCGCCGCCCACCATGACGCGCCCGACTTCGGCGTGCCACAGCTCGCCGACCGCTGGCGGGAGCTCGGGCTGGAGCAGATCTTCCTCCTCGGCTGGCGCGATCTGGCGGCCCTGGTCCGCTGGATCCTCGGCTCCGCGCGCAACGGCGGCCCGCACAGCCTGCTCGACGCCGCCCCGCTCGCCGAGCTCGTCCGCTCGGTGATCCCCTGGCGCGGGCTGCACCAGGGGATCGCCGACGGCCACGTGCACGGCGTCACCGTCTCCACCACCGACGTGGAGACCGGCCACACGGTGGTGTTCATCGAGACCGGGAGGGTGAGCGACACGATGCTCACCTCGGGCGACCGCGCCGTGGACTGGGCGGCGGTCCGGCTCACCGCGCAGCACGCCCTCGCCTCCGCCGCCATTCCCATCATCTTCCCCACCGTCCGCGTCGCCGGGCGCATGTACTCGGACGGAAGCCTGCGCCAGAACACGCCCATCGCTCCCGTGCTTCGGCTCGGCGCGGGCCGGGTGCTGGTGATCGGCCTGCGCACGCCGTTGCCCATGTCGGCGCCGAAGGCGGGGCGGCAGGACGCCGAGGATCAGAAGGCGTTCTCCTCCCCGCTGTACCTGTTCGGCAAGCTGCTCGATGCGCTGCTGCTCGACCGCGTCGAGAACGATCTGGCGAACCTGCGCATGGTCAATGCCGCTTTGCAGGAGCTGTCGCGCGTCTCCAGCGCGCTCACCCCCCCGGTCGCCGCCGCGCTGCAGGCGGCGGGAGGCGGTCTGCGGCCGGTGGTGGACATCCTCATCCGCCCGTCGCAGGACCTGGGTTCGCTCGCCTCCCACGTCCTCGAGCGCACCTCGGTACGCTCGAGGCTCTCCGGTCCCGCAGGGTACCTCTTGCGCCGCCTCGGCGAAGCGGCGGGCCGGGGAGATCCCTCGGACCTCCTCAGCTACCTGCTCTTCGATTTCGAGTATGCCAGCGAGCTGATGGAGCTCGGCGAGCGGGACGCGAAGGCGCGCAGCGACGAGCTGGAGATCTTCCTCGCCCAGCCGGCGGCGATGGCGCCTGCGCGCGAGAAGGCGTCCTGAGGCGCTACTCCTCGTCGACCTTGGGCTGAGGCCCGGGAACGATGCCGGCGATGTCCGGATCCTCGCCCTCGGGGGTCACCCGCTCGGTCTTCTCCTTCTTGCGCTGCTCGCGGCGCTCGTCCTTTTCCTTGCGCCGTTCGAGGCGCGCCAGCTCCTTCTGTCGCTTGTTCGATCGTGGCTGCACGCGTCCTCCAGATAGCGAAAAAGCCCGGCCTTTGTGAAGGCCGGGCCCATCCACACCGTCCGCCGTCGCTTACGCGACGGGGCGGACGTTCGCGGCCTGAAGGCCCTTGGGGCCTTTCGTGACCTCGAACTCGACCTTCTGTCCCTCGGCGAGGGAGCGGAACCCATCCGCCTGGATGGCGGTGTGATGGCAGAAGACGTCCGGGCCGCCGTTGTCCTGCACGATGAACCCGAACCCCTTCGCGTCGTTGAACCACTTCACGGTACCAGTAGCCATTGAAACACTCTTTCGATGTTCAGACAGCGCCTTGCTGCCTGTCGCCGCGACTGCGGCCGCAGAGGTTTAACAAATCACGCGCCGGTTTGCATCCCCCGCGTGCCTGGTGGATGCGCCGGCCCCGGCGGCGTGCGGACCCGCCGGATCCCACGGTGGAAGCGGGCAACCGGGCGCCTGCCAGGGGAGAGCGGGGGACGAAACAAAACAGCAAGGACCATGCTACGTTCCGGACCGATTCCGTACCTATCAGGGTGCACGGAATGGGTTTCGTTCTCAGCGATCGGGCGAGCGGCGTCCTCCTCCACCTGACGTCCCTCCCCGGGGCGCACGGCTGCGGAGATCTGGGTCCACAGGCGCACGCATTCGCCCGGTCCCTGGCCGGCGCCGGCCAGCGGTGGTGGCAGACGCTGCCGGTCGGCCCGGTGGGATACGGCAACTCCCCCTACAGCGCACTGTCGGCGTTCGCCGGCGACCCGCTGCTGGTCAGCGTCGATCGCCTGGTGGAGGAAGGCTTGCTGCCGCGCCGGTCCCTCGAGGGCGAGCCGACGTATCCGGCGGGCCGCGTCGATTACGCGATCGCGCGGGCGGCGCGGGAGCGGCACCTGCGCGCCGCCTTCACCACCTTCGCGCAGCGGACGAAGGAACATTCCGAGTTCGAGATCTTCTGCGTCGACAACGCGGCCTGGCTCGAGGACTTCGCGCTCTACAGCGCCATCAAGGGCGCCTGCCGCGACAAGCCGTGGACGGAGTGGGAGCCGGAGCTGCGCGCGCGAGATCCGGGCGCGCTCGACCGCGCCCGGCAGGCGCTGCGCGACGAGATCCACCAGCGCCGGTTCGAGCAGTTCGTCTTCGCCCGGCACTGGCAGTCGCTGCGCGACGAGTGCCGCAGGCTCGGCGTGGGGCTGCTCGGCGATCTCCCCATCTTCGTCGCGCACGACAGCGCCGACGTCTGGGCGCACCGCGACCTGTTCTTCCTCGATGCCCAGGGACAGCCCACGGTGGTCTCCGGCGTTCCTCCCGACTACTTCAGCGCCACCGGCCAGCGCTGGGGCAATCCCCTCTACCGCTGGGAGGAGCTGGAGCAGACGAAGTTCCGCTGGTGGCTGCAGCGGCTCGCGCAGACCTTCGCCCGGTTCGACGCCGTGCGCCTGGACCACTTCATCGGATTTGCCCGCGCCTGGGAGATCCCCGCCGCGGAGCGGACGGCGGAGAACGGCCGGTGGACGCCAGCCCCGGGGGCGAAGCTGTTCGAAGCGCTGGGACCGGCCGAGCTGATCGCGGAGGATCTGGGCGCGGTCACGCCGGAGGTCACCGCGCTGCGCGACCGGTTCGGCTTTCCCGGGATGAAGGTGCTGCAGTTCGCCTTTGGCGCCGATCCGCAGGCGGCGACGTTCCTGCCCTACAACTACGAGCGCAACGCGGCGGCCTACACGGGGACGCACGACAACGATACGATCGTGGGCTGGTTCCACGGCTGCGGCTCGCCGCAGCGTACGGCGGAGCAGTGCGAGAAGGAGCGTCGGGCGGCGCTCGCCTACCTCGGCGTCGAGGGCCAGCCGCGCGAGATCCACTGGCAGATGATCCGCGGGGTCTGGTCGTCGGTGGCGAACCTGGCGATCGCTCCCGCGCAGGACCTGCTCGGGCTAGGCTCCGAGGCGCGGATGAACCGGCCCGGCACTTCCGCCGGAAACTGGGAGTGGCGGCTCGACGGTCCGATCCCGGACGAGGCGCTGGAGCGCCTGCGGGAGCTGACGAGAATCTACGGGAGGATCGCGCGGTGAAGCGCAAGCCCTGGGAGATGCGCCGCGGACTTCTGGCGGACGACCCGCAGTGGTACAAGGACGCCATCATCTACGAGCTGCGCGTGCGCTCGTTCATGGACTCGAACGGCGACGGGATCGGCGATTTCCCCGGCCTCACCTCCAGGCTCGACTACCTCCAGGACCTGGGGGTCAGCACGCTCTGGCTGCTCCCCATCTGCCCCTCGCCGGGAAAGGACGACGGGTACGACATCTCCGACTACACCGACGTCCACCCCGACGTGGGCACGCTGGACGACTTCCGCGTGTTCGTGGACGAGGCCCACCGGCGCGGGCTGCGGGTGATCACCGAGCTGGTGCTGAACCACACCAGCGACCAGCACCCCTGGTTCCAGCGCGCCCGCCGCGCTCCCGCCGGATCGCGCGAGCGCGAGTTCTACGTCTGGAGCGACACGCCCGATCGCTACAGCGACGCGCGGATCATCTTCAAGGACTTCGAGCCCTCCAACTGGTCGTGGGACCCGATCGCCAAGCAGTACTACTGGCACCGCTTCTTCGCCCACCAGCCGGACCTCAACTTCGACAACGAGGCCGTGCACGACGCCATGCTCTCGGTGGTCGACTTCTGGTTCGGGCTGGGTGTCGACGGGCTGCGCCTCGACGCCGTGCCGTACCTGTACGAGCGCGACGGCACCAACTGCGAGAACCTGGCGGAGACGCACGTCTTCCTCAAGAAGCTGCGGACGCACGTGGACGCCCGCTTCAAGAACCGGATGCTGCTCGCGGAAGCCAACCAGTGGCCGGAGGACGCCGCCGCCTATTTCGGGCAGGGCGACGAGTGCCACATGAACTTCCACTTCCCGATCATGCCGCGGATCTTCATGTCCATCCACATGGAGGACCGGCTGCCGATCGCGGACATCCTCGCGCAGACGCCGCAGATCCCGCAGAACTGCCAGTGGGCGCTCTTCCTCCGCAACCACGACGAGCTGACGCTGGAGATGGTCACCGACGAGGAGCGCGACTACATGTACCGCGCCTTCGCGCACGAGCCGACCATGCGGATCAACCTGGGCATCCGCCGCCGGCTGGCGCCGCTGGTGGGCAACGACCGCCGCCAGATCGAGCTGATGAACGCGCTGCTTACCTCGCTGCCCGGCACGCCGGTCCTGTATTACGGCGACGAGATCGGGATGGGCGACAACGTCTTCCTCGGCGACCGCAACGGAGTGCGCACGCCGATGCAGTGGAGCCCGGACCGCAACGCCGGCTTCAGCCGGACCAATCCGCAACGGCTGATCCTGCCGGTGAACATCGACCCCGAGTACCACTACGAATCGCTGAACGTGGAATCGCAGCAGGCCAACCCCAACTCGCTGCTCTGGTGGACCAAGCGGCTGATCGCGCTGCGCAAGCGTTTCCGGGCGTTCGGGCGGGGCAGCATCGAGTTCCTCTCCCCCGACAACCCGAAGGTGCTCGCTTTCATCCGCCAGCTGGAGGAGGAGACCGTGCTGGTGGTGGCGAACCTCTCGCGGTTCACCCAGTACGTCGAGCTGGATCTGCGCCACTTCAAGGGCCGCGCCCCGCGCGAGCTGATCGGCAGGACGCGCTTCCCCCCCATCGGTGAGCTGCCCTACCTGCTCACGCTCGGCGAGCACGCCTTCTACTGGTTCTCCCTGGAGGAGCCCCGCACCGCCGCGGTCGATGCTCTGGCGGCCTCGTACCAGCCGCCCACGCTGGAGGGCGCCAACGCCTGGGAGGGGGCCTTCTCTCCCTCGGAGCGCTCGGTGCTGGAGATGGTGCTCCCGGCCTGGCTGGAAGGGCGGCGCTGGGTGCGGGGGCGGACGCGCGAGATCTCGCAGGTGCGCGTGCTCGACGTGATCCCGCTCGATTCCATCCGCTTCACCCTCCTGCACGTCGATTTCGGCCAAGGGGAGCCGGAGCAGTACGTGCTGCCGCTGGCGATCGAGTCGGGCGAGAAGCCCGCCGCGCCGCAGGCGGTGATCGCCGCGCTGCGGCGCGGCGATTCGCAGGCGCACCTCGTCGATGCGCTCTTCGACCCGCAGTCGGCGTCTGCACTGCTGGAAGCGATCCGCGCCGGAACGCGCAGCCGCGGCTCGACGAGCCTGCTGGTCGCCTCGGCAAGGCCCGGGCTGCCACAGGGCGAGGCGCGGCTGTACCGCCAGGAGCACCACGCCGCCTCCGTGCAGTACGGCGAAGCCCTGCTCCTCAAATTCTACCGGCGCCTCGGCGAGGGTCTCAGTCCGGAGCTGGAGATCAGCCGCGCCCTCACCGAGCGCGCGCCCTCGGCGCCCATCGCACCGCTCTGGGGCTCGCTGGAGCTGCGGCCGCGACGGGGAGAACCGGTCACGGTGGCGACCCTGCACGGCTGGGTGCAGAACCAGGGCACCGCCTGGCACTTCTTCCGCCAGGAGCTGCGTCGCTACTTCGAGCGGGCGCTCGCCACCAGCAAGGATCTGAAGCCGCCGCCGCGGCCGCCGGGCTCGATGGTCGACCTGGCCGACGCGGAAGTCCCGGCGGCGGCCCGCGACATGCTGGGCAGCTCGCTCGCCGCCGCGCGGCTGCTGGGAAAGCGCACCGCGGAGCTGCACGCCGCGCTCGTCTTCCCCGAGGACCCGGCGTTCGCGCCCGAGCCGTACAGCGCGCACGACCAGCGCTCGGTGTACCAGACCAAGCGCAACCTGACCGGGAAGGTGCTCCGGCAGCTCCGCCTCACCCGCCTGGAAGGCCGCCCGGCGGAGCTGGCACAGCAGCTGCTCGCGCGCGAACGCGACCTGTATGCCTCCTTCGAGCCGCTGCTGCGCGGGCGGCTGACGGCGCAACGCGGCCGGATCCACGGCGAGTACCACCTCGCCAACATCCTCTGGACCGGCAAGGACTTCGTGGTGGTCGACTTCGGCCAGTCCCCCGACAAGCCCCTGGCGGAGCGCCGGCGCAAGCGCAGCGGCCTGCGCGACGTCGCCTCGATGCTGCGCTCGTTCGACCTCGCCGCAACCATGGCGCTCCGCGATCCCGCCACCGTCCGCGAGAGCGAGCGGGGAGCGGCGGAACCGTGGGCGAAGCTCTGGTCCACCTGGGCGCCGGCGGCGTTCCTCTCCGCCTGGCTGGAGGGGGCGAAAGGCTCGCCGTTCCTGCCCGCCTCGCGCGCGGAGCTGACCATGCTCCTGCACACGCACGTGATGGAGAAGGCGCTCGACGAGCTGGGAACGGAGCTGGGCCGCCGCGACGATTGGGCCCTGGCTGCGCTGCGCGCGCTGCTGGAGCTACTGGGCTGATGCGAACTGCCCGCCCGCGCAGGAGAGGGTGCCGAGGTTCACCGAGGCGCCGGCGTCCTCCGGCACCACCAACTGGAACCGGCAGCTCCCCTCGCGGAACTCCACCTGCGCCACGTGCTTGCCCACGGCCAGGTCGCCGA
>JBGQLA010000226.1:0-8690 GCA_041499865.1 Deltaproteobacteria bacterium
CGCGGTCCCTGCGGGCCGTCGGCCACCCGCGCAAAGATCGCGTTCACGGCGCGGTTGCGGGCCCGCCGGACCGCGACGGAGGTGCGGAGGCAAACGTCGCTGGCGACGGCCTGGCGATAGATCTCGGCCACCAGCTGTCCGTACGGCTCGAAGGCGCTGAACGTCATCGTCCTCTCTCTTCCGGTGTGAGCCCGCTCGCTGTGCAACGGCCGTGCCCCGCCCCTGGGGGAGGAGGCGCGGGCAGGACTTGCCGGCGACCGTAGGGGCAGGGTAAGAATTCAGCCCCTACCGTGCGCGACGAAGCCTCCAGCGCCGAACGTTTCCCTCCGAGCCAGGTCGAAACCGAGGACCCGGTTCGCCTGGCCATCGACGCCGCCGAGATCGGGGCGTGGAACTGGCACATCGCCTCGGGGCACGTCGAGTGGACGCCCTGGACGTACCAGCTCTTCGGCCAGCGGCCAGGCACCGTGATCTCGAAGGACTGGTTCCTGGAATGCGTCCATGCCGAGGACCGGCATGCGGTGGTCGACTGGCTCTCCCAGGCGGTGCGGCAGGGCGGCCGGACGGCGTTCGAGTTCCGGATCGATCGGCCCGACGGCAGCGTGCGCTGGATGCGCTCCACCGGACGGGTGCTCTCGGACGAGCACGGCCACGTGGTGCGGATGGTCGGGGTGGTGGAGGACGTCACCGACCAACAGGAGCGCCACGCCAACCTGGCCGCTGCGGGAATCGCCGTCTCTCCTGCCTTGGGAGGCGCGTCGTTCTCGGCCCGCCAGGTGGCGCACATTCTCGGCGTCGCCCAGGTCACGGTGAAGCGCCTCACCGCCGCAGGCGAGATCCGCTCGCTGCGTTCGAGCCGCAAGAACAGCCAGCGCTTCGCGCCGAAGGACGTCATCGAGTATCTGCGTAACGGCTCGAAGGGCGCCGTGCACTTCGATACGGCCGTCGCGGAGCGCGAGGTGGGCGCCTGCGTGGTCGCGCTGCTCGAGCGGATCCTCGCCGGCACGCCGCTGGAGACGCTGCTGGACGAGTGCGTCCGGCCGGCCGCACGCGTCGCCCCGGCGCGGTTCGTCGCCGACCTGCTCTCGCGCCTGCCGTTCATCGTTCCCGAGCCGCCCCGGAACGCCTTCCCGGCCCTGCTGGTCGAGGTGGGGATTCCCGAGGACCTCGCCTCGGAGATCATCGCTTGCCTGCTTCGGGCCTGCGGCCACGAGGTCCTCCGTCCGGCCGTCGCCCCGGACGCGAACGAGCTCGGCGAGCTGGCGGAGCGGGTGCGGGCGCGCTTCGTGGTCGTCGCCATCGGGGAAGGCCCCGAGATCGCGCAACAGCGCGGCCTCGCCGCCGCCGCGGCGATCGCAAGGGCGCGCTCCGGCGACACCATGGTTTGCGTGCACGGCGACGACCACCTCCGGGTGCCGCGCGGGGTCCTGCGCTTCCGGTCGATGCGCGAGCTGGCGGCCATCCTGCGCCGTTCCTGAGCCGGATCGCCGGCTTGCGGCGGGGTAGGCCGGTGTCGCCGGCCGCCGCCATGGAACCTACCGAAGCGCCACGACTTTTTTGGGCCGCGGCCCGGCGCTCCGGTGTCTCCCCAGCGGTCACCAACGACCGGAGGGGAAACCATGAAGGCAGTCATCGCAGTGGTTCTTGCGGCGTTCGTCGCGGGGTGTGGAGGACCGGGCCTTTCCTTGAGCGTGCGGGCGGGCTCGCCGTCGACGGCGGCGGTCGCGCGCGGCGCGCTCACCGCCGGCAACGGCATCGTGCTCACCCGGGTCCGGGTGGTGATCAGCACGGTCGAGCTGGAAAAGGCGGGCACCACGGAGATGGACGAGGTGGCGAGCGGCCCGTACCTGCTCGACCTCCAGGGCGCGTCCCTGGAAGGCAGCGTCAGCAAGGTGCTCGACGCGACCGTGGCGCCCGGCGCCTACAGCGAGATCAAGTTCCAGGTGCACAAGCCGGAGGACACCGAGCACGGCGCGAACGCCAACCTCGCCGACATGATCGCCGCCAAGGCTTCGATCATCGCCGACGGCACCATCGACGGCGCGCCGTTCAGCTTCACCAGCGCGGTCACGGCCGAGCAGAAGTTCGACGGCAACATCGTCCTCGCCGAGGGGAGCAACCTGACGCTGAACGTCGACGCGGCTTCCTGGTTCACCAGCGGCGGCTCGCGCCTCGATCCACGCAGCGAGTCGAATCGCTCGCAGATCGAGAACAACATCCAGAAGTCGTTCCAGGCCTTCAAGGACGACGACCACGACGGCCACGCGGACTGAGATTCGGGGACACGATACGAAACTCGGGCATCGCGCGGGCTCCCGACTGCGGAAGCTCGAGAGGTTGCGAACCAGGGACGAACATCCAGAATCTGTATCTTCCGCCCCGAGCTTTGCTCGGGGCGGTGTTATTCGACCTCGATCACTTCGCCGGCCACCGTGCGCTTGAGCACGCGGAACTCGACGCGCCGGTTCTTCTCGCGCCCCTGCGCGGTGGCATTCGGCGCCACCGGCCGCGAGGGGCCGTACCCGCGCCCCACCAGCCGGTCCGCGGCGACCCCGCGCCGGGTGAGCGCCTGGACCACGGCCTTCGCCCGCGCCTGCGAGAGCGCCACGTTCATCGCCTTGCCCCCCCGGCTGTCGGTATAGCCCTGGACCTCGATCAGCACCAGCTCCGCATGGGACTTGATGACCCCGGCGATCTGGCTCACCAGCCGCGCCGAGCGCGCGAGGACCCTCGCGTTGCCGGGATCGAAGTACACCTTCTCGAGGATCTCGATCTGATCCTCGCGCATCGCCACCACCTGCTTGTCGCCAACCGGGCAACCCTGGTTCGTCGCCGGCCCTTTCTCGTGCGGGCAGTTGTCGAGGCGATCCGGCACGCCGTCGCCGTCGGAATCGCGCGAGTCCTCTTCGGCGAACGTCTCCGCCCGCTCCAGGCCTTTCGCTTCCGAGGGCGGCAGCAGGGCCTCCGCCTCCAGGCGGGCCAGCTTCTCGCGCGCGTCGCGCTCGGAAGGCGTGAGCAGGTCGGGCAGGCGCCCCTCGGCCTCCGCCTTCTCCCGGGCGGCTCGCTGCCGCGCGATCTCCGCCACCAGCTCCTTCACCCCGGGCTCCGGTCCGGTCTGCCGCGTCGCCGGGCGGCAGAACATCGGCGCGTAGCGGAGGGCGACCACGCCGCGCAGAGAGGGCGCGCCGAGGCCGTCGTCGAGGCGGGTCCCGCCGGCGAAATCGACCGCGATCGCCGAGGTGGGGCAGAGCGTCGCGCCGGCCCTCCATTCGATCGGGATCGACTGCTGGGAGAAGTCGCGCAGCGATGATTGCAGCTCCAGTTCCCCGTAGAGCCGGGAGCGGGTGGACGCCCAGTACGCCGCGCCCAGGCGCAGGCCGATCTGGTTCCCCAGCTTCACCGGGCCGACGTCGCGCGGGGCGCGGAAGCGGACGAGGAGGTTGCCGAGCAGCTCGAGATCGCCGCGCCTCCGCCCGGCGGCGACCAGCCCCTCGACCGCGATCCGCTGGTCGCCGGTCAGCGACTGGGAGGCGCCGGTGTTCAGCTCCAGGGCGAGTTGGGCGGCCAGATCGAGCGGCGCGCCGAGGAATCCGTGGCGGGCGCCGATCCGGACGTCGCCGACGGCGAACCCGAACGAGGGCTGCGCGGCGCCCAGGGCGGAGACGTCGCCGGTCTGGCGCAGGGTCACCGGAAGTTGCGCGAAGATGGAGAGCTGGCGGTTCAGCGGCGCCGCCAGCTGCAGCCAGCCGCCGAGCCGCGAATCGACGCGCGCGCCCGGCCCCAGGCGGACCGGCTTGTACGCCGCGTCGAATCCGAGCTGGAGCTGCAGCGCCTCCGCCGGGTCGGAGGGCGGGCGCGCGCCCTCCACTCCGAGGAGCCCGTCGCTTCCGCTCGCGGGGCGCAGCAGCGACAGGTTCGCATCCGGCGCCGCCGCGACCAGCAGGGCGAGGAGCAGGGGCAACTAGGGCGCCTCCAGCGCGGGGCGCCGGCGCCCGTACAGCCGAAAGAGCCCGTGCAGCGCAAGTCCGATGGCGAGCGTCGCGAGCGAGAAGACCGCGTCGTCGGACTTGATGCCGTTGAGGAACAGGATGCATCCGGCCGTGGCGAGCAGGGGAATGACCGGGCCGAGCGGAAGCTGGAACGCGCTCGCGCCGCGGGTGCGGCGGAGCACCAGCACCGCGAGGCAGGTGGGGACGTACTGGGCGAACACCGCCGCGTTGTTCAGGTCGGAGAGCCGGTCGAAGTCCGCGAACATCGCCAGCCCGGCGCAAACCACCGCGGTGGCGGCGATGGCGACGGCCGGCGTCTGGAAGCGGTGGCTGGTGCGGGCGAAGATCGCCGGCAGCTCGCCGTTCTCGCCCAGGGCGGAGAGATAGCGGGGCGTCACCAGCGCGACCGCCGTCAGATACCCGAACGAGGAGATCACCGACCCGACGGCGACGAATCCGCCCGCCCAGGGTCCGGCGAATGCGCTGGCCGCCTCCGCCAGCGGCTTGTCCGCGGCGCCCGGGTCCGGGTGGGTCCCCATGAACACCACCTGCACCACGACGTAGAGCAGCACGGAGAAGAGCAGGGAGAAGAAGAGCGCGAGCGGGACGTTCCGCTTCGCGTTCTCCGTCTCTCCCGCGGTGACGGGCACGTACTCGAACCCGGTGCAGGCGAAGAGCGCGGCGAAGCCGCCGAGCTTGAGCGCCTCCAGCTTCGTCTCGCCGGCCGGCGGAGGCAGCGCAAGGCGGTGCCAGTCGACGAAGAAGAGGCCGAGGGCGACGAAGAGCAGGATGGGGATCAGCTTGGCGCCGCTGAAGAAGTCGCTGGTCAACGCGCCGGGGCGGATGCCGAGGTAGTTCAGCGCCGCCAGGGCGGCGATCACCGCGACGGCGAGGACGATCTGGGGACCGGCGCGGTTCAGGGCGGGAACCAGGAAGGAGAGGTTGCGCCCGAATCCCCGCGCCACCGCGCCGTAGGCGAAGAGGTTCGCGGCGAGCGCCATCCAGCCCACGCCGACGCCGACCCAGCGTCCGAACGCGTCGCGCGCGTAGAGGTAAGGGCCGCCGTTGCGGTCCGCCCGCCCCGAAGCCTCGCAGAAGCAGAGCCCGACCAGCAGGCAGACCCCGCCGATGGCGAGCCAGGCCGCCCAGGAAAATCCGCCGGCGTTGCGAAAGACTTTCGCGGGAAGGAGGAAGATGCCGGTGCCGATGATGCCGTTGATGCCGAGCCCGACGCAATCCACCAGCGTCATGCGGGTTTTTGCCTGCACCGGGCTTCAGCATGCCCGACGGCGAGCAGTCAGCCAAGCGCAAATGGCCGTGGTCGCTGCGGCTTGACAGCGAGAGCTTCCTCAGTATGATGCGCCCCTCTTTTCCGGGACAAGACCCTGTTTTTCCTGCCGCCGCCCGGCTTCATCCGGCGGCGGTCTCGTTGAAAGGCACGATGCCGACGATCAGCCAGCTCATCCGCAAGGGGCGCGAGAAGGTCATCTACAAGGGCAAGGCGCCCGCGATGACCCGCTGCCCGCAGAAGCGCGGCGTGTGCACCCGCGTCTACACCACCACTCCGAAGAAGCCGAACTCCGCGCTGCGGAAGGTGGCCCGCGTCCGCCTCACCAACGGCATGGAAGTGACCAGCTACATCCCGGGCGTCGGGCACAATCTACAAGAGCACTCGGTGGTGATGATCCGCGGAGGCCGCGTGAAGGACCTCCCGGGGGTCCGCTACCACATCATCCGCGGCACCCTCGATTCCGTGGGCGTCGCCGGCCGCAAGCAGGGCCGCTCCAAGTACGGCGCGAAGCGCCCGAGCTAAAGGACCAGACGAAATGCCTCGCCGCCGTGAAGTCGCCAAGCGCAGGATCCTGCCCGACCCCAAGTTCCAGGATCGCTTGCTCGCCAAGTTCATCAACGACATGATGCGCCGGGGCGAGAAGTCCGTCGCCGAGCGCGTCGCGTACCGGGCGCTCGATCTGGTGCAGCAGCGCACCAACGACGATCCGATCAAGACCTTCAAGAAGGCCCTCGACAACGTCAAGCCGGTCCTCGAGGTGAAGAGCCGCCGCGTCGGCGGCGCCACCTACCAGGTCCCCGTCGAGGTGCGGCAGGAGCGCCGCGTCGCCCTCGCCATGCGCTGGCTGATCGAGTACGCGAAGGCGCGCGGCGAGAAGACCATGGACCAGAAGCTCGCCGCCGAGCTGATGGACGCGGCCAACAACCGCGGCAACGCGGTGAAGAAGCGCGAGGACACGCACAAGATGGCGGAGGCGAACAAGGCCTTCGCGCACTACCGCTGGTAAACACCGGCCTCGTCCGAAGGACGAGCCGGAACGTTACACCTCGGGAGATCGCAGGGCGGCCCCTTCCTCGTCGAGCAGGCGAGCGAGGCGGTTCAGCCCTGGCTCAGAGGAAACCTGGCACGGCCACAGACTTGACGCGGCGCCCCGCGCTGTGTAAACACCCGCGTCCCCAGAGAGAAAGCCCGTTCTTTCCCAGGCAGTCATTCATCCGGTCCTTGGGCGTACAAGCGCCCGTCTTGACGAGGTATTTTGCCGTGGCCCGCACCTTCCCCATCGAGCGCTGCCGGAACATCGGCATCATGGCGCACATCGACGCGGGCAAGACCACGACCACCGAGCGGATCCTCTTCTACACCGGCGTCAGCTACAAGATCGGCGAGGTCCACGAAGGCACCGCCGTGATGGACTGGATGGAGCAGGAGCAGGAGCGCGGCATCACGATTACGGCCGCCGCCACCACCTGCTTCTGGCCCCCGCCCGGCTTGCCGGGCGAGCAACGTCAAAGCAACCAGATCAACATCATCGACACGCCCGGGCACGTCGACTTCACCATCGAGGTGGAGCGGTCGCTGCGCGTGCTGGATGGCGCCTGCGCGGTGTTCGACGCCGTCAACGGCGTGGAGCCGCAGAGCGAGACCGTCTGGCGCCAGGCCGACAAGTACAAGGTCCCGCGCATCTGCTTCATCAACAAGATGGACCGGGTGGGCGCCGACTTCTTCATGTCCGTGCGAACCATCGTCGACCGGCTGATGGCGAAGCCCGTCTGCATCCAGCTGCCCATCGGGGCGGAGGAGAAGTTCGCCGGCGTCATCGACCTGGTGGAGATGCAGGCGGTGCGCTTCGAGGGAGAGAAGGGCGAGAAGGTCGTCTCCTTCGAAATCCCCTCGGACCTGCGCGCGCAGGCGCAGGAGTATCACCGCAAGCTGGTGGAGGAAGTCGCCGAGTACGACGACGAGGCGCTCCACGCTTATGTGGACAAGGGCGACGTCCCCCGCGACCTGCTCCAGCGCGCCATCCGCAAGGGCACGGTGGCGATGAAGTGCTTCCCCGTGGTCTGCGGGAGCGCCTTCAAGAACAAGGGCGTGCAGAAGATCCTCGACGCGGTGGTGGACTACCTGCCCAGCCCTCTCGACATCCCGCCGGTGCACGGCAAGCTGCCGAAGACGGGAGAGGACGCGGTCCGCGAGACCAGCGACAAGGCGCCGTTCGCCGCGCTGGCGTTCAAGATCATGGCCGACCCGTACGTCGGGCAGCTCACGTACATCCGCGTGTACTCCGGCCAGGTGCGCTCGGGCCAGGCGGTCTACAACTCGGCCAAGGAACGCCGCGAGCGCGTCGGGCGCCTGTTGCGCATGCACGCGAACAAGCGCGAGGAGATCGACGAGATTCTCGCCGGCGACATCGCGGCGGTGGTGGGGATGAAGAACGTCACCACCGGCGACACGCTCAGCGACGCGGACCATCCCATCATCCTCGAGAAGATCGAGTTCCCCGAGCCGGTGATGCACATCGCGGTGGAGCCGAAGAGCACCGCCGACCAGGAGAAGATGATCGTCGCCCTGCAGCGGCTGGCGGTCGAGGATCCCTCGTTCCACATGCGCACCGACGAGGAGACCGGCCAGACGGTGATCTCCGGCATGGGCGAGCTGCACCTCGACATCATCGTCGACCGCATGCGGCGCGAGTACAAGGTCGATGCGAACGTCGGCAAGCCGCAGGTCGCCTACCGCGAGACCGTCACCCGGGAAGTGGAGTCCGAGGGCAAGTACATCCGCCAGAGCGGCGGGCGCGGCCAGTACGGCCACGTCTGGCTGCGGATCCGCCCGCGGCCGCAGGGCGGCGGGTTCAAGTTCATCAACAAGATCCAGGGCGGGACGATCCCCAAGGAGTACGTCCCGGCGGTGGGCAAGGGCGTCGTGGAGGCGGTGCAGGGCGGCGTGCTGGCGGGCTACCCGATGGTCGACCTCGAGGTGGAGCTGTTCGACGGCAGCTACCACGAGGTGGACTCGAACGAGATGGCGTTCAAGATCGCCGGCTCCATCGGCTTCAAGGAAGGGGCCCGGAAGGCGGGCCCCATCCTGCTCGAGCCGATCATGGCCACCGAGGTGATCACCCCGGAGCAGTTCATGGGGAACGTGATCGGGGACCTCTCGGCACGCCGGGGAAAGATCCTCCACATGGAGCCCCGTGCGGGAATGCAGGTGGTGACCGCACATGTTCCGCTGGGGGAGATGTTCGGCTACTCCACGTCGCTGCGTTCCGCGACCGAGGGCCGGGCCATCTACACCATGCAGTTCCACCATTACGCTCCGGTCCCCGGGCACATCGCGGAGACCCTGGTCCGGCGCTGATTGCAAATTTCCGGGGACTGGCGTAAAAGCCCGCCCCCTCCACAGAGCGAAAC
>JBGQLA010000227.1:0-8626 GCA_041499865.1 Deltaproteobacteria bacterium
CCTCCTCCGGGCCGTCGGCCATCAATTTCAGCAGACCGCCTCCCAGCGCGGCGTCCGCCTCGTCCAGGGCGGCGCGCGCCGCCGGATAGGCCTGCGCCAGCGCCTGGCCCATGCCGACGTACTGCGAACCTTGACCGGGAAATACGAAGGCGAGTTTCATCCGTTACCAGCGAAGCAGCGCGCTGCCCCAGGCCATGCCGCCGCCGATCGCCATCATCAGAATCAGGTCGCCGTCCTTCAGCTTCCCGGCGCGATTCGCCTGGTCGAGGGTGAGCGGCACCGAGGCGGACGAGGTGTTGCCCACCTGGTCGATGTTGACCTCGCACTTCTCCAGCGGAATCTCCAGCCGTTTCATCACCGCGTCGAGGATGCGGAGGTTCGCCTGGTGCGCGATCACGTGCGTGACGTCCTGTGGACGGTAACCGTTGCGGGAGAGGGCCGCCCGCGAGGCCGTCTCGAGGACCCGCACCGCCGTCTTGTAAACCTCGCGGCCGTTCATCTTGATGAACTGCTCGCGCTTCTCCCACACCTCCGGGCTGAACGGCTTCTTGCTGCCGCCTCCGGGGATCTTGAGAATGTCCCACTGCGTCCCGTCGCTGTAGAGATGGGTGGAGAGGATGCCGCGGTCGCTGCGCGTCTCCGGAACGACGACCATCGCGCCGGCGGCGTCGCCGAAGAGCACGCAGGTCCCCCGATCCTTCCAGTCGGCGATGCGGGTGAGGGTCTCGGCGCCGATCACCAGCACCTTCTTGCACTGGCCCGTGCGGATGAAATTGTCCGCGATGGAGAGCGCGTAGAGCGAGCCGGCGCAGGCGGCGGCCACGTCGAAGCACATGGCGTTCTTCGCCCCGATCTTCGCTTGCACCAGGTTCGCCGCGGAGGGGAACTGCATGTCGGGCGTCACCGTGCCGACGACGACCATGTCCACTTCCTCGGGCCGGACCTTGGCCATCTCCAACGCCTTGCGCGCGGCGGCGCTGGCCATGTCGCTGGTGGCCTCGTCGGGCGCGGCGATGCGCCGGGCGCCGATCCCGGTGCGCTCCCGGATCCAGGCGTCGGTGGTGTCGAGCCCGTACTCCTTGATCAGCTCGTCGTTGGTCAAGCTCCGTGAGGGCAGGTATGTGCCGGTTCCGATGATCCGCGAGCGGTCCATTCTCCGTCTCCTGCCAAAAGGCGCGGCACAGTACAGCGCCCACGCGCTGCGTCAAGACGCAGCGCGGTGCGCGAAAAGCTCCTCCCCGCGCGCGGCTGCGGCGGTGAGGTCCTCCTCGAGATGCTGCTGCGCGAAGGCTTCGGCCCTGGAGAGCGCGTTGAGGATCGCCCGGTGCGTCGACCGCCCGTGCGCGATCATCGCCACGCCTCGAACACCCAGCAGGGGAGCGCCTCCCACCTCTTCGTAGTCGACCCGCCTCTTCACCTGGTCGAGCTGCGACTTCATCAACAGCGCGCCGGCGGTCGCCATCCTGCTCGACTGGATCTGCCGCTTGAGCAGCTGCCCGAAGGCCCAGACCGCGCCCTCGGCGGTCTTGAGCAGGACGTTCCCGGTGAACCCGTCGGTGGCGATGACGTCGAACTCGCCGGAAAAGACGTCCTTGCCCTCCACGTAGCCCTTGAACTCGACCCCGCTCTCGGGACGCCGCAGCGCCGCGGCGGCGGCGCGGGTCAGGCCGGTGCCCTTCCCTTCCTCCTCGCCGTTCGCCACCACGCCGACTTTCGGGCGGGCGACGCCGAGCACGCGGCGGGCATAGACCTCGCCCATCAGGGCGAACTGGACCAGTTGCAGCGGCGTGCACTCGACGTTCGCGCCCATGTCGACCAGCACCGCCCGGCCGGCGCCGGACAGCGTCGGCAAGGACCCGCCGATGCAGGGGCGATCGACGTGATCGAGCCGCCCGAGCACGAACAGCCCTCCGGCAAGCACGGCGCCGGAGTTGCCGGCGGAGACCATCCCGGTCGCTTCTCCCGACTTGCAGAGGTCGAAGCACACGCGCAACGAGCTGTCCCGCTTGCGCCGCAACGCCCGCCCCGGGTGCTCGGACATCTCCACCGCCTCCGAGGCGTGCCGGATGCGCACTTCCGATTCGGCGGCGCCGAGCCGGCGCAGCTCGAAGCGAAGGCGCGCCTCGTCCCCGACCAGCAGAATCTCGAGACCCCGCTCGCGATGCGCGCGCAGCGCGCCCTCGACCGTCGCGGCGGGAGCGAGATCGCCCCCCATCGCATCGAGGGCGATCACCGGTTCGCCTCAGTCCTCGGCGCTCTTCTGCACCTGCTTGCCCCGGTACTGGCCGCACTTCGGGCAGGCGCGGTGCGACAGCACCGGCTCGCCGCAGTTCGGGCAGGCAGAGACGTTCGGCGCGGTGGCCTTCCAGTGCGCCCGGCGCGAATCCCGCTTCTGCCGGCTGGTCCTTTTCTTCGGAACACCCATTTACTTCTCCTTCTTCTTTTCCAGCTGGATGCCCTTGAGGGCCGCCCAGCGGGGGTCCATGGCGGTGCGGTCGCAGCCGCAGTCGCCTTCGTTGAGGTCCTTCCCGCATTTCGGGCACAGGCCCGCGCAGTCGTCGCGGCACAGCGGCGGAGGAGGGATCTGCAGCAGGATCTGCTCGCGGATTGCCGGCGCCAGATCGATCTGCTTGCCGGCGTACGATTCCTCGTCCACCAGGGCCGGATCGAAGCTGCCCTCGGAATCGTCCGCGCGGTGCTCCGCGGTGGCACGAACCTCTTCCGCCGGGGCATACGTGCGGATCAATTCCACCGGCTCCTCGAGCTGGACCGGCTTCAGGCAGCGCCTGCACTGGCCGGACAGCGGCGTCTGGAACTTCGCCCGCACCAGCACCTTGCGCCCCAGCCGGGTGGCGTCCCCGCGCAGGCGCGCCGCACCCGCTGCGTGAAACTCCGTGGGCGGCGGAGCGCGGAGGACGCCGTCGAGGAATTCGCGAGGAAGATCGGCCTCGAAGGGCTGGTTCGCCCCTTCGATGGCGTCCACGTTGAGGATCAGATCGTTCACGGCCGGTTCTCGAGAAAGCGGCCTATTAAAGGTGGAGTCGCCGCGAAGTCAAGGCGATGCGCTTCGCGCGTGAAAGTTGATACGGTGCGGGGATGAAACGAGTCGTGATTACTACGCTGCTCGGCGCCGTGGTCTTCAGCGTCCTGACGACGTGGCTCGGACCGAAGATGATCGGTTGGTACGTCACGCCGGCCGATCAGCCGGCGGCGATGAGCTGCCAGGCCGCCGTTGTCGGGGCCATGAACCGCCTGGTCCAGACGCAGCTGATCGGCACACTCCTCGGAGCGCTCGTGGGCCTGCTGTTGGGGATTGTCTTCCGGCCCCGGCACGCGCCTCCCCCTGCCTCCTCGCCGCCACCGACCAAGGTCGCATAGCCCAGTTGACGCGCGGCCGGTGGAACGTGGAATATTGCACCCCACGGCGCGCGGCTGGGGGGAAAGCGCGCACGGGCGGGGCGGCGGAACCGCGAGGCAACTCGCAGCGGTTCCCCCGCCCCCCTCGCTTTTCTGGCGCAGAGCGCGCTCGGCTGATCCGGTAATGTCCGCGCATGGCCCGCGAGAGAAGCTTCTGGGGATGGGGCTGGGCCGACAAGTTTCCCGACGACGAGGGGCGGCGGGCGCTCGCGCACCAGGTCGGCGCGATGCTCGGCACCGACCCGCCTGGATTACTGACCCCGCCGCAGCTCGGCGAGATCGCGGTGCCCGAGCCCGGCGTCGCCCCGCCGTCTTCCCTCGCGGCGTTCTGCACCGCCTCCGCGAGGGACCGCGTCTCGCACACCTGGGGCAAAGGGTACCGGGACCTGGTCCGCGGCTTTGCCGGCGACTTCTCCGGCGCGCCCGACTTCGTCGCCCGGCCGCGCAGCGAGGAGGAGCTCGAGCGGGTGCTCGGCTGGTGCTCGCAGCGCGGCGTGGCCGCGATCCCGTTCGGGGGCGGCACCAGCGTGGTGGGCGGGATCGAGAGGCCTCCTTCCAGCGGCCGCTTCGCGGCGGCGGTCTCGATCGACCTCGGCGCGCACGATCGGGTGCTGGAGGTCGATCCGATCTCGCGCGCGGCGCGCATCCAGGCCGGCGCCACCGGACCTTCGCTCGAGTCGCAGCTCGCCGGCCACGGGCTGACGCTGCGCCATTTCCCGCAGTCGTTCGAGTTCTCCACGCTCGGGGGATGGATTGCGACGCGCGCCGGCGGCCACTTCGCCACCCTGTACACGCACATCGACGATCTCGTCGAATCGGTCCGGATGATCACCCCACGTGGAACCTGGGGATCGCGCCGGCTGCCCGCGTCGGGCGCAGGTCCGGGCCCCGACCGGCTGGTGCTCGGCTCGGAAGGGATCCTCGGCGTGATCACCGAAGCCTGGGTGCGCGTCCAGGCGCGGCCGCGCCATCGCGCCAACGCGACCCTCTTCTTCGGCGAATTCCCCGCGGCGGTCGACGCGGCGCGCGCGATCGCCCAGTCCGGCCTGTACCCCGCCAACTGCCGCCTCCTCGATCCCACCGAGGCGCGGATCAATCTCGTCGCCGGCGACGGCTCGGCGGTGCTGCTGCTGGCCTTCGAGTCCGCCGACCACGCGCTCGAGGCGTGGATCGCCCGGGCGCTGGCGATCGCCACCGCCCACGGCGGCCGCTGCCCCGAGGGACCCGTGGTCCGCGATGATGGCTTGGGCGCCAGCGGCGCGGCGGGCAGCTGGCGGGCGTCGTTCCTGGAGGCGCCCTATCTGCAGAACACGCTGGTCAGCCTCGGCATCATCGCCGACACGTTCGAGACCGCCTGCACCTGGGATCGCTTCCCCCAACTTCACCAGGCAGTGGGCGCGTCGGTGCAGGAGGCGATCCGGCGCGTCGGCGCCGGCGCGAACGGCGGGATCCTCGGCTGCCGCTTCACGCATGTCTACCCCGACGGACCGGCGCCGTATTACACGTTCATCGGCATCGGGCGGCGGGGCGCCGAGTTGGAGCAGTGGGCGGAGATCAAGCGCGCCGCCTCGGAAGCGCTGGCGGCCAATGGCGCGACCATCACGCACCACCACGCCGTCGGAAGGCTGCACCGGCCCTGGTACGATCGGGAGCGTCCGCCGCTGTTCGCTCTGGCGCTGCGCGCGGCCAAGGCGGCGCTGGATCCGGCTGGGATCCTCAACCCCGGCGTGCTGATCGACTGATCGGGCGCGTTCGGGGGACCGGAAAGAAGAAGGCCCCGTGGATTTCTCCACGGGGCCATATGCAATCTGGGGACACCATTCGATGGTGTCCCCGTATCGAGGGACACTGTTCAGTAGATCAGCGATCGCGGCCTTTGCGGCCCAGCTTCTCGCCGAACACGTCGCCGAGGCTGGCCCGGCCACCCTGCTGGTTGCGCATGTACTCGCGGTAGTCCTCGCCCTCGTGGAGCGCGGCCTTCACCGAGAGCGCCACCTTGCGCTCGTGCGGATCCATGTCGATCACCTTCACGTCCAGCTCGTCGCCTTCCTTCACCACGTCGCGCGGGTTCTCCACCCGCTCGTCGCGAAGCTCGCTGACGTGCACCAGGCCCTCGATGCCGGGCTCGATCTCCACGAAGGCGCCGAAGTCGGCGACCTTGGTGACCTTGCCCTTCACCCGGCTGCCGATCGGGTACTTCGTGGGCAGCTCGGTCCATGGATCCGGATGCAGCTGCTTGATCCCGAGGGAGAACCGCTCGTTCTCCACGTCGATGTTCAGCACCACCGCCTCGACCTCGTCGCCCTTCTTGTAGAGGTCGCCGGGGTGCTTGATGCGCTGGGTCCAGGAGATGTCGCTGACGTGCACCAGGCCGTCGATGCCCTCCTGCACGCCGACGAAGATGCCGAAGTCGGTGACGTTGCGGACCTGGCCGCGGATCACCGAGCCGATGGGGTACTGCTCCTCGAGCAGCGTCCAGGGGTTCGGCTCGATCTGCTTCATGCCCAGGCTGATGCGCTTGGCCTTGGCGTCCACGTCGAGCACGACCGCGTTCACCTGGTCGCCGATGGCCATCACCTTGCTCGGGTGCTTCACCCGCTTGGTCCAGCTCATCTCGCTGATGTGGACCAGGCCCTCGACGCCGGGCTCCATCTCGATGAAGGCGCCGTAGTCGGTGAGGCTGACCACCTTGCCGGCGACGCGGGTGCCCGGCGGGTACTTCTCCGCCGCGTGCGCCCAGGGATCCTCCTGGATCTGCTTCAGGCCCAGGCTGACGCGCTCGGTGGCGGGATCGAACTTGAGCACGATCACCCGCAGCTCGTCGCCCACGTTGAGCATCTCGCTCGGGTGCCCGACCCGGCCCCAGCTCATGTCGGTGATGTGGAGCAGGCCGTCGATGCCGCCCAGATCGATGAAGGCGCCGTAGTCGGTGAGGTTCTTGACGATGCCGGTGAGGACCGCGCCCTCCTTGAGCTTCTGGAGCGTGTCCTTCTTCAGCGTCTCCCGCTCCTTCTCGAGCAGGACGCGCCGGCTGAGCACGATGTTGCCGCGCTTCTTGTTGAACTTGATCACCTTGAACTTGAACTTCTCGCCGATCAGCTTGTCGAGATTGCGGATCGGCCGGAGGTCCACCTGGGATCCGGGGAGGAACGCCTTCACGCCGATGTCGACGGAGAGGCCTCCCTTCACGCGCCCGACGATGGTGCCCTCGACGAGCTCGTCGCGCTCGCAGGCGGCGGAGATCTCGTCCCAGATGCGCATCTTGTCGGCCTTCTCCTTGGAGAGGACGACCATGCCCGTGTCGTTTTCGCGCGACTCGAGCAGCACTTCGACGGCGTCGCCCACCTTGACGTTGGGCTTTCCGTCCGCGAGGCCGAACTCCTGGATGGGGACCTGGCCCTCGCTCTTGTACCCGATGTCCACCACTGCGTAGTCCTTGGTGAGCTGGACCACGGTGCCGCGGACGATCTCGTTCTCCTTCAGCTCGCCGCCCTTCGCGTTTCCTTTCCCCTTGAAGGACTCTTCGAGCATCGCGGCGAAGTTCTCTTCCTCGCCGCCGATCAAATCACTTTGCGGATTCGCCATGTAAAGGTTTGCCTGCGATTCTTTTTTTCAGCGCCCCCTAAAATGAGAAGCCGCTTGCCACGGGGAGTGATGGCAAACGGCGGACTGCGGACCTCCGCCTGAAAGCGGGGGCGGACCCTACAGAACGCCCCCGGGAGTGTCAAGGCTGCCCGGAAATCAGATGCTTCAGGCGCGCAAAGGCTTCGCGGTAACAGCGTTCGACGACCTGGTCGAGATCCAGCCCCGTCGTATCCACCACCACCGCGTCCGGCGCCCTGCGCAGCGGCGCAAGCGTCCGCTCGGTGTCGTCCTTGTCGCGCCTCCGCTGGTCCGAAAGCACCTCGGTCAGGGGAACCGGAACACCCTTCCCCACAAGCTCAGCGTGCCTCCGCGAGGCCCTCGCCTCGTCGGAGGCGGTGAGGAAGAACTTCACGTCCGCATCCGGAAAAACGACGGTGCCGATGTCGCGGCCTTCCAGCACCGCGCCGCGCGGCGCCTGCGCGCCCAGATCGCGCTGGAGTTGGAGCAGCTTCTGGCGGACCACGGGCCGGGCCGAGACCACGCTCGCTCCGCGGCTCATCTCGGGCGTGCGGATGGCCTCGCTGACGTCCTCGCCGTGCAGCAGGACGCGGTCCCCTTCGAGGGAGATCCCGAGGCCGGCGTCGAGCAGCCGGGCCAGGCCCTCGTCGTCGTCCCAGGCGATTCCGGCGCGCAGGGCCGCCAAGGCGACCGAGCGATAGATCGCCCCGGTGTCGATGATGGTGAACCCCAGCCGGCTGGCGAGCTTACGGGCGACCGTGCTCTTGCCCGCCCCGGCGGGCCCGTCGATGGCCACGATGGGCGCCGTCACTCCGGCCGAGATACCCCGGGCGGGGACGCGCATCAAGCGGTCAGGCGTGGAGCGTCAGCAGCAGCACCAGCCGGAGGGCGGCCACGGCGGTCACGCCCCAAGGCAGCCACGGACGCGGCGCCCGGTCTGTTTCCGGAAGCTGGTCCTCTTCGTCGCCCGGCGCGGTCGGCCGGAGCGGCATCCCGGTTTCCAGCACGAGCACTGGCGAGAGCGCGCCAGGCCTGCGGAGCAGGATGACGATCGCCAGAGCCGCCGCGAGGATGATCGCGAGTCGTTCCATGATGACCGCAAGCTGTGCTTGCTGTTGATGTAGTGGCTAGAGCCGGAGAGCGGGCAGGCGAGCAGGCGCTTTGCTATGGTCCGCCGCCTATGCGCGCACTCGCCCTCGGCACCCTCCTCATCGCCGCCACCGCCTCCGCCCAGCAGCAGGACTTCTCGAAGGTGGAGGTGAAGGCGGCGAAGGTCGCTGGCAACGTTTACGTCCTCACCGGCGCCGGCGGGAACATCGGCGCCACGGCTGGCGAGGACGGCGTCGCGATCGTCGACGACCAGTTCGCGCCGCTGTCGCCGAAGATCCACGCGGCGCTCCAGGAGCTCTCGCCCAAGCCGGTGCGCTTCGTCATCAACACCCACTGGCACGGCGACCACACCGGGGGCAACGCCCAGTTCGCGGACACCGCCGCCATCCTGGCGCAGGCCAACGTCCGCAAGCGCCTCCTCGTGGGCGGGAAGACGCCCTTCGTCGAATTCCCGCCGGTGAGCGGAAAAGCGCTGCCGGTGGTCACCTTCGAGCAG
>JBGQLA010000228.1:0-8581 GCA_041499865.1 Deltaproteobacteria bacterium
CTCTCGGCCTGACCCAGCTCCCGGGCCCGCAGAAGGTGCTGCTTCTGCTTCTGCGGCGTGGTCCCTTCCGGGCGCGCCGGGTCGAAGGTGATGGCGAACTCGTGCAGCGAGCCCTGGTCGTACGCCTCGTCCAGCTGCAGGGCGCGATCGAGCAGCGCGGCGATCAGCGGCACGTCGCCGATCAGCTCCATGTCGCGCTTGTTGGCGGCGATCGCGGCCGCCCAGGGCGCGAGCGTCCAGTAGAGGAGCGGCACGTCCTCCTTCTCCAGCTTCTCCACCCCCGCGGGCGTCCGCAGATCCGCCGGCGTCACCCCGCGCGCCAGCTTCAGCCCCTCGAGCCCGTAGTCGCGCGCCCGCAAGTACAGCTTGCGCGCGCGCAGCATCGACGATTGCAACCCGGAGGGAGGGGCGCCGAGCTCGGCGGGCTGCTGGATGAACGCGTAGGCGTACTGGGTGAACCCGCGGGCCATCCCCAGCCGCAGCCCGACGTGGTCGTCGAGCCGATCGGAGAGGCTTTCCATCGTCTTCAGCGCGAACGGAACCGCGTCGCGCACCAGCTCCGGATCGTCGTCGCGGGCGAACGCGCTTCCCTCGCCGGTGGCGGAGAGCGCGTCGGCCACGTGGTTGAGCGCGTACCGCTTCGGAGAGCAGGCGAGCAGCAGCAGCAGCGGACCGGAGAGGATCGCGCGCAAGATGGGCGAGAGTGATATTGACGCTGCAGGGGAAGTCAACCTTTGCAGCATCGGGGAGTCGGATTGGACGCGCCGTCCGCAGCCGCCCACGTTGCCGGAGCGCCCGAAGCACCCGGGGAAAAGCCCGCCGGCACCGCATTCGAGCGCTGGGCGCTGGTGGCGATCGTCCTCGCCATGGTGCTCCTGCCCACGCTGGAAGCGGCGGTGCGGCGCCTTACAGGTGGCAGCGTGCCCGGCGCGGCGGTGTACACCGAGCACCTCACGCTCTGGGTGGGGTTCCTCGGGGCGATGCTGGCCACCGCCACCGGGCACCACCTCGCGCTCTCCACCGTCGATTTCCTCCCCGCGGGCTGGCCGAGAAACCTGGCGCGCGCGTTCGGGAGCGCCGTCACCACCCTGGTCTGCGCCGTGCTCGCCTACGCGTCCTTCGACATGCTCCTCCTGGACAAGGGGCGCGTCGACACGCTGGCGGGAGGGGTGCCCGAGTGGTGGTTCGAGACCGTGATGCCGGTCGGTTTCGCGGTCATGTCCGTGCGCGGCGCGCTCAAGGCGCCGACCCGGACCGCCAAGGCGATCTGCTGGATCGTGATCGCGGTCGTCCTGCCCTTCGTCATCTCCCGCGCGCTGGCGGCAAAGGGCGCCGGGTTCCTCACCGTGCCCGACGGACCCACGCTCCTGCGCGGGCACACCGGCGCCTTGGGCTGGCCGCTCGCCTTCCTGCTCTTCGCCTCGTTCTTGCTCGGAGCGCCGGTCTTCGTGGTGATGGCCGGCTTCGCCTTGCTCCTCTTCTACCTGGCGGGCACGCCGGTGGCGTCGGTGCCAGCGGAGACCTTCCGCCTCGTCGTCTCGCCCACCCTGCCCGCCATCCCGCTCCTCACCGTCGCCGGATACGTCCTCGCGGAGGGAGGCGCCTCGCGCCGCCTGGTCCGCGCCGCGCAGAGCGTCTTCGGCTGGATGCCCGGCGGGCTCGCGGTGGTGGCCGCCTTCGTCTGCGCGCTCTTCACCACCTTCACCGGAGCGAGCGGCGTCACCATCCTCGCCCTCGGCGGCATCATCCTTCCGGCGCTGGTGAGCGAGAAATACCCGGAGGGTTTCTCGCTCGGCCTGGTCACGGCCGCGGGCAGCCTGGGGCTGCTCTTTCCCCCTTCGCTGCCGGTGATCCTCTATGGCGTCGTCGCTGGCGTCGCGATCGATCATCTGTACATCGGGGGGCTGGTTCCGGGGCTCTTGATGGTGGTGCTGGTGGCCGCGTACGGCGTCTGGGTCGGCGTGCGCAGCAAGGCGCCCCGCCCGAAATTCCAGCCGCGCGAAGCGGTGCGGGCGCTCTGGGAAGCGAAGTGGGACCTCGGGTTGCCGGTCCTGATCATCGTCTCGGTGGCGAGCGGGTTCGCCACCGTGGTGGAATCGGCGGCCCTCGGCGCCGCTTACGCCATCATCGCCGAGCTGGTCCTGCACCGGGACGTGCACCCGACGCGAGATCTGCCGCGGGTGCTGGTCCATGCCAGCACCCTGGTGGGAAGCGTGGTGATCCTCCTCGGCGTCGCCCTGGGCATGACCAGCTACCTGGTCGACGCGGAGATCCCCACCCGGCTCCTCGCCTGGGTGCAGAACCACATCCACTCGCAATGGGTGTTCCTCCTCGCGCTGAACGTGCTGCTGCTGGTGCTCGGCAGCGTGCTGGAGATCTACTCGGCGATCGTGGTGCTCGCGCCGCTGGTCGCGCCGCTGGGGATCGCCTTCGGCGTGGAACCGGTGCACCTCGGGGTGGTGTTCCTCGCCAACCTCGAGCTCGGCTTCCTCTTTCCGCCCATGGGGCTGAACCTGTTCCTCAGCGCCTCGCGGTTCCAGAAACCGCTGCCCTTGCTCTACCGGGTGTCCTTTCCGTTCCTGGTGATCATGGCGGTGGGCGTGCTGCTGATCACCTACGTTCCCGCCATCACCACCGGAGTGGTCGCGCTGCTCACGCCAGCGCACTGAAACCGGTTACCCGCGCCTCTCGGGGGGAACGTAGTGGTTCTCCCGCGGGCCGGTGTAGATCTGCCGCGGGCGCCCGATCTTGGTGGAGGGATCCTCGATCATCTCTTTCCAGTGCGCGATCCAGCCGGGGAGCCGTCCCAGCGCGAACATCACCGTGAACATGTGCATGGGGATCCCCAGCGCCTTGTAGATGAGGCCCGAATAGAAGTCGACGTTGGGATACAGCTTGCGCTCGACGAAGTACGGGTCGCGCAGCGCGGTCTCCTCCAGCTGCTTGGCGAGATCGAGCAGCGGGTCCTTGACCCCCATCCGCTCCAGGACGTCATCGCAGGCCTTCTTGATGATCTTCGCCCGGGGATCGAAGTTCTTGTACACGCGGTGCCCGAAGCCCATCAGCCGCACGCCGGTCTTCTTGTCCTTCACCTGGGAGATGAACTGCTGCGCGGTGAGGCCGCTCTTCCGGATGTCCTCCAGCATCTCCACCACTTCCTGGTTGGCGCCGCCGTGCAGCGGCCCCCAGAGCGCGCAGATGCCGGCGGAGATGCTGGCGAAGAGGTTGGTCTGCGCCGAGCCCACCATGCGCACCGTGCTGGTGGAGCAGTTCTGCTCGTGATCGGCGTGGAGGATGAGCAGGAGGTTGAGCGCCTTCACCGCCACCGGATCCGGCCGGTATTCCTCGGCGGGCACGGCGAACATCATCCGCAGGAAGTTGGCGCAGTAGTCGAGATCGTTGCGCGGGTAGATGAAGGGGTGCCCGACGTTCTTCTTGTAGGAGAACGCGGCGATGGTGGGCAGCTTCGCGATCAGGCGCGCGATGGTGATGTCGCGGTACTCGTCGGCCTTGGCGTTCAGCGCGTAGGGATAGAACGAGCTGAGCGAGGAGACCATGGCCGAGAGGATCGCCATGGGGTGCGCGGTCATCGGGTAGCCGTCGAAGAACCGCCGCATGTCCTCGTGGATCATCGAGTGGCGGGTGAGGAGGCGCTCCCAGCGGATGCTCTCCTCCTTGGTGGGGAGGTGCCCGTAGATGAGCAGGTACGCCGTCTCCACGAACGTGCTCTTCTCGCCCAGCTCGTCGATGGGGATCCCCCGGTAGCGGAGGATGCCCCGCTCTCCGTCGAGGAAGGTGATCGCGCTCTCGGTGGAGGCGGTGTTCATGAAGGCCGGATCGAGGGTCACCAGGCCGGTCTTGGCCCGCAGGTTGGTGATGTCGATGCCGCGCTCGCCCTCCGTTCCTTCGACCACCTCTAGGTCCAGCTCCTGCTTGCCTGCGTTGACGCGGAAGGTCTCTGGCACGGCCTCTCTCCTCTGGCGGCTCGCCTGCGCGCACGCTCTGTCTCGCGGTGCGGGGAAAGAGTCAAGAGCGCAGGCGCCCGAGCAGTCCGCCCAGTTCGGAAGGCGTAGCGCAGAGATAATCGGCCCCGGCCAAGGCTGCATGCTCCCCGAGGCCCCAGGTCACGGCGCAGACGCGAACGCCCGCCGCCCTGCCGGTTGCGAGATCGACCGCGCTGTCGCCCACCAGCAACGCCCGCCCGGGCGCGACGCCGAGCCTTGCGCACAGGGCGAGCAGACCGTCCGGCTCCGGTTTTCGGGGGGCCTCGTCGCCGCCGAGCACCGCGCGGAACGCGCCCTCCACCCCCAGCCCCCGGAGGATCTCCCGGGCGAATCCGCCCGGTTTGTTGGTGAGGACCGCCCGCTCCGGCGGAGGGGCGCGGAGCACCTCCGCGATCCCGTCGTAGAGGCGGGTCTTCGCCAGCAGGCGGCGGCCATACTCCTCTCGCCAGACGGGCGCCGCCTGGGGATAGCGATCCTCGCAGGCGGGCCCGAGCGAGCGGCGAATCAGCCGCTCGGCCCCTTCGCCGATGAATCCCTGGATCACCGCGGCGTCGCGCTGCGGCAAGGAGAGGCGGGCCAGCATCGCGTTCACGCTGTCGGCCAGGTCGTCCCTGGAGTCCACCAGCGTCCCGTCGAGGTCGTAGATCACGCCGTCCAGGGCCATCGCCGCTGTTTAACCTGCTTCCCCGCCGAGGTGTCGTGCTGCTGGACGGTTCCTGGAGGCACCCTTGACGAAGATCGCCCGAATCGGTTCATTCCTGTTCGCAGCCGCCGGCCTGCTCGCCTGCGGAAATGCCGGCACGACACAGGACTTTCGCGCCGCGGCGCCCACGCTGGAGAAGCTCGCCATCTCGCAGAACGATGGCGACCCGACGGAGGCGGCCGCCAGCGCCGATCCCGGGTCGACCGCCACCGCGATCGCCGGCCCGGAGTGCCACCCCCACCTCTTCGTGCGCACCCACGAGATCATCGGACGGGTCAACCGGCACTTCTTCAAGCACCTGCACCACGTCGAAGAGCTGATCCAGAACAACCCGCTGACGGACGGCGAGACGAAGACGTGGGAAAACGTGCGGGCGGGGCTGGATCGCAAGTTCACCATGACCCGCACGGCCAATCTGGACGGGTCCGTCACCTACACCTTCGAGCTGGACATCGCCACGGCAGTGAGCAGCGGGACGCCCGCGTTCGTGAAGGTGATGTCGGGATCGATCACGCACGTCGGCCCCGCCTCCAGCGACGCGGACGCCGGCGCCGGCGAGCTGGTGGAGAACAAAGGCACCGCGACCTTCGACTTCACCGCGCTCGCCTCGGTCAGCCCGCGCGAACGGGCCCGCGGGCAGGTCACCGACGTCTTCGCCAACGTCCACGACCCGGTGAAGGGCGTGAAGCGCAGCGCCAGCGTCACCCTCACCGATTTCCTCCCCGAGGAAGGCGACCCGCACGGTCCCCGCAGCGGCAGCTATCTCTGGGAGCGCGAGCCGGGCGTGGGCGGCAAGTTCCAGTTCCAGGACACCGCGATCCTGTTCTGCCTGCGCAATCCCGCATCGGCGCAGTCGGACCTGACCACCGTCTCGCGCTGGTACAAGGCCGCCGGCGGCGAGGTCCACGGGCGCAGCGATGCGAAAGCCAGCGGCGGCCAGCTCCCCGCCGGACAAACCTGGATGGGCGTCACCTGCGCCAAGGGCCAGACCACCAGCGCCCCGGCCGAAGGCTTCTGGATGATGAAGCTCGAGGACAGCACCGGCGCGACCCTCTCCTCGCAGTCCTCGCAGGTCGGGACGGAGCCCTGCGATCCGGTCTGGGGTGCGGCGCCGAGCGCGGCGAACAACTCCACCGATTACGATTTCAGCGCTCCGGTGACCTTCCCGGGCGAGTGGTAGCTCCGGCAGTGCCCCCATCACAGGAGGCGTCCGGCTCCGGCCGGGCGCCTTTTGTGTTTCCATGGGCGGGTGCAGATGTGCGCCATACCGGCCGGCGCGTTCTGGATGGGGAGCGACCCTCCGGAAGGCCAGGAGAACGAGCACCCGCGGCGGCGGGTGACGACGGGCGCGTACGAGATCTCGCAGACGCCGATCACGAACGGCGAGTTCGACGCCAGAGAGAGGAAGACGAAGTTCTATTCCGACCGCACGGCGTGGAGCGACGCCGGGTGGGCCTGGCTGAAGGCGAACGGCATCGCCGCCCCCCGGTTCAGGGGCGACGAGGCGTGGCGCGACTATCTCGACCCTGATCAGCCGGTGGTCGGGGTCAGCTGGTACGAAGCGGATGCCTTCGCCCGATCGCTGGGCATGCGCCTTCCCACCGAGGCGGAGTGGGAGCGCGCCGCCCGGGGCGACGACGGGCGTCGCTTTCCCTGGGGCGACGAGTGGATCCCCGCCTACGCCGCGCACCGGGGAGGAGCGAGGCACACGCTCAAGGTGCGCTCCATTCCGAAGAACGTCAGTCCTTACGGGCTCTACGAGTGCGCCGGGAACGTCTGGGAGTGGTGCGCGGACGAATACGGACCGGGCCTCCGCAGCGCCCGCGGCGGATCCTGGAACGCCCACCCTCCCCAGCTGCGCTGCGCCGCGCGGAACGCCTGGTCACCCGATGCGCGGTTCTCGAACCTCGGATTCCGCCTCGCCCGTTGACGCCCCTGCGCTAGTGGGGCAGCGTGGCGGCGATGCCTGCGTTCAGCACCTCCGAGCGGTTTTCGGTGCTCGACCCCAAGGACCGCGATCGCCTGGAGGCGCTCTCCAAGCTGGACCGCTTCGATGCCGGTCAGGAGATCCTCGTCAACGGCCGCGGCGACGAGTGGGTCTACCTGATCGCCGAGGGCAAGGTGGAGATCCGCGGGGTGGGCGGCGCTGGCGAGGTGGTGCTCGGACAGCTCGGCTCCGGCGACCTCTTCGGCGAGCTGGAGGCGTTTGCCGACCTGCCGGCGGGAACCCTGAGGTACGTGGCGGTCGCGGACACCATCGTGCGCGCCGTCAACAAGCACCCGCTCAAGCAGGAGCTGAAGACGCACCGCTCACTGGCCAGCGGCCTTCTGGCCGTGTACTGCCGCTCGATCAGCGAGAAGGTCCGGCTGGCGAACGAGGTCGCGGTGAAGCTGGCGCCGCCGCCGCCGGGCATCTCGCGTCCGCCGCCGCCCTCAGGCCCGGGCGGACGCGCGCCTCACCTCACCGAGGAAGAGGCGGCATGGATCGGCGTGCTGGGCCAGAAGTTCGCCGCGGCGGAGGGCGAGACCGTGGTCGCGGAAGGCGAGACCACCCGCTCCTTCTACGTGATCGAGAACGGAGAGATGGAGGTGCGCAAGCGCGCCGCCGATCGGCCCGATCTCCCGCTGGCGCGCCTGTCGGCGCGGGACATGTTCGGCTTCATGGCCTTCGTCGATGGCAAGCCGAGGTCGGCGTCAGTGGTGGCGGTCGCTCCGTCTCAGCTCGCCAAGGTGGATCCGGAAATGCTGGAGAAGGCGACGCACCTCAACTTCACCGTCAGCTTCAAGTTCCTCGGCACGCTCTGCGGCGTCCTCGGCCGGACGTACCGCGACACGGCGAACGCCATCCGGGGCGCGACTTAGATGACCGTCACGGCGGTGCGCTGGACGGCATTGCAGGCGTAACCGAGCGGATTCCACTCCGGCTCGTCGGGCTGCGGGCGCCCCGCGGTGTCGGTGGCGCGACACCCCAGCACGTACCGGCCCGGCGCCTCGGGCGTCCAGTCGAGCTCGAAGCGGCGCCAGGCGTACGGCAGCGCCGGTCCCACCAGCCGCGCGCGGCGGCGCTCGTCCTGGATCTCCACGTCTACCCGGGCCACCCCTTCGCCGCCCCAGGCGACGCCCGAGATGCGCAGCGGGATGCGGACCGGGACCCAGTGCGGGAGCTCCGCGAACACCGACTTGATCTTCATCCGGGTGACGGGCACTCCCGGCGCGTAGATGTACCTGCGGGTCTGGTACTCGCCTTCGAACGGCTGCTCCACGGCCTCGATGCGCGCCACCCATTTCACGCTCGCCATCCCGTACCAGCCGGGGACCACGAGCCGCACCGGTCCGCCGAACCGCGCCGGGACCGGCTCGCCGTTCATCTCGAACGCGAGCAGCGTCGCCGGATCCATCGCCACTTCGCGCGGCAGCGAGCGCTGGTACTGGCCTCCGTCGGCCCCGGTGAACAGCACCTCCACCGCGGTATCGAGCAGCTCGATCGCGGACCTCAGCGAAGCGCCGGTCCACTGGGCGGCGCTGACCGCGCCCGTCAACCAGGGGTCGCCGGGGGTGTCCGGGTCCATCAGCAGCCGCCCGTTGCCGGCGCATTCCGTCACCACCGTGGCCGTCACCGCCGGGAACTGGCGCAGATCGGCGACGGTGAGCGCGCGGCGGTGCACCACTGCCCCGCCCACCTGCACCGCATGATGTTCTCCCAGATCGGGAACGGGATAGTGGCTGCGCGCGAACCGATCCGCGGCGGGCGTGATGAAGTGTGCGTAAGCGCTCGCCGGGGACTCCGCGCTGTCCGGATCGCGTGAGAGTACCCGGCCTCCCCCGCGCCCGGGGGCTGGTAGAACCTCGATCTCGTCGCGCACCCGCACCTCCC
>JBGQLA010000229.1:0-8548 GCA_041499865.1 Deltaproteobacteria bacterium
CCACTTCGGTTCCGGCAGGCGGCAGGGGACCAGCGAAAGTCATCGTTTCCTTCTTCTCGACGATCCGCGGCAACGGCTCCACCGCTCCCGGCGGCAACGGACCGGCCCACATCCTCATCGCGTTCTGATTCATGATCTGCTCCTTGGAGCGGAAGTAGTGCATCCCCGGTGCCGGGGCCACACACTCTCGGAAACTTGTTCACCGGCTGCAGGATCTGCGCAGGCTATTCGCCGGAGGTACACCTGACCTCTGCCGACGGGGTTTGCACGCCGGCGCAAAGCTTGCGTTCGATGCGGGGTCGCCTCCACGCTCGCGGGTTTCTGTAGCCAAGCCCTCGAAGACCGGGCTAGCGTGGTTTCCGTGTACAGCTCATACGCGTTGAGTCGTGCGATGGCCGTGCCACTGAACTCGTGGGCCAGCGCTTTCCAGGCACTCTGGACACATCCGGCGATGCCCCTGTCTGGAACGCCGCTGGCGAGAGTCCTCGCTTCCGCCAGCGAATTGCTGGAGAGAGCCACCCGGCGCTATCCCAAGCCGCCCTTCGGCCTCTCGACCACGCTGATCGACGGCCGGACCGTGGCGGTGCGCGAAGTGCCTTGGCTCCAGACCCCCTTCTGCAACCTGGTCCATTTCGAGCGCGACGCGGCGCGCTGCGATCCCAAGGTCCTGCTGGTGGCGCCGCTGTCCGGGCACCACGCCTCGCTGCTGCGCGACACCGTGGCGCGGCTCCTGCCCGACCACGATCTCTACGTCACCGACTGGATTGACGCGCGCCTGGTCCCGCTCTCCGAGGGCTCGTTCGACTTCGACGACTACATCGACCTGCTGCAGCGCTTCATCCACTCCATCGGTCCCGACGTGCACGTGATCGCGGTCTGTCAGCCCGCCGTTCCGGTCCTGGCCGCCGTGTCGCTGATGGCGGAGTCGAAGGACCCCGCCACGCCGCGGACCATGACCCTGATGGCTGGCCCGATCGACACGCGCGTCAACCCGACCGAGGTCGATCGCCTGGCGACCAGTCGGCCCCTGGAGTGGTTCGAGCTGGCGGCGGTCTATCGGGTCCCTGCGGGCGAGGCGGGCTTCCTGCGCAAGGTGTATCCCGGTTTCCTCCAGCTCACCGCGTTCGTGGCGCTGGACCCCGCGCGTCACGCCGACGCGCACCGGCAGCTCTACCGGGACCTGCTGGCCGGAGACGAGGAGAGCGCCGAGGCGCACCGCCGCTTCTACGACGACTACATGGCGGTGATGGACGTTCCCGCCGAGTACTACCTTCAGACCGTCGCCAGCGTCTTCCAGCGGCACGACCTGCCGCGCGGCGCGATGACCTGGCGCGGCCGTCCGATCCGGCCGGAGGCCATCCGGGGCACGGGCCTGATGACCGTTGAGGGCGAAAAGGACGAGATCACCAGCGTGGGGCAGACCTCCGCCGCCCACAGCCTGTGCACGGCGATCCCGGATCAGCGCAGGCGCGCGTACGTGCAGTCCGGTGCGGGGCACTACGGCGTCTTCAGCGGGCGGCGCTGGCGCGACGAGATCGCCCCCCGCATCGCCGAGTTCATCCGCAGCCGATAGCTGGCCGCTCCCGCACGAACTTGCGGCGACCCGCGCCTCCCCTGCTGCGCGAGTCCGAAATAGCCTACAAGGATACGGGTAGAGCACCCTTGCCCTTCAATCTAGGGCAATCCTTCGGGTCGCCGGAGGCCTGTCATGAAGCCGTTCGTCGTCAATCGTTTCGGGCGCATCGTCTTCCCTTCCAGCTTCTTTCCGCACCTGGACTTCACCGTCTTCGAGACGCTCGAGCAGTTCGAGGCGGTGATCGCGCGTGACTTCGAGACCAAGGCGCCGACCGGCTCGGAGATCCTCGAGCGCACCCGGACCGGCGCCTACACCCACCGTCACGCGCTGTTGCGCGACCTCGCGCTCAACCTGCTCTGGGTCAACCGTTACGCGATCACCATGTACGTGAAGCGGCCGACCCGCTGGCGGGATGTGCCCCGCAAGCGCGACGACGTCCTGCTTCCGATCTTTACGCCGTGGGAGGAAGGCGAGCGCAAGGTCGTCGCGGCCGAGACGGCGTACCGGGCGCTGCCGGCGCGCTGGAATGCTGCGACCGAGGACGCGATCTTCGACGAGCTCTTCGGCCTCTTCCGCCACCGGCGCCACCACGCTGCCGATCTCCCGGCGATCGCGCCGACGGTGCAGGAAGCGCTTCGCGATCCGTCGTGCCGCACCTATCGGCTCGAGCGGCACGATCCCGACTTCAAGGTGTTCACGACCCAACAGATCATCGACTGCGCCGACGATGTTCCCGAGCTGGAATCGCTGCAGCGCTGGGCGATGGTGCTCCACAACCAGCACCCGTGGGCGCGGGCGCAGTCGGGGCTGACCCGCCTCAGCGAGCTGCGCGACGACGACTTCGTGGTGCTCTACCACCCGCTCAATCCCGAGGTGCTGGAGTTCATCCAGCGAGTGCGATCGGGGGGACGACCGCGTCGCCCGCGCCCGGCACGGCCCGAGGAACGCCCGCCGATCAGGCCCTACCCGGCGCTCGAGGTGCGCAAGCGCTTCGCGGTCATGCCCCGCCTCGAGTCGCTGGCCGCGGTGAGCGGAGAGCACGCCTGTACGAACGAGGACCTGATCCGCAACACCGCCTTCAACTGGTCGCCGATGTCGGCCGACGAGATCCGCGAGAAGACGGGCATCGAGGCCCGCCGCTACACCGAGCGCGGGCTGGAGGAGATCTCGCTCGAGGCGGCGCAGACCGCCCTGGAGAAAGCGGGCCGCAAGCCGGAGGAGATCGGCGCGGTGATCTTCTGCTCCTGCACCAGCACGCGGCTGATCCCCTCGGTCGCGACCTGGCTCTCCGGGCAGCTGGGCATGCTGCAGACGCACGCGTCGTGCGACATCGTGGCGGCCTGCGCCGGCCTCGCCTACGGCCTCTCGGAAGCGGTCCGGCTGCTGCAAGAGGTGGAGCGCCCGGTGCTCCTGGTCTGCGCCGAAAAGTTCTCGGACAAGATCGGCAGCGTGCGCACCTCGCGGATGATCTTCGGCGACGGCGCGGCCGCCCTGGTGATCGGCCCTGCAGCGGCCGGAGCGGCTCCCGACATCGAAGTCCTGCAGACCTACGCGAGTGGCCCGGTCAGCGAGGTGAACTCGATCATCTGGCCCAACCCGGAGTTCGACAACAACATCACCGTCTACGGCCCCGAGGTGAAGGCGCTGGCGCAGCGGTATCTCAAGCAGATGATCGGGGAGCTGGGCGAGTTGCCCGGCCCGGACGGCTCCGGCACGCTGCTCGACAGCATCGACCTGGTGGTCCCGCACCAGGCCAACAAGACGATGGTGGTGAAGATGGCGGCGGCCGTCGGGCTGGCCGCCGAGCGGCTCTACTTCAACATCGAGCGGGTGGGGAACGCCTCGTCGGCAAGCATCCCGCTGGCCATCCGCGACGCGGTCCGCGAGGGCGTCATCGATCGCCCGATGCGGCTCTTCACGCCAGGCTTCGGCGCCGGCGCCGTCGGCGGGTACGCCGTGCTCCGCCTCGACCCTGCGATCGTGGCGCTCGAGCCGCGCGCGCCGGCGTCGCTCGCCCCGGCCGAGCCAGAGGTGAACGCGACAACCTCGTCCGAGGACGTACGAAAGGCCTTCAACTAGCCCCGGCCGCCGCAGGCGGCTCAGGGGCTACTCTTGAACGAGATCCTTCCGCAGTGGGATCAGGACAGGCGTTCCAGCTCGCGCGCTCACCGCGAGCGGTCGCTGAGCCAGGCGTCGATCTTCGGCCAGGTCCCTTTGGCCGCGCCGCTGCCCGCCATGACGCCGATGTGTCCGCCGGGCACGCGCAAGAGCTGCTTGTCGGCGCTGCCCACCTTTTCGACCACCGTCTCCGACTGGCAAGGCGGGGTGATGTGGTCGTCCTCGGCGATGACGTCGAGCAGGCTGGCGCGAAGCCGGGCCAGGTCCACCTTCTCGCCGCGGAGCGAGAGCGTGCCGTTCATCAGGCGGTTGTCGCGATAGAAGTCGACGATCAGCTGCCGGTAGGTGGCGCCAGCCATCGGGATGCCGTCGGAGACCCAGGTATTCATCGCGTGCCACGACTCGACCACCTTGGGGTTGTCGAGGTTTTCCAGCAGGCGGAGCCAGCTGCCGACGAAGTTCTCCACCGGCTTGAGCATCTTCGCGCCGTAGTCGATCAGCGCGCCGGGCATGTTGGGGCCGTACGCCTGCAGCACGCGGTCGACATTGAAGTAGCGCTGGTCGGTCATGCGCGCGAGCGAGATCTCCTCCTTCTTGGAGAAGTCGAGCGGCGCGGTGAGCAGGATCAGGTTCTTGAGCCCGTCGTCCGGCCGCAACGAGGCGTAGAGCGTCGACAGCAGCGCGCCGATGCACCAGCCGAGGATGCTGAACGACTCCGACCCGGAGACCGCCTTCAGCTTGCGGATCGCGCGCGGCATGTACTCGAGAACGTAGTCCTCGAGGCCGAGCTGGCTGTCCTCGGGACCCGGCGAACCCCAGTCGAGCAGGTAGAGATCGTACCCCTGCTTGAGCATGTACTCGACGAAGCTGTTGCCGGGACGCAAATCGAGGATCGACGCGCGGTTCATCAGCGCGAAGACCATCAGCAGCGGGACCGGGTGGCGCTGCTCGCGAGGGACCACGGGGGTATACCGGTAGAGGGTCGCCTTGTTGAGCGTCCAGACTGCCTGGCGCGGCGTCTGGGCGATCGGGGCGCGCGTGGTCGTTACCCTCACCGCGTTGCGCGCGATGGCGGACAGGCGCTGCCAGAGTTCAACAGGGCCAGAGCCGCTCGAGGTCGCCTGGGTCGCCACGGGTCACTGCTCCTTGGAGGCGACGAAAGGACGCACCGGCGCTTCAGGGGCGACGACGGCCGCCCCGTTTCCCGCTCGCTCCCGGACTGCGGAACGCTGCTGGAGGGCAGCGGCGGCGCGCACCGTTTCCAGGGTGGCCCCGAGGTCGTCGAGCACCATCTCGATGCGGGTCAGCCGCTGGGAGATCGAGAGCACTTCCTCGCGCGACGGCATCTGCAGTTGCGCCAGCGCCTGGGCCATCGCCACTTCAGCCGGCTTGCGCATCACCGCCTTCACGAAGAGGGCGGGCGCGCCCATCGCCGCGGTGACCTGGGTGTACGCCCGGGAGTTGGTGACGACGAGCGTCAGCTTCGCCCAGGCATCCATGCCGGCGCCGCGCAGGTCGCGCGCCAGCTTGAAGAGCTCCAGCCCCTTGGTCCGCTCGGTGGTCATCGCTCGCTTCCTCGCTCTGCAGTCGGCGACCCTGCACACGGAGTCGGCGACAGCCAGATATTATGGGCGGTCGGAGACCTCGGGCGCAATCCTATCGGCAAAGGCCTGGCCGCGAAGAGCCGCGCGGGGCCGCGCGAGCACCATCTTGCGCAGTCGGAGCAGCGATCTGGTGCAATGCAGCATGCCGCGCTCAACGGCGCCGCTTCTTCAGGCTTTTCTTCAGCTCCTCCAACTCCCGCCGGAGCGCGTGCAGCTCGGACAAGGGAGGGGATGAGGAGTTGCCACCGGGGCCTGGAAGAGGAGGCTGCGGCGGAGGCTCGGCGGGCGGCGGCGTGGAGCCGAGGCCGAACATCCTCGACAGGCCGCCTCCCGCGAAGGGCGAGGTGAAGAAGGGGTTGAATGGGCTCATCGCCTGGGCGCTTTGCTTGGTCTGCAGATAGGCTTGAAGGGCCCAGGTGACGTACTGCCCGAAGAACTCGGCGAGCGCGTCGTCTCCCATGCGGATGAGCTGCACGAGGAGCGGGCGCGGCAGCAGCCGCGCCGCGCCGCGACCCTCGACGATGATCTGCGCGAGCGTCGAGGTGGTGAGGTCCTCGCCGGTCTTGGCGTCGACCACCCGCACGTCGTCGCTGCTCTTGACGATCGCGGCCAGCTCCTCGAGCGTGATGTAGCGGCTGGCAGCGGTGTCGTAGAGGCGGCGGTTGCCATACTTCTTGACCAGCACGATTCAGTCCTCCCGCACTGCAGCAGGACCGCCCGAGGCGCACGGTCCGGGCTTGACAGCGGCCCCGCCAGTCGGGCGCCATCATCGCATGGATCACGGCTCCTTCGATCTCGAGCTCTCCTCCGGCTCGCTGCACGCGCTCCGGAGCGGGCCCTCCCAGGGCACGCCGGTGCTCTGCGTGCCGGGCCTGTCGGCCAATGCGCGCAGCTTCGACGCGCTCGCGGCCCGTCTGGCGGCGAGCGGCCGGCGGGTGATCGCGCTCGACCTGCGCGGCAGGGGCCGGAGCCCCGCCACGGCGCCGGGGACGTTCGGCTGGAAGCGCCACGCCGAGGACGTCCTCGAGGCAGCGGGCAAGTTCGGCTTCGCGTCCACCGACCTGGTCGGGCACTCGATGGGTGCGTTCGTCTCCATGCAGGCCGCGGCCCTCGATCCAGACCGGATCGGGCGTTTGGTGCTGATCGATGGCGTCGGCCCCCCGGAGCCGGCGGTGATCCCTCCCATCCTCGCCTCCGTCGAGCGCCTGGGGATCGTCTACAGCTCCGCACGGGAATATTGCGACCGGATCCGCCGGCCGGGAGCGGCTGTGCCCTGGGAGGACCTCTGGGAGCAGCACTACCTTGACGAGCTCGATCAGGTCCCGGGCGGCGTGCGGCCGCGCACTTCGAAGGCGGCGGTGATCGAGGACGCGACCTACGGCGCCACGCACGACGCACGCCAGCTCTGGCCGGCGCTGCGGATGCCGACGCTGCTGGTGCGAGCGACCCGGCAGCTCCTTCCCGGCACCGGCTTCGTCGTCGGGGCAGCTCTGCGCGACGCGTTCCTCGCGGCGGCGCCGTCGGCCCAGGTCGCCGAAGTCGACGCCAATCACTACGGCGTGATGGCTCACCCGGAGGCGCTGGGCGCGATCGACGACTTCCTCGCCAGCGTTACCCCATGTGCAGCCCGCCGTTGATCGAGAAGTCGGCCCCGGTGGCGAAGCCGCTCTCGTCGCCGGCGAGCCAGGTGACCATCGCCCCGATCTCCTCTGGCGTGCCCAGCCGCCGCACCGGGATGGTCGCCACGATCTTCTCGAGGACCTCGGGCTTGATGGCGCGCACCATCTCGGTGCCGATGTAGCCCGGCGAGACGGTGTTGACGGTGACGCCCTTGCTCGCCACCTCCTGGGCCAGCGCCATGGTGAACCCGTGGATGCCGGCCTTGGCGGTCGAGTAGTTGACCTGACCGAACTGGCCCTTCTGCCCGTTCACCGACGAGATGTTGATGATGCGGCCCCAGCGGCGCTCGGCCATCATCTCGATCACCTGCTTGGTGACGTTGAAGAGCGAGTTGAGGTTGGTGCAGATCACCGCGTCCCAGGCCTCTTTGCTCATCTTGAGGAAAATGCCGTCCCGGGTGATGCCGGCGTTGTTGACCAGGATCTCGATCGGGCCGTGCTCCGCCCGCGCCTTCTCGAAGGCCTCCCGGGTCGAGTCCCAATCCGCCACGTTCCCCACCGAGGTGTGGAACGTATAGCCGTCGACCCGCTGCGCCTCTACCCACTTGCGGTGGTCCCGGGTCGGGCCGCAGCCTGCGATCACGGTGTGGCCGGCGTCAGCCAGCTTGCGGCAGATCGACGTGCCGATGCCGCCCATTCCTCCGGTTACGTACGCCACGCGTTTCGTCATGACCGCTCCTCGATACCACTGGTGCTGCTGGGTTCGTGTCGCCCTCGCGGTACGCCTTTGCGGGCGCGAGCGCAAGCGGTGCCGGGGTGCGAGTGTCCGTCCCGGCGCACGCTTGTGCAGGTGGCTGCAAAGGCGTACCGCTTTGGATCCCGTGGCGCTCCGGAGCGAACGCGGTCACCTCTGAGGAGCGAACATGACGAAGAGCGGAACAGCGCAGCCCACCAGGACGACGCACGAGGCGCCCGCGGGCTTTCCCCGCGGCATGACCTTGCTGAGGGATCCAGCGCTGAACAAGGGCACGGCCTTCAGCCGCGAGGAGCGCGAGGCGCTCGGACTCAAGGGCCTGTTGCCGCCGCAGGTCTTCACCATCGCGGAGCAGGCGACGCGCGTGATGGAGAACTACCGGCGCAAGGAGACAGACCTCGAGCGCTACATCCACCTCGTCAGCCTGCAGGATCGGAACGAGACGCTCTTCTATCGCGTGCTGGTGGACAATCTCGTAGAGATGATGCCCATCGTCTATACGCCGACCGTCGGGCAGGCTTGCCAGCAGTTCGGCCACGTCTTCCGCCGCCCGCGCGGCCTTCATGTGTGCTTTGACGACCGCGGCAGCCTCGCCGGGATCGTCCGGAACTGGCCGCAGAAGGACGTGCGCGTGATCGTCATCACCGACGGCGAACGCATCCTCGGCCTGGGCGATCAAGGCGTGGGCGGGATGGGCATTCCGGTCGGCAAGCTCGCGCTCTACACCGCCTGCGCCGGCATCGACCCGGCGCGGTGCCTGCCGGTGATGCTGGACGTGGGCACCGACAACGAGGCGCGGCTCCAGGATCCGCTCTACATGGGCCTGCGCCGTCGCCGGGTGCGCGGCGAGGAGTTCGAGTCTTTCGTGGGCGAGTTC
>JBGQLA010000230.1:0-8535 GCA_041499865.1 Deltaproteobacteria bacterium
CGCCGGCCTCCCGCGGCTTCGCGGACTGGTACACGAGAAGGATCAAGAGCGCCGCACCCGTGGCGCTCCCGACGCCCCAGAGGAAGCCGCGCAGGCCGCCGGCCCGCTCGGGAACCGCACCCGCGCTCGCCGGGATGGCGATGGCGGCAGCCGGCGCCAGCGGCGCGGGAGCTCCCGACTCCTCGAGCGCCAGGAGCGTCTGCGCCGCCTCCAGCTCGAGGGCATAGCGTTCGCGGGCGAGCTGCTCCGGTGTCCGCTTGACGGCGGTGTCCTCGAGCTCGCGGAGCTGGGAGAGGAGCGCATCGGTCTTGCCGGCGAGATCCCGCACCTCCGCCGGAACCGGCGCCGCCGCCTTGGCAGGGGATCGCGGAGCGGTGAACACGAAACGCCACACCAGCACCGCCCCGAAGACGAGGCCGCCTGCCAGGATCGCGACCGCGGGGAGCCATTCGATGGGAGCCGCCTGGTTCACAGCGCCGCCTTTGGAGGAATGCCGTCGGGCCAGCCGTAGGCCAGCGTCCGCACCCGCCGGACTGCCGCGGCGAGACGCGCATCCGCCGGCAACGTGTCCCGCGCGGGGACCCCGGGCGCCGGGGCAGCGGGACCGGCGTCGGGCAAGTCGGCCGCACCCGCTTTGCGCGCCGTTCGCTTCAGGGCCCAGGCGATCGCTGCTCCTCCGGCGAGGAGCCCGGCGATGGGTCCGAACCAGACCACCCAGTTCACGCCGTGCAGCGAGGGCTCGAGGCGGACGAACTCGCCGTAGGAGCGCTCGAAGTAGGCGAGGATCTGCTCCTGATCGTAGCCCGCGGCCAGCTTCTCGCGGACCTCGGCCTTCATGTTGCGCGCCATGGTGGCGGGCGAGTCGGCGACCGAGAGGCCCTGACAGACCGGGCAGCGCAACAGCCCGCCGACGTCTTCCGTGCGGGCGTCGAGGACCGCTCCGGAAAGCGGCGGTCCGCGGGGAGCACCCATGCCCGGCTCCATCGACGCCGGCGCAGGCGCCGAAGCCGCGGCCGATGCGAGCGCGAACAGCGCGGTCAGGGCGAAGGCGAACGACTTCATCGGTCCTCTCCTCTCGCCCGCTCGACCAGGGCGGCGATCGTGCTGCGCTGGAGAGGTCCCACGTACTTCTCGACGATGCGGCCTTTGCCGTCGATGAAGAACGTCTCCGGCACCCCGAACACCCCGTAAGCGATGGCGACCCTGCCGTCGGCGTCCATCAGCGAAGGGTACGCGCTGCCGCGCTGGCCGAGGAACTCGCGCGTGCGCGCCTCCTCGTCCTCGTAGACGATCCCGAGGAACCGGACGTCGCGCAAACCCTTCGCCGCCGCGGTGAGCGCCGCGTGCTCTTCGAAGCAGGGCACGCACCAGGTGGCCCAGAAGTTGATGACCGCCGGCTTGCCGCGCAGGGATTCGAGCGTGACCGGAGAGCCGCCGCCGACGGGCAGCAGCGAAAACGGGGGCGCCGGCTGTCCGACCAGCGGCGAGCGCACCGTGTGCGGATCGCGGCCGAGGTTCGCGACCAGCACCGCAAGCAGCGGAAAAGCGATGACCATGCCCGCGATCAGCACCTTGCGATTGACCCGGGAGGAGGAGGGCGATCCGGCGCCGGGAGTGAGTGCCGTGGCCATCAGTGGGATCCTTCGATCGCGACCGGACCCGCGGCAGGCGTTACCCGCGCCGGCGCGACTGCCCCACGCAAGCGCGGCACCAGCGCCGCCAGGCCGCCGAGGGCCATTACCGCCGTGGCGATCCAGATCCAGGAGACCATCGGGTTGACCAGCACCAGCAGCCCGACCGTGCCCGCGTCCGTGTCGATGTTGTGAATGGAGAGGTACAGGTCCTCGGTCAGGCTCGAGCGCACCGCCGGCGAACCGATCGGCTCCCGCTGGCTCTCGTACTGGTTCATCCGCGGATAGAGCGACCCGAGGCTGCGGCCGCCCTTGGCGATGTCCACGCGCGCGAGGAGAGACTCGCGGTGCGGCTCGACGACCTTCTCCGCCGCCATGAAGGTGAAGGTGTACGCGCCGAGCGTGGTCGCCTCGCCCTTCCGCAGCTGGATCTCCTTCGAGCTGCCCATCGTGCTGGAGACCGCGATCGCCACGATCACCACCAGGGCGCCTGCGTGGACGACGTAAGCCCCGAGCCGGCGCCGTCCCCGGCTCTGCGTCTGACGGAACGCCTCCAGGAGTCCCTCGCCGTGCGCGCGCATCCGCTGGCGAACGGGAAGGAACATCTCCGAGAGCGTCACCTGGGCGGTGAAGCCGCCGAAGAACAGCGCGAGCACCGTCCACGGGTTGCGCACCCCGAGCGCAAGCCCCGCCACCGCCAGAACCGAGGCGCCGACGAGGGGCGGCAACAGCGCGCTGCGCAGCTGCCGCGGCGTGGCCCGTCCCCAGGGCAGCGCCGGGCCCACTCCCATGACGAAGAGCAGGGCCACGCCGATGGGAACCGACATCCGGTCGAAGTACGGCCGGCCCACGCTCATCTGCACGCCGCGGACCGCCTCCACCACCAGCGGAAAGACGGTCCCGAGAAGAATGGTGAAGGTGAGCAGCACGAAGAGGAGGTTCTGGACGAGGAACATCACGTCGCGCGACGGGCCGGTCTCCAGCCGGCCTTCCGCGCTCAGGCTGTCCACCCGCAGCGTGAGCAGCGAGAGCGAGAACAGCAGCGCCGCGGCGAGGAAGACGAGGATCGTCGGACCGATCGCGCTCTGGGTGAAGGAATGCACGGAGTTGAAGACGCCCGAGCGGGTCATGAACGTGCCGAGGATCGTCAGGAGATAGGTCCCGAGCACGAGGATCACGGTCCAGCCTTTGAGGACGCCCTTCCGCTCTACCAGCATCGCGGAGTGGAGCGCCGCGGTGGCGGTGAGCCAGGGCAGGAAGGAAGCGTTCTCCACCGGATCCCAGGCCCAGTACCCTCCCCATCCCAGGACCTCGTACGCCCACCAGCCGCCGAGGACGATGGCGCAGGTGAGGAAGATCCAGGAGAGGAGGAGGAAGTTGCGCAGGGGCCGGATGAAGTCATTTCCCAGGCGGCCGACGAGGAGCGCGGCGCAGGCGAGGCCGAACGGGATCGTCATCCCCACGTAGCCCGAGTAGAGGAAGGGGGGGTGGATCACCATCAGATAGTGGTTCTGCAAGAGCGGGTTCGGGCCCGGCCCGTCCATCAGCGGATTCGCTACGGTGGCGAACGGCTGCGCCGGACCGGCGAGCAGGAAGCTGAAGAATGCGCCGCACGCCAGCCAGACCCCGACCGCGTACGGCATGTACTCCGGGTGCCGGTCCGCGTTCCGCCAGGTGGCGAAGGCGACGTAGGCGCCCATCACCAGGCCCCAGAAGAGGATCGACCCCTCGAGCGACGACCAGAGGCTGACGATGGAGACCCAGGTGGGCACCGAGCGCGAGCCCACGTGGGCCACGTAGCTGACGCTGAAGTCGTGGCTGAGCAGCGCGTACTCCATCGTCAGATTGGCCAGGACCATGAACGCCGCGAACGCGTACGCGAGGCGGCGCGTCCAGGTCCAGCCCGCCGACGAGGGCCTGGCGCCGGTGACGAATCCCGTCACGGCGCCGGCGCTGGCGGCGAGGAGCGCGAGCAGGATCAACGTACGGCCGAGAATGGGAAGCATGGTTCTCCGGGGTGCTGGCTTTACGGACGGGGTGACCCGGCCACCGTGGCAGCGGGTGCCGGATCGTCGAGGCCTTCCGTCGACCGCATCAACTCCTTGATGTCGACGTTCTTGTCGCCGGGCGCGCGGTACTTGTTGTCGTGGGACACCATCAGGCGGCGGCTTTCGAAGATTCCGTCCTTGGTCATCGTGCCTTCCACCACCACGCCGATCCGGTCGCGGAAGAGCTGGGGAGGCACGCCGCGCGAGACCACGTGGACGTTGGCGGTGCCATCGGTGACGTCGAACTCCAGATCGGAGACGCCGTCGCCGCGTTTCACCGAACCGACGGCCACCTGACCTCCGAGCCGGATGGTGGCCCCCGTCGCCTTGGCGCCGGCGGCGCGCAGCTCCTTGGGCCCCCAGTAGTAGACGAGGTTCTCGCCGATCCCGCCGACGGCGATGAAGAGGAAAGCGGCCGCGGCGATCGCGAGCGCACCCGCGGCAAACCACCGGGTCCGCGCCCGGCTGGTCCGGGTGGGCGGCGAAGCAGATCCGGCGTCGCTCATGCGCGCTCCTCCCGCGCCACCCGCCGTCGCTCCGTCCTGTAGCGCAGGAAGACCGACGTCGCGTAGGTCGCGAAGATCCCGGCCGTCACCACATAGGCGGCCGTCACGAACTCCCACCCACCCTCGATCACGCCGCTCACGAGGCACGTCCTTGCGCGGGAGCAACGCCGGTCGCCGCCGCCGGAAGGGGAGGAGCCAGCTCGCCGCGCAGCCGCAGCGCGGCCACCCGGGTGCGCAAGGCGACCAGCCCGGTCCAGAGGAAGAGGATGCCGAAGGCGTTGATCCGCAGGGGCCAGTGGAATGCGCCGGAGACGGTCTGCGGCGTCGACTGCGCCTGGTGCAACGAGTTCCACCACTTCACCGAGAAGTAGACGATGGGGACGTCGGCGAAAGCGAGGATGCAGGCGACGGACGACCAGACCGCGCGCCGTTCGGGATCGTCGACGAAGGCGCGCAGCGCGAGGATGCCGCCGAACGCGAAGACCATCACGGCGGTGGTGGTGAGCCGCGGGTCCCAGTCCCACCACACGCCCCAGGTGGGCTTGGCCCAGATCGATCCCTGGATGCAGAGGAGCAGCGAGAGCACCACGCCCATCTCCATCCCCGCCTCCAGCCGGCTGTCCCACTTCCACTTGTTCGTCAGCAGGAAGCAGACGGCGCAGACGAAGGAGAAGCTGAGCGCGAGCATCGCGTTCCAGGCCGTCGGCACGTGCACGTACATGATCCGCTGCACGTCGCCCATGAAGAGCTCCGCCGGCGCCTTCGCGAGGCCCCAGAAGGAGCCGGCGAAAAGAAACGCCACGCCGAGCGCAACCAGCGCCATGGGGCGGGCGGATGATCGCTGCATCAATCCTCCACCACGCGGCCAAAGAGCAGACCGCCGAGGGACCAGTGTAACACCGCGAAGACGGCGAGCAGTGTGATCCAGGGCCGGAACTGTCCCATCGGATCGCCGAGGATCAAGAGCGACGTCGCCTTCACCGCCGCCAGCAGCACGGGCACCACCAGCGGAAAGAGGAGGAGGGGTAGGAGAGTTTGCCGGGCGCGGGTCTGCGAGGTCATGGCGGCATACAGGGTTCCGGGCGCGGAGAGGCCCGCGCTCCCGAGCAGGATCACGCCAAACAAGGAGAGGAGGCGAAGCGTTCCCGCGTCGTAGAGGACGACCATCACCGGGACGAGGGCGACGCCGAGTAGGGTGAGGTGGGCCCAGTTCGCGATCGACTTGCCATAGTACAGCGCCCGTGCGCTCACCGGGAGCAGGAGCAGGCCTTCGAGCGCCTGCTCCTCCATCTCCCGCTCGAACGATTCCGCCAGCGAGAGCGTGGACGCGAGGAGCAGGCCGAGCCAGAGAAAGCCGGCCGCGTGCTGGCGCAGCGACTGGGAATCGGGCCCGATGGCGAAGCTGAAGAGGAGCAGGGCGGCGGCGCCGAAGGCGAAGATGGCGATCAGCTGGGCCCGGCCGCGCCATTGCAGGAGCAGGTCCTTGCGAAGGGCCGCGAAAAGGGCGTTCACGCCCCCTCCGCGAACGGCGTGGTCGCGTCCACACCCGCGGGCTCGGGCATCTCCGCGGCGGCGCCGGCGAAGACCAGCCGGCCCGCTTCCAGCACCAGGCCGAGGTCGCAGATCCGGCGGCCGCGGTTGACCAGGTGCGTGGCCATCAGCACCGTCGATCCCTGTTTGCGGAGCGTCTGCAGCAATCCGTCCACCAGGAGGAAGCCGGGCGGGTCGAGATGGCCGTACGGCTCGTCCAGCAATATCAGGCGGGGCTGCTGCTGGAGAACGCGGGCGAGCGCGAGGCGCTGCCGCATGCCGGCGGAGAAGGTCTGCACCACGTCGTCGCCGCGGTCGGCCAGGCCCACCTCCTCGAGCCGTGCGAGAAGCGCGGACCGCCGCCCGTCGCCGCCGAGGAAGCGCGCCACCAGCGCGAGGTTCTCCAGCGCGGTGAGCGGCTCGTAGAGGTGCGTGCGGTGCCCGAGGAGCGCCGTCCTTTCCCTCACCGTGTCGCGCTCGGCGCGCGCATCGTGGCCGAGGATGGCGACGCTCCCCCGGTCGGCGCGGATGGCGGTGGCGAGCACCCGCAGCAAGGTCGATTTCCCCGAGCCGTTGCGGCCGGTGACCATCGCCAGCGATCCCTCGGGAATGTCGAAGCTGACGTCGATCAGGGCCCACCTTCGCCCGTAGCGCCGGCAGATCCCCGCTGCAGCGACGGCGATCATCGGCGCATGCTACTCCGCCCGCGCGGCGGATCGTACGAACTTCACGAGCGGGGGGCGATCAGGGCGCGTTCTGGAAGCGCGAGCCGTTCGCGGCCGTCGGGTCGTGCGTGCGCACCGGCCCCTCCGGGCGGTAATCGCGCTGGTAGATCCGCAGGAGCGAGACCAGCACGGCGACGGCGATGGGGCCCAGCACCACCCCGAGGATGCCGAAGGCCTCGATGCCGCCGAAGATGGCGATGAAGACCAGCAGGTCGTTCATCCGGAGCCGCGGGCCCACCAGCTTCGGCCGGAGGATGTAGTCGGCGACGAAGACGACCACCACGCCGCTCCAGAGCAGGACCCCGGCCCCCTGCGCGGGATGGCCGACGAGGATCATCACGATCCCGACCGGCGCCCAGACCAGCGCGGTTCCCACCGCCGGGAGGATCGAGGCGATGCCGGTCAGGGCCGCCCAGACGATGGGGCTGTCCACGCCGAAGAGCCAGTACCCGATCCCGGCCGTGACCGCCTGGTAGGCGGACATCACTCCGGTGCTCATCAGCATCGCCCGCATCACGTCGCGTACGTCGCGAACGATCTCCGCCACCTGCCCGTTGGGCAGCGGGACGATCTCCACCAGCCAGGAGGTGCCGCCGGTGCCTTCGCGGAGCAGGTAGTACGAGGTGATGGCGGTGAAGATGAAGATGAAGATCGCGCTGAGCAGCCCCGCCACCAGGCTGGTCGCGCCTTTCCCCAGGAAGGTGGCGAGGTCCCGCGCCACCTCCGCGACCCGCTGGTTGATGTCCGCCGGCTTGACCCCGAAGCGCGAGAGCAGGTGGCTGAGGTCCCATCCGAGGAGGCCCGCCGCCCCTTTCTTCTCGTAGCTGGCGGCGAGCTCCTGCGCGAGCGTCACCACCCTGTTTCCCACCACGAAAACGAGGAAGGCGATCAGCCCCAGCGCGAGCGCCATCACCAGCGCAGTCAGCGCCGCCGCGGGGAGCCCAGGGTGCTTTCCGCCGAGCCGCTGCACGAGGCGCTCGTGGACGGGATGGACGCCGACCGCGATCACCAGGCCGAGCAGGACGGGGACCCAGACCGGCTCGAGCGTCCGCCAGAAGGCATAGACGGCGAGCGCGAACAGGACCAAGAAGGTCGATCGCTGCAGGCGGGTCCGCTCGACTTCGGGCATCCATGGCGCAGGTAGTCATGGGAGGTGAAATCGGGCAGCCCCTCGCCCGTACAGGGTCCGTTGCCGGACGGTGGCGTGAACGCCGGTTCCGCTGTATCCAGTCCGCCCCAACCAGGAGCCGCGATGCTTGCAGCCTTCCTCCTCGCCGCCAGCGCAGCCCTGCCGCAGATCCCCTTCGAGAAGTATCAATTGGCGAACGGGCTGACCGTGATCCTCTCCGAGGACCATCGCGCACCGGTGGTCGGCGTCGACCTCTGGTACCACGTCGGCGCGGTCAACGAGCGCAAGGGCCGCAGCGGCTTCGCCCACCTCTTCGAGCACCTGATGTTCCAGGGGAGCAAGCACCTGAACGGCGACGAGCGGACGGTGTTCGCCATGCTCGAGCGCAACGGCGCCACCAACCTGAACGGCACCACGGAATGGGACCGGACAAACTACTTCGAGACCATGCCGGCGGACCGGCTGGAGCTCGCGCTCTGGCTGGAGAGCGACCGGATGGGCTTCCTTCTCGACACCGTCGACCAGAAGAAGCTCGACACCCAGCGCGACGTGGTCCGCAACGAACGGCGCCAGAGCATCGAGAACGTGCCGTACGGGCGCGCCGAGGAGCGGCTGGTGCAGCTCCTCTTCCCGGAGCCGAACCCGTACTTCGGGTACGTGATCGGCTCGCACGAGGATCTGCAGCGCGCCTCGCTGGACGACGTGCGCGAGTTCTTCCGCACCTACTACGCGCCGGACAACGCCTCCATCGCCATCGTCGGCGACTTCCGCGCCGCCGAGGTGAAACCGCTGGTGGAGAAGTACTTCGGCCCGCTGCCCCGCGGTCCCCATCCGCCGCCGGTGACGGCGAAGACCGAGCCGCACGCGAGGGAGATCCGGGAGACGCTGCACGACCAGATCCAGCTGGCGAAGGTGCTGATCGGATACGTCGGGCCGGCGCCGCTGGAGAATCCCGCCGTGGCCCCG
>JBGQLA010000231.1:0-8463 GCA_041499865.1 Deltaproteobacteria bacterium
CGAGTGCGTGATCGGTGACATCGCGGACATCCAGGCCGCCTCGCCGTCCGACATCCGGCAGTTCTTCCGCACCTACTACGGGCCGCAGAACGCCTCCGTCGCCATCGTCGGCGACTTCGATCCCAAGGTGGCGAAGGACCTTGTCGAGAAGTACTTCGGGCCCATCCCGCGCGGACCGGAGGTGAAGGCGCCCGACGTGCCGCAGCCCCCGATCGACGGAGTGGTGAAGGAGACCATCCCCGACAAGCTGGCGGAGATGCCCCGGCTGATCCTCGCCTGGAAGGGCGTGCGCCAGTACACCGACGAGGAGCCCGCGGGCGACATGCTCGGCGACGTCCTCGGCACCGGCAAGACCTCGCGGCTGTACAAGGCGCTGGTGTTCGAGAGGCAGCTCGCTTCGGGGGTGAACGCGAGCAACGTCACGCAGGGGATCGCCGGCTGGTTCCAGATCACCGTCACCGCCGCGCGCGGCCACACGCTCGACGAGATCCGCCCGGTGGTCGCGCAGATCCTGGAGGACGTGCAGCAGCGGGGCGCCACGGCGGCGGAGGTGGAGCGCGCCAAGCGCAACATCATCGCCAACCGGCTGCGCACCGTGGAGCGCATCGGCGGCTTCGGCGGCAAGGCGGACCTGCTCAACAACTACCAGGTGTTCCTCGGCGACCCCGGGTATCTGCCGCACGACATCGCCCGGTACCGCGCCGTCACCCCGCAGGCGGTGCAGGACTTCGCGCGCAAGTACCTCGTCTCCGGGCAGCGCATCGAGCTGGACGTGGTTCCCGCGCCGAAGACCACGGCCAGCGCGGAAGGAGCGCAGCGATGAAGAGCATCGTTTTCGCGCTGGCGCTGCTCGCCGCCTGCGCCGGCTCGCAGCAGATCCCCGCCAGCGCCGCGCAGCAGGGCGCTTCGCCGGCGGAGCCGCAGCCGGCGCCCGTCGCCACGTCGGCTCCCCGGACGCAGGCCGGGCAGCCCGACGCCGGGGCGACGCCGCAGGTGGGCCAGCCGCCGGAGAAACCGGGTCCGGCCACGCCGCCCGCGTCGGAGACGGCGCAGGCCTCTCCGAACGCGGCCACGGCGCCGCCGCTGATGCCGGATGCGTCCTTTCGCGCCGAGCAGCCGGCGCCGCTTGCCCGGCAGCCGAACTTCCAGCCCCCGATCCCGGTGCAGCGGAAGCTGAAGAACGGGGCCCGGGTGCTGATCGTGGAGAACCACACGCTGCCGCTGGTCGCGGTCGACATCCGCTTCCTCCACGGTGTCGACGCCGATCCCAGGGACAAGCCCGGCCTGGCGGAGTTCGTCGCCGACGCCGTCGACGAGGGCACCAGGACACGCTCCGCGGAAAAGCTGGCCGAGGAGATCGAAGACCTGGCGGCGCACCTCGGCGCCGGCGCCAGCCTGGAGTCCACGACCGTCCACCTCAACTGCCTCGCGGAGACCCTGCCGAAGGCGCTCGAGCTTCTCGCCGACGTGGTGCAGAACCCCGCCTTCCGGCAGGAGGACGTGGAGCGGGTGCGCACCCTCAAGCTCACCGCGCTCGAGCAGAAGAAGGCGAGCCCCGGGGCGCTCGCCGCCGACCAGTCGGCGAAGATCCTCTACGGCCCTGCGCACCCGTGGGGCCAGCCCTCGGGGGGAACGCCGGAGTCGGTGGGCTCGATCACGCCCGCCGACCTGGCGGCGTTCCACGCCCGGTGGTGGGTCCCGAACGGGGCGGTGATCTCGGTCGCGGGCGACGTCCAGGCCGCGGAGATCGTGCGCCTGCTGAACGAGAAGTTCGCCTCCTGGAGGCCCCGCCGTCTGCCCAAGGTGGCGTTGCCGCCGTTCCCGAACCTGAGGCGCCGCGAGATCGTCGCCCTGGACAAGCCGGGGACCACGCAGGCGCAGGTGTGGGTCGTCGGAAGGCTGTTCAAGGCCACCGATCCCGATGCGATCCCGCTCCGCGTCGCCAACATGACGCTGGGCGGGCTCTTCACCAGCCGCCTGAACCTGAACCTGCGCGAGAAGCACGGTTACAGCTACGGCGTCTTCTCCTCCCTCTCGCTGCTGCGGAACAGCGGCACCTTCTCCGCTCGCGGCGGGATCGTGGCGAAGAACACCGTCGAGGCGGTGACGGAATACGAGCGCGAGCTGCAGGGCTTCTCCGGCGGGCAGGTGTCCGACGCGGAGCTTGCCGCGGCGAAGGAAGCGCTGGTGCGCGGGTTGCCGGCGGCGCTGGAGACGAACGACGCGGTCTCCGGCGCGATGGGAAACCTGGTCTCGCTGGGGTTGCCGCTCGACTATTACCGGACGTTCCCCGCGCGCGTGAACAAGGTGTCGCAAGACGACGTGAAGCGCGTGGTGACGCGGTGGATCACGCCGGAGCGCTGGCCGGTGGTGATCGTCGGCCCGGTCGCGCAGAACAAGGAAGCGCTGGAGAAGCTCAACCTCGGACCGGTGACGGTCGCTCCCGCGGTTCCTGCCGGCAAACCTTCCGCCTCGGCGCGGTAATTGCAATTCCCGGTCCGGAGTTCCTGGAGCGAACGCGCCGATGTTGAGTTTCCTCTCCCGCTGGTTTGCCCGCACCCGACCGGAGCGCCGCGATTCCGCGCCGTTACCGGTGCGCCCGCACTTGGTGCGCCCCGGCGACCAGCGCGACACCGGCGTCGCGGTTCCGCCACCGGCGCGCAAGACCCCGGCGTTCATTGCGGGAGACGGCGCACGGATCTACAGCCTCGCCGCATTCCGCCGTCCCGCGTCAATCCCGCGCCTCCCCGGCGCCGCCTGAAGAGAATTCGGGGACACAGTACGTATTCCTGAGTCAGTCTAGCGGCCAGCCATCGTCGTGTGGACGACGTGCCTCAGGATACGAAATTCGAGTTTGGTATCGTGTCCCCGAAACTACAGGGCGCGGTGGACGGTGTAGAGCGCGACCTCGCGCAGATCCTGGGCGACCTGGCCGGGCACCGCGGGCGAATCCAGCGCGCGCAGCGCCTCGTCGCAGAGCCGCTCGGCGTCCGCGCGCGCCGACGCTTCCGCGCCGCTGCGGCGCAGGATCCCGCGCAGCTCGTCGACGTCGGCGTCGCTTCTGCCCAGCTGCGCGCGAAGGCGGGCGGCGTCCGCCGGAGGCGCCATCTCCAGGGCGCGGGCGACGAGCAGCGTGCGCTTTCCCTCGCGGAGGTCGCTGGCGTTGGGCTTTCCGGTCACTTCGGGCGCGCCGAACGTGCCCAGGAGGTCGTCGGCGATCTGGAAGGCGACGCCCAGCGGGGTGGCATACGCGCTCAGCGCCTGGAGAAGCTGCTGCGGCCCGTTCGCCAGGGTGGCGCCGAGATGCAGCGGCAGCTCGAAGGTGTAGGTGCCCGTCTTGGCGCGCTGCACGGCGAGGACCTCGCGCGCCGACAGCTCGCGGTACCTGGGCGCGCGCAGGTCCGCCATCTGGCCCACGATCACCTGCTCGATCGTCCGCGCGGCCAGCGGCGCCACCGGCCCGAGGAGCTGGTACCCCCACGCCTCGCAGAGGCTCCCCGAGAGCAGGGCAAGACTTGCGCCGAGGTGATCGCCGCCGAGCGCGCGGTGCATCGTCGGGCCTCCGCGGCGCACGTCGTCCTGGTCCATGAAGTCGTCGTGGATCAGCAGATAGGCGTGGAGCAGCTCCACTCCCAGCGAAGGATCGAGCGCGGCTTCCCGCGCCCCTCCCGCCGCCTGGTGGCCGAGCACCACCAGCGCCCCGCGCAGGCGCTTGCCGCCGCGCAACAGGTAATCCCGGAGCGCGGCTTCGACGTCGCGCAGGTCGACGGGCACCGCTTCCAGCGTCCGCAGCTTGCCGTCGAGCACCGCGCGCAGCCGCGGCTCGGCGACGCGCGTGTACTCGACGATGCAGGACGGCGGCTTGAGCAACGTCCGTCTAGGTTACGGCGGAAGGCCCGCGCTTCGCCACCATGTTGGCGACGATCTCCTGCGCGCGGTGCAGCTTGATCTCGCCCGCCGCGATCAGCGCGCGCGCCACTTCCTCGACCGCCGAGCCCTTCGCTCCGGCGCTGACCGCGAGGTTGCGCGCGTGCAGGGCCATGTGGCCCTTCTGGATGCCGACGGTGCCGAGGGCGCGGAGCGCGGCCATGTTCTGCGCCAGGCCCACCGCCGCCATCACGCCGGCGAGCTTCCGTGCTCCCGGGTTCCCCATCATCCGCAGCAGCACCGGGATGAGCGGGTTCGCCTTCACCGCGCCGCCGACCGTCCCGACCTGGATGGGCAGCTCGATCTTCCCGTGCAGCGCGCCGTCCTCCACCCACCAGCGGGAGAGCGGCTGGTAGCGGCCGTTGCGTGCGCACCAGGCGTGCGCTCCGGCCTCGATGGCGCGCCAGTCGTTGCCAGTGGCCAGCGCCACGGCGTCCACGCCGTTCATCACGCCCTTGTTGTGCGTGCAGGCGCGGTAGGGGTCGGAGTCCGCGAACCGGGAGGCCTCGGCGATGCCGTGCGCCACCTCCGCGCCGGTGAAGCCGAAGTCGCCCAGCGCGTCGAAGGGGATGCGGCAGCTGGCGCGCGCCAGGCGCAGGTCGGCGAGGTTGGAGAGGATGCGCAGCCGCACCCGCCCGCCGGTGATCCGCTCGATCAGCGGCGCGACGCCTTCGCACATGGTGTTGATCAGGTTGGCGCCCATCGCTTCCTGGGTGTCGACGATCAGGTGCACGATCGCGTGCGTCTCGGCGCCCACGCGGACCAGGCGCACTTCCACGTCCTTGGCGCCGCCGCCCCGCGCCTTCATCGCCGGGTGGAGCGCGTTGGCGGTGGCCAGGATCGAATCCTTCTCCGCCAGGATCGCGGTGCGCGCGGCCTCCGGACGGAGAAGCTCGGTGACCTGGACCTGGCCGATCATCCGCGGCTCGTCCGCTTCGGCCCGGAACCCGCCGCCCTCCCTGGCGATCTTCGCCGCCAGCGACACCGCCGCGATCACCGAGGGCTCCTCCACCGCCATCGGGATCAGCAGATCCTCCCCGTTGATCACGAAGTTAAGTCCCACGCCCACCGGCAGCCCCAGCACGCCCACCGCGTTCTCGATCATCGCGTCGGCGTTCGAAAGCGGCAGCGTGGCGCTTTCCCCCAGGCTCTCCATCTCGTCTCGGGACAGCTCGAGCTGCTCGGCCAGACGCCGCAACCGCTCCGCCATCTTCATCTTGTAGAAGCCCGGCAGCCTGCTTGAACTCATCTCGTGGAACCTCCCCGGCGGGTCCGAAGTGTGACGCGAAACCGGCGCCTTCGCACCAGTAAATCGCTCAAAACGACCACATGGATCTCCTAGAGACCATGCGCGGCGTACATGAAGGTCCGGCCCGGAGAAGATGAAGATTTCGGGAAGACCGGCGGGCGTCTACCTGGACGCATCTCCGGCGCTGCCGGCCGGCGCTGGCCCGCCGCGCCGCGAGGCCAGCGGGGTGTCCCGCCGCAGCCCGAAGAAAAGGGCCTTGCCGCCGCGGCGCACGTACAGCCGGGTGATCGCGTTCGCGGAGGAGAGGGCCTTCGTCCACCCGGCCATGTCGGCGACGGGCTGGCCGTCGACGGCGAGGATCAGGTCCCCTTCGCGGACTCCGGCGCGGTACGCGCAGCTGCGCAGGTCGATGCTGCCGACGCGCAAGCCGCCGGCGCGGTCACGGTCGCCCTTCGCCGGCTCCTCCACGGCGAAGCCGAACGGCTCCTGGTCCCGGCGCAGCCCGGGCGCGGGCGGCGGCGGTTCCCAGGGCGCGCCGGGCTTCACCAGCAGGACCACCACGGCCTCGAGCGACTTTCCGTTCCGCCAGATCCCCAGCCGCACCCGTTTCCCCGGCGGCGCCCGCGCGGTGAGCCAGCGCAGGCGGTAGCTCTCCACCACCGGCTCTCCCTCGAAGGAGGTGACCACGTCGCCGGCCTTGATCCCCGCCTGCTCGGCCGGTCCCTTTTCCGCCACCTCGGTGACGATCACGCCCTTGCCGCCGGGAACGCCGAAGCTCTCGGCCAGGTCGGCGGACATCGACTCCTGGATGGAGATCCCCATGTAGCTGCGGACCACGTGCCCTTGCGTAGCCAGCTGGGGAGCGACGTCCCGCAGCTGTTCGACCGGGATGGCGAAACCGATGCCCTGGCCGGAGGGATTGACCGCCGCGTTGATCCCGATCACCGCGCCTCGGGCGTCGAGCAGCGGGCCGCCCGAGTTCCCCGGATTGATGGCGGCGTCGGTCTGGATGAAGTCGTAATAGCCGGGGCGGCCGCTGGGGTTCACGTCGCGCCGTCCCTTGAAGCTGACGATCCCGGTGGTGACGGACCGCGAGAGCCCGAAGGGATTGCCGATCGCCACCACCCACTCGCCGACCTCCAGCCGCTCGCTCTCGCCGAACGCCAGCACCGGGAACGGCCTCTCTCCCTCCACCTTGAGGAGTGCGAGATCGGTTGCGTCGTCCTGCCCGACCAGCGTCGCGCGGTACACGCGCTCGTCCTCGCCCACCTGCACGGTGATGTCGGTCGCGCCCTCGATCACGTGGCCGTTGGTAGCGATCAGGCCGTCGGCGCGGATGAAGAAGCCGGTCCCGATGCCGCGCACCGGCGTCTCGCCTGGCCCCCCGCTGCCCTGGCCGTACATGCGCTCGAGGAACTCGCGGAAGGGATCGCTGCTGCCGCGGGCGGTGGTCGCCACGATACCCACCACGGCGGGCATCGCCGACTTCACCAGCGCCGCGATCGACGCCGGGGAGGCGGCGGTGCGCTCTTTCTGGGCGGGCGCATCGGTCCAGAGCGGCTTGGCGGCGAGCAGGAGCGCGATCGCGAGCGTCATGCGGGCAAACGTGGGGACGCCTGCCCGGTGCGGCAACGAGGCGTCTACTTGTGGACCATCGCCGCGATCAGCTGCTCCGCGGCGGGATTTGCCGGGCGGGGAGGGCGCCTGCCGTCGAGGAGCACGCGGAACTCGTAGGAGAGGACGGGGTTCTTCGGCGTCGAGCAGCGCACTTCCACGTCGCCGAGCAACTGGGACACGACCTTCCCGCTGCACTGCGGGTCGCCTTCGCCGCGTCCGGCGAGGGCGTCGAAGACCGTCTGCGCGCCCGCCGGCTTCCAGGCCATGGCGTTGGCGATGGCCTTCTTCGCGTCGCTGGCGTCGAAGCGCCCCTGCAGCCAGGAGAGGACGAACGCGAGCAGGACCACCATCGCCACCGCGAGCGGCCAGCGCTGCCTCGGGATGCCGAATGCCGCCATCGCCGCAACCGTATCCCCGGTTTCGGGGAGCCCGGCAAAGCGAAAAGCTACCTGGCGTTCGCGACCAGGGAGTCCAGCGCGGCGCGGTCCTTGGGGTGCAGCGTTTCCTTCGGCGGCTGGGGCACGATGCCGTCGCGGCTCGCGCGCCGCTGGGGGCTTGCCGCCTGCGCCTTGCGCGAGGATCGCTGCGGCGGCTCCGCGCGCATCTTTTCCGGACCGATCGCCGCCACCCAGTCCCATCCGGAGCGCAAGGCGCGGGCGGTGAGCCTGGCTGCGGTTCGCGGCGGCACGCACGTGGCCGCCCAGGCGACGGCTCCGATGAACAGCAGCGCGAAGAGCCACTTCATGCGGCGGAAGCTGGCACGCCTGTGTCCGCCCCGCCAATTTTCGCCCGCTTGACGCCGCGCGCCCTCGCCCGCATGGTTACCGGCCGATGAGCGAGGATCTCGCGCTGCGCGCGCGGCGGAGCGACATCTGGATCTGGGCGTTGGTGGTGCTCGCCACCGGCAGCGTGGTCGCCGTCGCCGTCCTGCAAGGCAACCGCCCCGCGCCCCCCGCCGTCGAAAGGGCCGCGCCGGCGGTGACCCTCCCGCTGCTCGGCGGTGGAATGGCGGCGCTGCCGCAAGGCAAGGTGACGGTGGTGGACTTCTGGGCCACCTGGTGCGCGCCGTGCCGCTTCTCCATGCCGCGGGTGCAGCAGGTCTGGACCGAGTACAAGCCGCGCGGCGTCGAGCTCTATTCGGTGGACACCGACGACCCTTCGCCCGACCGCGACGCGCTGGTCCGGCGCTTCCTTCAAGAGAACCGGTTGAGCTTCCCGGTCGCGCTCGACGACGGCAGCGCATCCTCCGCGTTCTCCGTCGCCAGCCTTCCCACCATGGTGCTGGTGGACCGGAAGGGCGACGTGGTGTGGAGCCACATCGGCACCCTGACCGCCCCGCACGAGCAGCGCCTTCGCGCCGCGATCGATCGCGCCCTGATGCCCTAGCGCGCCGCGGGTCGCGCTAACCCGGCGCTCCGCCCTCGGGAACGGTGCGGCCCATCGAGTGGTACCCCTTGTCCACGTAGATGGTGGTTCCGGTGATCCCGCTGCCCAGAGGGCTGCAGAGGAACGCGGCGACGTTGCCCACCTCGCGCGCGGCCAGCTCCTCCGGCAGCGGCGAGTTCGCCTTGTAGTACTTGACCATCTCCTCGATGAACCCGATCGCGCTCGCCGCCCGCGACGCGAGCGGGCCGGCGGAGATGGTGTTCACCCGCAGCCCGTGCTTGCGC
>JBGQLA010000232.1:0-8439 GCA_041499865.1 Deltaproteobacteria bacterium
CCCCGGACGGCGGAGCGAATCCGGGGCTGGACGCGGGGTCGAATCCCGACGCGGGGCCGACCCTGCCGGACGCGGGCTCGAGCGCCCCTCCCGACGGCGGCGTCACCGACCCCCGCCTGCCAGACCTACAGCCGGGTGGCTGCTCCCACTCCGGCACGGCGCTGGGCTGGCTGGCCGGCGTCGCAGCTGTCGCTCTGCGGGCGCGGCGGAGGCGAGCTGGAACTTGAGTCGGGCGGCGATGCCGGACAGACTGGAGACCTAGTGCCTGCCCGGCCGGCCGCCGTGTGGTACCGTGTGGGTGCTGCCTGGCCTGACAATCGGGAAGGCGGAGGCCGAGCTCGGGTGTTTCACAAGCCAGCGATGACCGACACGCTCCGTCGTCAACGACCGCTGCTCTTCGCCGCCATGGCCCTCGCGGCCGTGGCCTGCCACAAGCAGGCCGCCGCGCCCACGCCGGCCGTGATTCCGGTGCAGAAGTCCTCCGCCGGAGGAAGCCCTTCGGCTTCGGTGGCGAAGCTGCTCGACGCCCCCTCCGCCGACGAGCGGCGGCGGCCGCAGCCGCCCGCCGCGCCCTGCCTTCCCTCCCAGGAGGGCCACGAGGCGCCGCTGCCGGACCTGCTGGACCAGGCCGCGCGCGACTTCGACAAGGGCCGCTACGAGGACGCGCTGGAGTGCGCCCGCGAGGCGACCCGCAACGATCCCGGCAGCGTGGCGGCGCACCACTTCCGCGGCGCCGCCCTCGCCGAGCTGGGCCACATCGAGGAAGCGCGCACCGCGTACGCTCGCGCGCTCGCGCTGGACCCCGACGATCCCGAGGTGCTGCGATCCTCCGCCGACCTGCACGTGCGCCGGCTGGGATCGCGCGACGACCTGGAGCTGGCGCTGCAGTACGTGAAGCGCGCGCTGCCCCGGGCGCAGAAGGGCCGCGACCGGGAGCTGCTCAAGGATCTGCACCTGCTCCAGGCCATGGCCCTGGACGATCTCGGCCGGCCCGGCGATGCGCTCGCCGCGGCCAACAAGGCGCTGGAGTACGAGGCGAAGGATCGCGAGGCGCGCCGCGAGAAGGGCGTCGCCCTCTTCGAGCTCTGCCGATTCGAGCAGGCGAAGACCGAGCTGTCGCGCCTCACCACCGAGTCGCCGGACGCCTGGGCGGAGCACTACCTCGGGCTGATCGCCGAGCGCGCGCAGGACGACGTGGCGGCGGCGGCGCACTTCGCCCACGCCCGCAAGCTCGATCCCGACGCGTTCAAGGCCACGGCCCAGGCGCCGCGCCCGGTGTTCCAGAGGATCGTGCAGGAGGAGCTGGAGAAGCTGCCGCCGGCGATCAAGGCGGGGCTGGCCCGGGCCAACTTCGAGGTCGAGGACTTGCCCGAGGTCGGCGACCTGGTGGCGACCGATCCTCCGCTCTCGCCCGGAATCCTCGGCCTCTTCCGGCCGTCGCCGGAGAGCGCCTCGGCCGAAGCACGGCCGACCATCCTCCTCTATCGCCGCAACCTCTCCCGGGCGGCGCACAACGACGACGAGCTTCGCCGCGAGGTCCGCGATACCTTGATGCACGAGGTGGGACACTTGAACGGCGAGGACGACGAGCAGCTCCGCGACCGCGGGCTGTAGGGCTCCCGATGAAGATGATCGACGTCGGAGAGAAGGAACGCACCTCGCGGGTGGCGATCGCGCGCGCGGAGCTGCGCTGCTCGCGCGAGACGCTCAAGCTCCTCAACGAGGGCCGGCTGGAGAAGGGCGACGCGCTGGCCGCGGCGCGGCTCGCCGGCATCATGGCGGCGAAGCGGACCCCGGACATCCTTCCCTTGTGCCATCCCATCGTGCTCGCCGGCGCGGACGTGGACGTCGCCTGCGACGAGGGCGCCGGGGTGGTCCGCATCGAGGCGCGGGTGCACGCGGTGGAGCGCACCGGCGTGGAGATGGAAGCGCTCACCGCCGCGATGGCGGCGGCGCTGACCATCTACGACATGGCGAAGCGGCACGACCGGGGCATGGAAGTGGTCTCGGTCCGGCTGGTGCGCAAGAGCGGGGGGCGCTCCGGGGAGTGGAACCGCAACGACGAGGCGCCGCAGCCGCGCGCGGAGGAGCCGCTCTCGCCCGCGGCCGTGCGCGCCGCCAAGAAGCGCTGAGCACTGGAGCCGCGGCGAAGCGAAGGTCAGTGCGCGCCGCCGGAGCTGAGGAACCGCTCGGCGTCGATGGCCGCCATGCAGCCGGTGCCGGCCGCGGTCACGGCCTGCCGATAGACCGGATCCGCCGCGTCGCCCGCCGCGAACACGCCGGGGAGCGAGGTCTCGGTGGTGCCGGGCTTCACCTTGATGTAGCCGACCTCGTCCATCGCCAGCTGGCCCTTGAAGAGCGAGGTGTTCGGCTCGTGGCCGATGGCGATGAACAGCCCGCCCATCGGCAGCTCGCGAAGCTCGCCCGTGCGGGTGTCGCGGGTGCGCACTCCGCGGACGCCGCTCTGCTTCTCGCCCAGCACGTCGATCACCTCCTGGTTCCAGGCCCAGGCGACCTTGGGATTCGCCATCGCGCGCTCCTGCATCACCTTGCTGGCGCGGAGCGAGTCGCGGCGGTGGATGACGGTCACCTTGCTCGCCATCTTCGAGAGGAAGCTGGCCTCCTCCATGGCCGTGTCGCCGCCGCCCACCACCCCCACTTCCTTTCCCCGGAAGAAGAAACCGTCGCAGGTGGCGCAGGCGGAGACTCCGTGGCCGGAGAGGAGCTTCTCGGAGGGGATGTCCAGCCACTTCGCCGACGCGCCGGTGGCGATGATGACGGTCTCGGCGAGCATCTCCTGGCCGCCGTCGCCGGCGATGCGGAACGGGCGCCTGGAGAGATCGGCCTTGGTCACCATCCCGTCGATGACCAGGGTCCCGAAGCGCTCGGCCTGGGCGCGGAACAGCTCCATCAGCTCCGGACCGATGACGCCCTTGGGGAAGCCGGGATAGTTCTCCACGTCCGTGGTGATGGTCAGCTGGCCGCCCGGCTGCAGGCCGGAGAAGAGGACGGGCTTGAGGTTGCCGCGGGCGGCGTAGATGGCGGCGGTATAGCCGGCCGGCCCGGACCCGATGATGACGACCTGGTGCTTCTCCACGATCTCTCCTTGCAAAGGCGGCGCAGTCTACAGTGGCAGGGGCCACCCGGCGCAACGCCACCGCGCCCGGAGCTTCTGCTAATGTAGCCGGCGCCGAGGTACCTTGGATCCCGCGCAGCTCAAGAAGATTCCGCTGTTCGCAAACCTGACGGCGGACCATCTGGTGAAGGTGGCGGAGATCGCCACCCAGAAGCAGGTGCGCGCGAACGAGAAGATCTTCCAGGAGGGCGAGGTCGGCACCGAGATGTACCTGATCGGCGCGGGCAAGGTGCGGATCTCGAAGATGGTGCCCGGCGTGGGCGAGGAGGCGCTCGCCATCCTCGAGCCGGGCAGCTACTTCGGGGAGATGGCGCTGATCGACGATACCCCGCGCAGCGCCGACGCGACGGCGCACATCCCCTGCACGCTCTACGTGATCCAGAAGTCGGACCTGGAAGAGCTGATGTTCCTGCACAAGGACCTCGCGTACGAGCTGCTCTGGACCTTCGTGCGCACGCTCTCCGCGCGGCTGCGGGAGACGAACGACAAGATCAAGGCGTTCTTCGCGCTCAGCGCCCGGTTCTGAGACCGGGGTCCGATTTTCGCCGTCCTGTTCCGCGACCCGTCGCTCGGGCGGGGCATGGCACGAGCGCTGCAACCCGGACTCGCGTGGCGCAGGCGGAACGAATCCTCGGCGAAGGCGCGGCCGGTCTTGCGGATGCGGAGCTGATGCGCGTCGTCCTCGGCGGCCGCGACGAGCTGCTCTCGAGCCGGCTCTTGTCCCGTGGGCTCGCGGCCCTGCGCCGCGCCAGCACGGGGGAGCTGCTGCTGGAGCCGGGAATGAGCGCCTCGCTGGCGGCGCGCGTGCTCGCGGCCCTCGAGCTCGGACGGCGGGTGGCGCTGGCTCCCGCGGCGGAGAGGCGGCGGCTGCTGCGGGCGCAGGACGTCGGGCTTCTGCTCTGGGGACGGCTGGCGCACCTGACGCACGAGGAGTTCTGGGCCGTGCTGATGGATGCGCGGCTGCACGAGATCCGCTCGGTGCAGATCGCCCGCGGCGGGCTCACCCAGTGCTCGGTCTCGCCGCGGGAGGCGTTCGCTCCCGCGCTGATCCACCGGGCCGCGGCGGTGGCGTTCGTCCACAACCATCCGTCCGGAGATCCGCTGCCCTCTGGAGAGGACCAGCGGCTTCAGCTGCTGCTCGACGAGGCTGGTCACGCGCTGGGCGTGCGGGTGGTGGATCACCTGGTGCTGGCCGAAAGCGGGTTGCACAGCGCCGTCGAGGGCGCGTGCAAGCCGCCCGATCCGGAATCGCTCGTTCCGCGCTTCGGCGTGGGGTAAGGAGGAGGGGGATGGAGCTGTCTTCGGCGTTGAAGGAGCATTTCGGGTACGACGCGTTCCGCAAGGGGCAGGAGGCCGTCGTCCGGTCGGTGCTGTCGGGGCGGCCCACCATCGCCATCCTTCCCACCGGCGGAGGGAAGAGCCTCTGCTACCAGCTGCCGGCGCTCTTGCTCGAAGGCACCACGGTGGTGGTCTCGCCGCTGGTGGCGCTGATGAAGGACCAGGTCGACGCCCTCCGCGCCCGCGGCATCGCGGCCACGTTCGTGAACAGCTCCTTGCCCGAGGGTGAGCGGCAGGAGCGCCAGGCGGCGCTGCGGCGCGGCGAGTACCGGCTGGTGTACGTGGCGCCGGAGCGGTTCAAGTCGCCTTCTTTCCTCTCGGCCATCGCGGGCGTGAAGGTGCCGCTGCTCGCGGTCGACGAGGCGCACTGCATCTCGGCCTGGGGGCACGACTTCCGTCCCGAATATCAGCAGCTGGCACGCGCCCGGGAGCAGCTGGGAGCTGCGCGGGTGCTGGCGCTCACCGCCACCGCCACGCCGGAGGTGCGCAGGGACATCGCCGATGCCCTGGAGCTGCGCGACCCGAAGGTGTTCGTCGCCGGGTTCGACCGGCCCAACCTGTTCATCGAGGTGCTGCGCGTCGGCGGCGACAAAGACAAGCTCGGGCGGGTGCTCGCGCTCTCCCGCGCCGGCGGGCCGGGGATCGTCTACGCCGGGACGCGGAAGAACGTGGAGAAGGTGGTCGCGGCCCTGCGCGCCGCCGGCGTCGACGCGCTCGGGTACCACGCCGGCATGCGCGACGAGGAGCGCACCGCGGCGCAGGAGCGGTTCGTCCACGGCGATGCGCCCGTGATCGCCGCCACAAACGCCTTCGGGATGGGAGTGGACAAGGCGGACATCCGCTTCGTCGTGCACTTCGACGTGCCGCGATCGCTCGAGGCGTACTACCAGGAGATCGGGCGCGCGGGCCGCGATGGCCTTCCCAGCCATGCCCTGCTGCTCTTCAACTTCGCCGACGTGATGATGCAGCGGCGGATGATCGAGGCGGGGCGGCCCTCGCGGGATCTGGTCGAGCGCGCGTGGACCGCGGCGCGGGGGCTCCTCGAAGGGTCGATCGAGGAGCTGGCGCGGACGTGCGGCGTCTCCGCCGCGGAGCTCTCCGGAGCGGTGCGGCTGCTCGAGAGCGCCGGGCACCTGGAGCGCGGTCTGGGGCGGGACGGCCGTTTCTTCGTCGCCACGCCCACCGTCGGCGCGGAGGATCTGGCGGTGGATTTCGAGCTGCTCGAGCTCCGGGTCGCCCGCGAGAGGCAGATGCTCGACCGGCTGGTGCGCTTCGCCGACACCCGCGGGTGCCGGAGGCAGAACCTGCTCCGCTACTTCGGCGACGCGGACGCGCCGCGCGGGTGCGAGGCGTGCGAGAGCTGCAAGGGGAGCCGGGCGCCCGAGCCGGAGGAGATCGCTGCCGCGCCCCGCGCGCGCAAGGCGGCCGCGCCCGCCAGCGTCGAGCAAGGGCCGTACGACGAGCAGGTGTTCGAGAAGCTGCGCGCGCTGCGCACCGAGCTGGCGCGCGAGACCAGGGTCCCGCCGTACGTCGTCTTCCACGACGCCACCCTGCGCGAGCTCGCCCGGGCGCTCCCGCGCGACGAGAAGAGCTTCTTGGCGGTGAAGGGAGCGGGTCCGGGGCGCTGGCAGCGGTACGGGGATCGGGTGGTGGCCATCACGGGCGTCGCCCCCCCTGTGGACACCACGCCCGTGGTCCGCGAAGCCGAGGAGCAGCAGCCGCTGCGGTTTGCGCGGACTCACGCTATGGCGGCGCCGGCCGCGTCGCCGGTCGAGCCGGCCGCCCCGGCGGTCGCGACTGCCACTCGGCCTTCGGCGAGCGAGCTGTGGGGCCTCTGCGCTTCGGGGGCGACGCTGGGCGAGATCTGCACGCGGCTGGGCAGGAGCGCCGCCGACGTCGCCAACGAGCTCGCGAACGGAGCGCGGGACGGCAGAACGGTGGACGTCGGGCGCCTGCTCGGGGCGGAGCGCGTCGAAGCCATCCTCGCGGCGTCGCGCGGAGCAAACGGCGACGTGGTCGCCGTCCGCCGCCGCCTCGCTTTTCCGGCCGCCCTGGCAGAGATCCGGCTGGCCCTAGCACCGTGGCGCGCGGAGCGCGACGCGGGGTCCAGTGCGTGGCCGCGGCAGTAGAACATTTTCGGGCGCCAAACACCGGTATGTGCCCGCAACAGTCGAACGAGTTCGGGGGCCAGTGCGTGGCCGCGGCAGTAGAACATGCTCGGGTGCCGCAACTCCCTCCGGAACGAATCGGACACGCCCCACCCAAAAGCGCGTCATGAATTGGCTGCGAAGCATCCCCCGCGACCCGACGCTCGCCCCACCCGCGAACGCAAGCCTCCTCAACAAAACGCGCGTAATTCCAATCGCTACCGAACACTGATCGAGCCGCACCTCCAGCGCAGCGCCGGTTCAGGAAGCGGGCCAATTCGGAATGGAGCGCGTCAAACACCGCGGCGCGCGGAGGGCGACGCGGGGTCCGGTGCGTTCCCGCGACAGTCGAACAAGTCACCTCAGCTCGACTCGTCCCGGGACGAGTTGGTCGCTCATCGCGTTGCCACTGCGTCATCAATGAATTCGGCGACTGAGGCGCGGCCCAGCTCGCGGAGCCGCGGACCCCAGGCAAAAGCCATGTAATCTTCGGTTCCTGATTGCAGCGACCGACGCGGCAAGCCGCCGTGACGGGAGCCTGGAAGGTCGCGCCACGCCACTGAGCGCGTCATCGACTCGCTCCGATGCAGGCGGCCTCGGCAGGGCGAACGCCGCTCCCAGGGGACGCGCACCGCTGGGTCCACCGCTAGCCCCGCAAATCGAACTTGTCCCGGGACGAGTTGTGACGCTGGACATCGCCGGAGCGGGAAGGCGTGTCGGGCGGCAACTCGTTCCGGAGCGAGCTGGAGGGACGTCAATCACGTTCCAGCGCGTCATCGATTCGCGAGAAGCAGGAGCGCGCGCCATAGACAGCGCACGAGCGGTTTGTCTCGAAAAGCTGTCTCATTTCAATGCGCATTGGAAGCTTGCGCCGGCCAGACTGCGGCGTGCGGCGAATTACGAAGGTTCACGTCTTCGCAATCGAGCGCGTCATTTATCGCGACTTCCGGGCGACGCCTCAAAGCGGGTACTAGCCGGACAGGGCTGAGGATGATTCCTGGGTCCGAACTCGTCCCGGGGCGAGTTGGCCGGCCCGCCTTTCTTCGCTTCAGGCTGTTCTACTGCGGGCGGATCACACCCGACCCCCGCGTCGCGCTCTGCGCGTCGCGGTGTTTTCAGAACGGAATGTCGTCCTCTGCGGCCTTCGGCGCTCCCGCCGGCGCCTCGTCCATCCCCGGAGGCGGCCCCCCAAAGTCATCCGCCGGCGCCCCCCCGCCGCGCGAGGCTCCGCGCCCGCCGCCGCGGTCGCCGCCGGCGAGGAAGACCACCCCGCCCACCGGGTTGGCGACCACCTCGGTGGTGTACTGCTTGGCGCCTTCCTTGTTCGTCCACTCGCGCGTCTGCAGACGCCCTTCCACGAAGACCTGCCGTCCCTTGGACAGGTACTCCCCGCAGGCCTCCGCCGCCTTGCCCCACACGACGACGCGGTGCCACTCGGTCCGTTCCTGCTTCTGGCCCGCTTTGTCCGTCCAGGCCTCGTTTGTGGCGACGGTGAAGTTCGCCACCGCCGCGCCGCTGGGCGTGTACCGCACCTCGGGATCGCGGCCGAGATTGCCGATCAGGATGACCTTGTTGACGCTGCCCGCCATGCTTGCCTCGCTTCAGGTTGAGGCACGCACCCTAACACAGGCCCCTGACAAACAGCGGCGAGGTTCGTCGCCGGACTCGCACGGTTGCTCGCCTGTGGCCGGGCACACCGGACCCCGCGCCGCGCCTCCGCGCGTCGCGGTGTTTGCTATCCGCCGCCGGGACACGCCGGCGACTGGCCGGTGCAGACCGCCGCGGCCGGCTTGGTATCGGTCGGAGGCGTAACCAGCA
>JBGQLA010000233.1:0-8428 GCA_041499865.1 Deltaproteobacteria bacterium
AGCAGATCATGAATCAGAACGCGATGAGGATGTGGGCCGGTCCGTTGCCGCCGGGAGCGGTGGAGCCGTTGCCGCGGATCGTCGAGAAGAAGGAAACGATGACTTTCGCTGGTCCCCTGCCGCCTGCCGGAACCGAAGTGGCGGAGGAAGCTGGCACGATCGTCCGGGTAGCGCCCACTCCCGTTCTCCTCGTCTAAGCGAGCCGGAAGGAAGGCGGTCGCGTTGGTCGCAACCCGCGTCCCGAACTTGCCGTGAAGCTGGATGACGTGCGCAACCGCGCCGTGGCACGGCTTGCGGCCAACTGCCACGCCGTGACGCGATCCGCGTGCGTACATTAGAGACCAAGGAGAAAAACAATGGGCGAGCTCATCGACAAGACCAAGGGCAAGATCAAGCAGGCCATCGGCGCTCTCACCGGCGACAAGGAGCTCAAGCACGAGGGCGAGCGCGACGAGAACAAGGGCAAGGTCGAGGGCGCGGTCGAAGGCGTGAAGGGCGCGGCCGAGGACGTGAAGGTGGCGGTCAAGGACGCGGGCAAGGCGATCAAGGATGCGGTGAAGTAGTCCACTGCGATCTTCGCCGCTTCCTGCCGGCGGACCAGCGCAGGATTGGCGCGCTCGCAATGCTCTGCTGGCGGCGCGTGCTGGAGCGTGGATACTGTGGCCGGACTTGGGCAGGCGCATCCCGGCGCTGCTCAGCGGAGCCACATCGCCGCGCCGACTGATTCTCCGGCGTTGAATCGCCAGCTGCACCGGACTCGTCCAGCCTGCGGTGTTCTGCCGCTTCCTGCCGGCAGGCTGCCGGCGCAGCTTGCAGCCATGCGCTCGATCGGTGTGGTCGCGCTCCTGGTCGTGATCGGGTGTGGGCAGGCGCCGGCGTCAGAGAGGCTGGGGGAAACTGACGCCGGCGTTCTGCAGGATGCTGGGGCCGACGGCGGGGACGCGGGGGTGGACGGAGGCCCGGACGGCGGGGACGCGGGGGTGGATGGCGGCCCCGACGCCGGGGTGGATGGCGGCACGGCACCGCGCTGGCCTCCGCAGCGGATCGGCTACGTGAACCCGATCCCCGGCGAGAACCTGCTCCCCGGAGATGCGGACTGGATGCGCGGCGTGTCCAGCTCCTGGAACCACCAGATCGAGGGGTACACCGATCGCGTCAGCGCTCTCGCGGGCGACACCGTGCAGGTGATGATGACCTCCGACGCGCCGCACGCCGCCGCCTGGGCGCTCTACCGCCTCGGCTGGTACGGCGGCGCGGGTGCGCGCCAGGTCATGGACGGCGGCGCCATCCAGATCGGCCCTCAGGGCGCCTGTCCGCACACCAGCACCGGCCTGATCCGCTGCCAGTGGCCCGCCACGTTCACGGTCACCATTCCGCACGATGCGGTCTCCGGATTGTACCTGGTCCGCGTCGTCCGCGGCGACCGCTACGCCACCTTCCTGCCGCTGGTGGTCCGAGACGACCGCGCCGCCGACGTGCTCTTCCAGGCGGGCGTCTCGACGTACCAGGCCTACAACCCCTGGGGCGGTGAATCGCTCTACCAGGACGACTTCGATCACGTCCCGGGCGGCTTCGCCCTCTCGGTCAGCTTCGACCGGCCCTACGGCCGATTCGGCGACGGCCAGATGCTGCGCTACGAGCAGCGCATGGCGCGCTTTCTCGAACGCAACGGCTACGACGTCACCTACACCAGCTCGCTCGACGTCTCGCGCGAGGGCGCCGGCGCGCTGACGAAGCGCGGCGCCTGGTTCTACGTGGGGCACGACGAATACTGGAGCGGAGAGCTGCGCGACGCCATCGAAGGGGCGCGCGACTTCGGCGTGCCGGAGCTCTGGTTCGGCGGAAACCCCGCGTACTGGAAGGTCCGCTACACCGACCCCGGCCCGGACGGCAATGCGCGGGTGATCACCGTCTACAAGATGAACCCTGCCGCAGACCCGCTGGCGGGGACGTCGCAGCGCACCGGACGCTGGCGCGACCCGCCGATCGATCGTCCCGAGGAGCAGCTCCTCGGCGTGATGTACGAGAGCTGGATGCTGTTCGGGCAGCCGTGGGTGGTCAGGAACAGCTCGCATCCCTTCTACGCCGGCACCGGCCTGGGCGACGGCGATAGCGTGCCGATGCTGACCGGATACGAGTACGACCGCACCTTCGCGAACGACACGCCGGGCGAGGCCACGCTGCTCGCGCACTCGCCCCTCGTCGACGCGGAGGGCAGGCCCAGCTTCCAGGAGAGCACCATCTTCACCGCCCCGAGCGGCGCCCTGGTGTTTGCCGCGGGCACCATCTACTGGTCGCTGTTCGTCGACGGGCCGCAGCGCGATCCGCGCGTCGAGCGCATGACCGCGAACTTGCTCCAACTCGCGCTGGGCCTCCCGGTGCCCGCCTCGCTGCAGACCCTCGCCGTGCCCCCGGTGGTCCAGCCCGATCCGACCTGGGCCACCGACGTCCGCACTCTCGCGACCGGCATCCCCGGCCCGGCGGGCATCGCGCGGCTCCCCGGCGGCACCTTCGTCGTCGCCGACGCGCGCGCGCACCGCATCTGGAGCGTGAACGAAGCGGGCGCAGTGACGCCGTTCGCCGGTGACGGCAACGAGAGTGGCTCGACGCGCTACGACAACGTGCCGGCGCTGCAGGCGCGCTTCTTCCAGCCCACCTCCGTGCTCGCCGACGCGATCGGCAACGTCTACGTGGCCGACACCCACAACTGCGTCATCCGCAAGGTGGCCAACGACGCGGTTCGCACCGTCACCTCGCTCGCGGGCGTCTTCCAGAGCTGCAGGTTCGCCGACGGCGCCGGCAGCAACGCACGGTTCTACGACCCCATGGGCATGGCCTGGCAGGACGCCACGCACATCCTCGTCGCCGACTCGGCGAACCAGGCCATCCGCGTGCTCGACGTCACGAACGGCGCGGTGAGCACCCTCGCGGGCGGTAACTACGGCGACGAAGCGGACGGGCCCGGCAAGCAGGCCATCTTCTTCTTCCCCACGGCCGTCGCGGCTGCCGCCGATGGGCGGGTCTTCTTCGTCGCCAGCTCCAAGGGCGAGGTCAAGGTCATCGGCACCGACGCCTCACGAACCGTCACCACCCTGATTCGGGGCGCCATCGGCTTTGCCGACGGTGTGAGCCCGCCCGCCGCCCTCGGCTTCGCCGACGGGACCGGCGCCACTGCGCTCATGCTGGCGCAGGGCGGACTGGTCTGGGACGGCGCCGCGCTCCTGGTGGCGGACGTGGGAAACAAGCGCATCCGCCGCGTCGTGCCCGGGCGCGACGCGGCTTCGACCCGCGTGCAAACCTGGGCGGGCAGCGGAAGGGTGGGCGAGTTGGACGGACCCGCGTGCGCCGCGTCCTTCACGCTCCCGCTGGGCCTCTTCCGCGACTCCGACGGGACCGTCTACGTCTCCGACGGCGGCGGAACGGTGCGCGTCATCCGGCCCTGATCCCAGGAGCAACGGGCGCTATGCGGGAGGCGCCTCGCGCGGTCCATCCTCGACCGGCGGCGCAACCGGCACCGTGAACGAGAACGTGCTCCCTTGGCCCGGCGTGCTCTCCACCGAAATGCGGCCGCCGTGAGCCTCGACGATGCCCTTGACGATGGGGAGTCCGAGTCCCGCGCCGATACGTTCGCCCTTTCGCGCCTGCCAGAACCGGTCGAGAACGATGAGCGGAACTCCCATCATCGTGGTGGCACCAATCGCCTCCAGCAGGCGCTGGTGCTCTTCGCTTTGCGCGACCGCCCGGATCGTTTTCGCGGGGATCTCCGAAATCATCTGCGGCTGCTTCGATTGAAGAATCGCCGAGGTCAGTTGCGGACGGCTGCGATCCAGGGGGAACTGCTCCAGCGCTCGGGCAACCTCCGCCTACGACGCTAACGTCTGTACCGCACGCTTTGCGCGTGCGGTATAGGGGTTGCAGGGCCTGGGTTGCAGGCGGCCTTCGAGGGGTACTTCGTGCTGAACGAGAACGACCACCGCGCACGGGTGGATGCCTGGATGGACGTCGCAGCCCAGGACGCTCCGCCGCTGCGGCTCCTCGAGGCCTTCGGACAGGCTTTCGGAGCGGTGTGGAGGCGTGCGCGCGTCATTCTCGGCGAGGTCACGCTCATGGCCATCCTCGATCGCGTGCTCCACAACGCCGTCGAGCGGTTCCCGCTCCTCTCGGCGCTCGAGACGGACGCGACCGGTCTCCGCAGCGACAAGCTCCGCGAGGGCGCCGGCGGCCTGAATCGCGATCAGCTCCGGGAGGGGATCCGCTTCATCCTCGTTGAGTTCCTCACGGTCCTCGGCAACCTGACCGCCGAGGTCCTCAGTCCCGCGCTCCACTCCGAGCTTTCGAAGGTTGCAACCGGCGCCGCCGCTGGCGAGGGAACAAAGTGACGAACGAGAAGACCGACATCGCGCGCGTCAAGACCGGTGTGCGGAACCTCGACGCGCTCTTCATGGGCGGGCTTCCCAAGGGAACCGTCACCGTCATCGGCGGGCCGCCAGGCGCCGGCAAGACCCTCCTGGCCGAGCAGATCTGCTTCCACAACGCATCGCCCGATGCGCCCGCGCTCTACTTCAACACGCTCTCGGAACCGACCGCCAAGACACTGCGCTACCTGAGCCAGTTCCATTTCTTCGACGCCAAAAGGCTGGAGAAGGAGGTCCAGTTCGTCGACCTCGGCGTCATCCTGCGGGCCCAGGGACTCGAAGAGGCCTTCAGGCTCATGATGGAGCACGTCAAGAAGGTCAAGCCCGCCATCGTCGTGGTGGACAGCTTCAAGGCCTTCGACGACCTGGCCACGTCTCGCGGAGAGCTGCGGAAGTTCAGCTACGAGGTTGCCGTCAACCTCATGGCCTGGGAGACCACCGCCCTGCTCCTGGGCGAGTACGCCCCCCGCGACGTCCAGACGAACCCGCTCTTCTCGGTCGTCGACGGCCTGGTGACGCTCCACCAGCGCGAGCAGTCCGGCGAGCAGCAGCGCTTCATCCAGATCGTCAAGATGCGGGGGACCGAGCACAGCCGCGACGAGCACACGTTCGAGATCACCCCGGACGGCATCGAGGTCTTCGCTCCGCGCCTCACCATCCGCCGCGAGGACCGCGCGGCACGCGGCCCGGCCGTCGCGCAGCGGCTCGAGACCGGCATCTCCAAGCTGGACGACCTCCTCGGGGAGGGGATCCCGCTCGGCTCCAGCCTGCTCGTCTCGGGCGTGGCCGGGACGGGAAAGACGGTGCTGGGCCTCGAGTTCCTCTACCGCGGCGCCCAGGCGGGCGAGAAGGGGATCCTCTTCTCCTTCGAGGAGACCGAGGAGCGGCTGCGCGCCGCCGCCCGGGGGCTGGGCTGGGATCTCGACCGGGAGATCGATCGCGGGATGGTCGAGATCGTCTTCATTCCCCAGCCGGACATCCTGGTGGAGAAGCACCTCCTCATGGTCCGCGAGCGGGTCGAGGCGCTCGGCGCCAGGCGCGTGGTCATCGACTCGGTCTCGGTCTTCCTGCACAAGATCAAGGATCCGCAGATCGCCCGCGAGAAGACTTTCCAGCTCGCGAGCATCGTCCAGAACGCGCAGGCGGTCGGGTTCTTCGCCACCGACATCCCCTACGGTTCCTCCCAGCTCAGCCGCTTCGGCGTGGAGGAGACGGTGGTCGACGGCGTCATCCTGCTCACCTCGAGCGAGGAGGCCTTCGAGCGCCAGCGGTACATCGAGATCTACAAGCTGCGCAACACCGCCCACTCCAAGGGCCGGCACAACCTGGTCATCGGGGCGGGGGGAATCACCATCTTCCCCCGCTACTCCGACGAATTCGGGGCCAAGGCTCCCCCGCCGGCGGTAAAGATGGCGATGCGCTTGCCCTCCGGCGTGGCCGGCCTCGACGATCTCCTCGGTGGAGGGCTGCTCGAGAGCAGCGTCACGCTCGTCTCCGGAAGTGCAGGCATCGGGAAGACGACGCTGGGGATCCAGTTCCTCCTCGAAGGAGTCAAGCGGAAGGAGCCGGTGCTGTACGTCGCTCTCGAGGAGGGTCCCGAACAGATCCTCGAGACCGCCGAAGCGCTGGCATTGCCCTTGCGGAAAGCCGTCGAGGCGGAACTCGCGGAGATCGTCCATCTCTCCCACGAGCACGTCCGGGCGAACCAGTTCCTCACCATCCTCACCGACAAGATCCGGGCACGGGGGGTCCGGAGGCTGGTCCTCGACAGCGCGAGCCACATCGTGACCGAGGGCGCCGCTTCCGCAGACCTGCGGCAGCTCCTCTACGTTCTCGCCGCCAGCTTCAAGGCGCTCGGCGTGACCAGCGTTCTCACCTTCGAGTCGCAGGCGATGTACTCCACCGACTCCGTCACCGAACGCGGCTTTTCGCCGGTGGCGGACAACCTGATCATGCTCCGCTACGTGGAGGCAGCGGGGACGATCCGCCCGTCCGTTGCCGTGGTGAAGACCCGCGGAAGCCGGCACGCCCGGGATACGCACTTCTTCGAGATCGGCAAAGGCGGGGTGCGAATCGGGGAGCAGGTGGGTGGGCCGGTCGTTACATCGACGAAGGTGGCCCGTGGGAGGGGCAGGAGCCGGAGGGGCCGATGAGCACCGGGCAGACCCGGCAAGCGACACCGCGGAGCGAGGAACGCCTCCGCCTGCTGATCGACAGCATCAAGGACTTCGCCATCTACATGCTCGACCGCGAGGGCCGCATCACCAGCTGGAGCCCGGGCGCGCAAAGGATCAAGGGGTATTCGGAAGCCGAGGTGATCGGCCGCGACTTCTCCATCTTCTACACGCCCGAGGACGTCCGGAGTGGCAAGCCCGCCCAGTTCCTGGGCGCCGCCCTCGCCGGCGGCCGCGTGGAGGACGAAGGCTGGCGCGTCCGCAAGGACGGTTCCCGGTTCTGGGCGGACGTGGTCCTCAGCCGCATCGACGGCGAGTCGGGCGATCCGATCGGATTCGTCAAGGTGACGCGCGACCTCACGGCGCGCAAACAGGCGGAGGAGGCGCTGCGAGCGGGCGAGGAGCGGCTCCGGCTGTTGATCGAGAGCGTCCGGAACTACGCCATCTTCATGCTCGACCCGCAGGGAATCGTCACCAGCTGGAACCCCGGCGCGGAGCGGCTCAACGGCTACTCCGCAGGGGAGATCATCGGCCAGAGCGTCTCGCGCTTCTATCCGGAGGAGGACATCCGCGCCGGCAAGCCCGCGCTCGAGCTCAGCATCGCCGCCGAGTCGGGCCGTTTCGAGGAAGAAGGCTGGCGGGTGCGCAACGACGGCTCGCAGTTCTGGGCCAGCGTCGTGTTGAGCGCGATCCGCGACGGGTCCGGCAAGCTGATCGGCTACACCAACGTCACCCGGGACACGGAGCGCAGGCGCGTCGAGGAGGGGGTCCGTTACCTCTACGAGATCAGCAAGCTGCTCACGTCCTTCGACGACGTCGAAGACACCATCTCGGCGATCGTCGGCCTGGTGGCGCAGGCGATTCCCCTGCGCAGCGCGATCTTCATCCGCGAGGCGGCCAACGGTTCCCGGAGCATCGTCTGGCGCGCCGAGGGCGAGAGCGCGGAGGGACTGCGAGCGGCCAGGATCCATGCGCGCGCGTCCTACGGCTATCTCGTGCGCTCCGACGTCGACCTGGAAGGGGACGAGACCGCGCGGCCCCTTCCCCGGGTTCGCACCGGATCGCAGGTGGAGACCGCGAGCAGCTTCATTCTTCTTCCGCTCGTCGTCGAACGCCGCGCGATCTTCGGCGCCCTTCAGCTCGAAGCCGCCTCCCGTCCCTACGAGCTCGATCTGGTGTTCATCAACGCGGTCGTCAACCAGCTCGCAGTCGCGCTCGACCGTCTCGGGACCATCGAGGCGAGGCAAGTGAACCTCGAGGCGAGACGCGCGGTGGCGGAACTTCGCGAGGCCCAGACGGGGGCCGAGCGAAGCTGGCTGAAGACCGTCGTCGATCGGTTGCCCGCCGGCGTGATCATCGGGGAGGCCCCCAGCGGAAAGCTGCTCCTCGCCAATCGCCAGGCGGAACAGATCTGGGGCCGCCCCCTCAGGCTGGGCGCCGCTCTGGACGAATACGGTGAGTACCGTGGCCTGCACCCCGGGGATGGCCGTCCCTACGAGCCCGAGGAATGGCCGCTGTCCAGATCGATCGCCAAGGGAGAGATCGTGGTCGACGAGGAGATCGACTACCTCCGCAGCGACGGAACGCGCGGCACGATGCTCGTCTCCTCGACTCCCATCGAATCTCCGGACGGTCGCATCGTGTCCGGCGTCGCGACCTTCTACGACATCACCGAACGCCAGCATCACGAGAAGACGGAGCACTTCCTGGCGGAGGCAAGCGCCGTCCTCGGTTCTTCACTCGAGCACGGGAGCCCGGTCGCGGCGGCGATCCGCCTCGCGATCCCGCTCCTGGCGGACGTCTCCTTCCTCGACGAGGTCGGCGAAGACGGAGAGGTCC
>JBGQLA010000234.1:0-8350 GCA_041499865.1 Deltaproteobacteria bacterium
CGGAACGCGGCGGGCGCCAGCGCCTGCGCGAGCCGGTACCGCTCGTCGTTGAGGGACCCGTACCCGGAGACGGATTCGATGCGCTGGACCGCGTTCGTCCGCGGCGCCAGAACCTGCGCGCTCCAGGCTGCGCGGCGCATTCTGGCATCGAGGCCCGGCAGCATCAGCGACTGCTCGGTGTCGGACTCGATGCGCCAGGCTCCTTCGCTCGGGCCCGCCCGCTGCGTGAGCAGATCCGCGAGCGGCGGCCGCGATTCGAGCAGCTCCCGCGGAGCGGTGACCAGGAGCCCGCTGCCGCAGAAGAGCGCGGAGACCGCGCAGATCGCCGCGCCCACCGGCTCGCGGCCGCGCCCCAGCGCCAAAGCGATCGCGAGGCCCGCGGCGAGCGCCGCCTCGACGAGCAGCGAGCGCGAAAGCGCGGAAAGGAAGAGCGGCGCCGCTTGCGCGGCATGGACGCGGCCGTGAGCGACGAGCCAGGCCGCGATCGCGTCGTGCCGCAACGCCGCCACCCCGCAGATTGCCAGCAAGAGGCCGGCGGCCGCAGCGGAGATCGCCATCGCCTTGCGCGCGGCGCGAACGTCCGCGGCGAGCATCCTCTGCGCACCCATCGCCGCAGCGAGCGCCAGCAGCAGCGTAGCCGGGCCGACCAGCTTTTCCGGGTAGCGGAAGAGGGCGAACCCCGGGATCAGGTGAGCGGCGAGCCACTGCACCGGCGTGGCCGGACCGAGGGCCGCGAGGAGGAAGAAAGCCGCACCCGCCAGCAGTCCGGCCCCGCCGGACGCCGCGAGGACCAGCGCCGGCGCGCCCACCGCGATCGAGTCGGCGAAGGCGACGTGCGGAGGGCCGGAGAGGTACTCCGAATAGGGAGTGTCCGAGGCGCCCGGCGCAGCCAGCTCCGGCGTGTCGTCGAACGCCGAAGGCAGGACCAGGCCCGGCAGGCGTCGGGCGTCGAGGGAGAAGACCCCGGCCGACTGCTCGAGGCGCCGCGCGTCGCCGAGGCGCAGCCGTTCCGCCGCCGGGAAGGTGGCAGGCGCGGAGAGAAGGACGCCGCAGAGCCCGCAGAGCGCGAGCGCGCCGACCGTTCGCGGCGCCGCTCGCCATCCCTTGCCCGACAGCGCGAACGGCAAGGCGATCAGCCCGGCGAGCAGCATGCTCTGCGGCTCGCCTGCCAGCCCGCAGCTTCCCAGCGCCAGCGCGGCAACGAGGAGGCGACCCGGCGCGGGCGCATCCGCGAAGCGAAGCGCCGCCCAGACGGCGATGGGGATGGTCGCGTGTCCGAGCGCGAAGGGAAGATTGCTGGCGGTCATCGAGCAGAGAAACCCGGAGCCGGCGTACGTCACCGCCGCGATCGCCGCCGCCCAGCCCTGCGCGCCGATCCTCCGCGCCACCAGAGATGCGCCCACCGCCGCCAGCGGGAGGGCGATCAGGTGGTTCAGCTTGAAGGCGAGCGAGAACGGCAGCGCGAGATAGAGCAGCGTCGCGGGATGCCAGAGGCCGGGAGTGAGCTGCCCGAGGACGGAGACGCCCGCTTCCGTCCAGCGGTCCCAGAGCGGGAGCTCCCCGTGCCGCAGGCGCTCGGCCATCGCCAGCTTGAACGGATAGAAGAAGCGCTGCGTGTCCCGCCAGAAGAGCTGCACTTGCGGATCCAGCACCGGCGCGCAGAGCGCTGCCACCACGGCGCCGGCGAGCAGCTTGGGGCGCATCTCCTCCCTGCTTGCCATGGACGGGCGCCCGATCCAAGCATTCGGCCATGAAGATCGTGATGATGGGAAGCGGCGGCGTGGGCGGGTACTACGGCGCCCGATTGCTGCAGGCCGGCCACGACGTCTCCTTCGTCGCCCGGGGCGCGCACGCCGAGGCCATGCGCAAGTTCGGGCTGCGGATCAGGAGCGAGCTGGGCGACGCGCAGGTGCGAGCGAAGGTGCTGGACGAGCCGGAGCAGGCGGGCGGCGCGGATCTGGTGGTGATCGCGGTGAAGCTCTGGGACACCGAGCAGGCCGCCCGCGCGGTCGCGCGCGTGCCGGGCGCGGCGGCGGTGTCGCTCCAGAACGGCGTGGACAAGGACGAGGTGCTCGCTGCCGCGGTCGGCCGGGAGCGCGTGCTGGGCGGGATCACGCACATCGGCGCGGTGATCGCCGAGCCGGGCGTGATCGCGCACACCGGGAAGCTGCAGCGGGTGACGCTGGGAGAGCTGGACGGCTCGCGCACGGCCCGGCTGCAGGCGGCGGTGGACGCCTTCCGCTCCGCCGGCGTGGAAACGATCGCGAGCGACGACATCCGCCGCGTCACCTGGGAGAAGTTCGTCTTCCTCACCGCGCTGAGCGGGATGACGGCGTTGACGCGCAAGCCGGTGGGCGAGGTGCGCGCACATCCTGCGACCCGGGCGATGCTGCTCGAGGCGCTGCGGGAAGCGGTGGCGGTGGCGCAGGCGGAAGGGGCGCGGCTGGACGGCGCGTTCGCGCAGAAGCAGCTGGAGATGATGGATACGCTCCCGGCGCCGATGCTCTCCTCCATGGCCCAGGACCTCCTCCGGGGCCGGCGCCTGGAGCTGCCCTGGCTGAGCGGCGCGGTGGTCCGCCGCGCGGAGAAGCACGGGGTTCCGGTGCCGGCGCATCGGGCGATCTACGCGGGTTTGGTGCTGCACGCCGGATAACTTGCGGTCCTCTCTCGGTCCATGCGAAGCACGAAGCGTGGGAGAGGAAGGAAAGCTCAACCGCTGGCGGCTGTTCGCGGAGCTCACCTCCGAGGATGCCGAGGTGGTGCTCAAGGCCTGCGAGGAGCGCATCCTCGTCGGGGGCGAGGAGCTGTTCCGGGAGAACGATCCCGGCGATTCCCTCTTCATCGTCCAGAGCGGCCGGGTGGACATCTTCAAGAACATCCGCGGCGACGTCGACCGCTCGCTGGCCTCGTTCGGTCCCGGCGACGTGATCGGCGAGATGAGCTTCATCGACGGCGCCCGGCGCAGCGCGACCGCCCGCACCACCGAGGCGAGCGAGTTCCTGGTGCTCTCGCGGCAGAGCTTCGCCAAGGTGCAGCGCGAGCGCCCCGACATCGCGGCGGGCTTCTTCCGCAACATGGCGGGCATCGTCGCCTCCCGCCTGCGCACCACCAACGAGCTCTACCGCGAGGCGGTGGCGTTCAGCATCGAGGCCACCGGCGCGCACACGCTGAACCTCAAGGCGCTCGCCGACGAGCTGCGGCCCGTCACCCTGCACCTCGCCGGCGGGCAGTCCGTCGCCGGCCGGATCCTCCAGATGGACCACCACGCGGCGGGCTACACGGTGGTGCTCAAGCTCGACAACGACCGCCTGACGATCATCCCGTACCACGCCATCCAGCGCATCGATCTGGCATGAACCGCTGGCCGGTCTCGCTGCAGCTCCCGGTGCAGTGGGGCGACATGGATTCCTTCCAGCACGTCAACAACGTCGCTTACCTGCGCTGGTTCGAGTCCGCGCGCATCGCTTACTTCGAGCGCGCCGGCCTGATGGACCGGATGCCCGCCATCGGGCCGATCCTCGCCCGCCAGACGATCGACTACCGGATCCCGCTGGTCTATCCCGACACGCTGCGCGCTTCCGCGACGGCCACGAAGCTCGGGAACACCTCCTTCTCGATGGGCCTGCGCCTCGAGAGCAGCCGCCAGGGAAAGCTCGCCGCGGAGGGCGAAGCGGTGGTGGTGATGGTCGATTACCGCAACAACCAGAAGGTGCCGCTCGGCACCGCGCTCCGCGCCCGCATCGAGGCGCTGGAAGCGGCCGGCGCCGGAGGCTGAACGGCCAGGCAGGCCGCGGCGCCCTCGGAGTCCTACCTTTTACCAGGGGGATGTCGGATGCTCTGGTTCCTGGGTGCGCTCCTGATCGTGTTCTGGGTGATCGGCCTCGCCTTCAAGGTGACGACGGGCCTGATCCACCTCGCGCTCATCGCCGGGTTGATCCTGTTCATCGCCGGGTTCTTCCGCGGCCGCGGCCACACCACCGCTACGCCGTAGCCAGGCTGAAGCGCGCGGCGGCCCGCGCCGCCTCGATCGCGATGCGATCGTCGGGGCGCGGCTCGATCCATTTCACCATCTCGTCGGCTTCCCACTGGTACGGCGCCCCGTCGAGGAGGACGCGGCCTTCCTCCACCGCGCGCGTCGCCTCGGTCAACGGCAGCTCTTTGAGCCGCTCGATCAGCGCCTCGAACCGCCCCTGCCGCGCGGGATCCACGAACCGCATCGTCTCCCTGCCGCGAAAGGCGAGGTGGTAGGCGGCTGGCCGGAACGCCAGGCCCTCGAGGCCGAGCCGCGCGGCCATTTGCACCAGCATCTCCGCGATCTCGCGCGCGAGCCCGAGCCCCGGGACCTGCTGGCCCGGGAGCTGTGGCCGCTCCGGGGAGAAGCGCGCGTGCGGACTGCGCAGCGCGAGCCAATGCACGTAGAGCATGCGCGCTCCGGCCACCTCGCGGCGCTCCAGCACGGTCTCGATCAGCGCCTCGCCGCTGGGCACGTCGAGGAGCCTCGCGGACTGGCCTACTCCCGCGTCGCGGATCTCGCCGCGGAACGGCCCGTAGCTCATCCGGCGCAGCTGCGCGAGCACGCCGTAGCGCTCGAGGGCGTGCTCCAGCCCTTCCTCGCTGTAGAATCCGAGGAGCAGGTCGCGGCGCGGGGTGGGAATCCCGAGCTGCTCGGCGATGTCGTCCATCTCGGCGCCGGGAACGCCGAGGTCCTCCGGCACCAGGCTGCGCGCGATGGCCGAGAACTTCGCGACCAGCGGGTCATAGTGCTCCGGCACCGGCGTGCGGCTGCGGATCCCGAGCGCCAGCCCGGTGCCCGCCAGCACCTTCCAGCCGTCCTGGGTGTATCCGCCCGCCGGCAGCCACACCGAGGGAACGCGAAACAGCGCATCGGCCACGCGCAGGTCGCGCTCGCGGCATCCTTCGAGCGTGAGCCCGAGGCACCCGATGGGATCGCCCGCCAGCACGTCGCCGCCGGCGATCACGAACGCCAGCTCGCCTTCCGGCATGCGCCCGAGCAGTTCGTCGAGCGCCGCCAGGTACACCTCGTCCCGGGCCCGCTCCGGCAGGACAGTCTCGTCGACGTTCTGCAGGCTCACCCAGCGGGAGCCGGAGATGGAACCGATCCAGTACGACGGATCCCGGGCCAGGCACGCCGCGATCCCGTCGGGCGGGTGCGCGTCGAGGTCGATCACCAGCACCCGGCCTTCAAACCCCTCGGCGCGCACCGCGGCGACCGCCACCGCCACGTCGTTCACCGGGCAGAACCCTCCGGCCACGTCCGGCCGCGCGTGATGGAAGCCTCCGAGGAGGTTGAGGGCGCGCCGGCCGAGCTTCCGCGGATTCACTTCCGAGAGCATCTCGCGCGCGGCGTCGATGGTGGCGCCGCAGGCGAGGCGCACGGTGCGCATCGTCTCGTCCACCGGAACGTCGCCCGCGTCCAGGCTGAACACCCGGGCCAGCGTCTGCGGCATGCCGAGCGACTCGAGCAGATCCGGCGTGTGCACCCGCGCCATCTCGTGGTACTCGGCGCGCCGCGGCGTTCTCAGGTTCCGCCGCCGGAGCACCCTGCGCTCGAGCAGGAACCAGATGGCGAAGTCCGCCCTGCGCGGCTCGAACCCGGTGCGCGCCTCCAGCGCGCTCATCGGCCAGCGGTACTCGGGCGCGTACCAGACGGCGAGGTTGCGGCCGTGGAGCCAGCGGCGCACGCGGTTTTCCATGCTCGCCAGCATCGCGCGGGCATACTATGCGGCGCCGATGCAGCGGGCCATCCTGCACGTCGACATGGACGCTTTCTATGCGTCGGTCGAGCAGCGCGACGACCCGCGCCTGCGCGGCAAGCCCGTCGCGGTGGGCGGCGCTTCCCGGCGCGGCGTGGTCTGCGCCGCCAGCTACGAGGCCCGGCCCTTCGGCGTGCGCTCGGCGATGCCGATGGCCCGGGCGCTCCGCCTCTGCCCGCAGCTGGTGGTGGTGCCGCCCGATTTCTCGAAGTACTCGGCCGCCAGCGACCAGGTGTTCGAGGTGTTCCACTCCTTCACGCCCGAGGTGGAGGGGCTCTCGCTGGACGAGGCCTTCCTCGACGTCACGCGGTCGCAGGCGCTGCTCGGGTCTCCCCTCGAGCAGGCGCGGCAGATCCGGGCGCGCATCCGCGAGCGCACGCAGCTCACGGCGAGCGTGGGCATCGCGGAGGTGAAGTTCGCCGCCAAGATCGCCTCCGATCTCTGCAAGCCCGACGGCCTCCTGGAGGTGCCCGCCGGCAAGGTGCGCGAGTTCCTCGCCCCGCTCCCCGCCTCCCGCCTCTGGGGAGTGGGCCCGCGCACCGACGAGCAGCTGCAGCGGATGGGGCTGCGGAAGATCGGCGAGGTGGCGCGCGCCGATCCGGCGTACCTCGAGGCGCAGCTCGGGTCGGCCGGCCCCTGGCTCCACGATCTCGCGAACGGGATCGATCCCCGCGCGGTGGAGCCCGATACCGAGGCGAAGAGCGTGGGCGCGGAGGAGACGTTCGAGGACGATCTCGAAGGCGACGATCTGCTCCCTTTCATCCACGAACAGGCCCTGCGCGTCGGCGCGCGGCTGCGCCGGGCGGGGATCCGCGCGCGCTCCGTCCACCTCAAGGTGAAGTACGCGGACTTCCAGGTGGTGACGCGCCAGGAGACGCTCGCGCTCCCCACCGACGATTCCTCCGAGATCTTCCAGGTCGCCGTCCGGCTGCTGGGCAAGGTCGAAGCGCGGCCCATCCGCCTCACCGGAGTGCACGCCGGAGAGCTGGGCGGCTCCTCCACGCAGCTCGGGCTGTTCGACGCCGGGCGCGAGAAACGCGCGCGGCTGAACCGCTCGCTCGACGCCATCGCGGAAAAGTTCGGGAGCAGCGCGGTGTTGCCGGCGGACTTGATCGCGGCGCGCAAGAAGTAGGTGCGGGTGCGTGATCAGGGATGTTGCGGAGCACGCGATTCGCAGTTCAAAATCACACCCATGAGACGCATCCGGCGCCCGCTTCGCGGCTTCACCATGGTCGAGCTGATGATCGTCGTCGGGATCATCGGGATCCTCGCCAGCATCGCCATCCCCGGTTACCAGCGGATCACGGCGCGGTCGCACCGCGCCGAGATGCAGGCGATCCTCAGCAAGTTCCGCCTCTACTTCAAGAACGTGCACGACAACCTTGGCACGTTCTCCACCCCGCAAACTCTCGCCGCCACCGCGACCAGCGCGAGCAATCCCGCCACGCCGGCAAACCCCGGTCAGCCGGCCCCCTGGGTCACGAACGCCACCGGATGGGGCGATCTTCCCTTCCCGCCGGAGGGCGCGATCCGGATGCGGTACTGGTACACGATGGGCGGCGTCGCCGGGGACGGTCGCGTGCACGACGTGACTCTGCAGGCCTGCGGCTCGTTCCCGGGTTACGGCCCGAGCGTGCTCCCCTGCGCTTCTGGCGTGCTCGGCAACTACGTATACACCGAGGTGCTGCACGGAACCGGCACCTCGGACGTAGTCGAGGTTCCGGCGTTCTAGAAAGCGGGGGCCGCGACTGCGTCTACGGCTCATGCACCGTGGGCGCCGGCGGCGGCAGCCCCGAAGCCTTTCCGGACGCCACGTCGATCAGTCCCGCCGCCTTCCCCAGGGGCAGGGTGAGGACGGCCTTCGCCACCTCTTTCGATTTCAGCACCTGCACGAGCTTCGGCAGGTTGGCGTCGGCATCCGCCAGCCACTCCGGCGTCACCGTCACCAGGGCCGAGCTGCCGGTGACGTCGATGCGCTGGACGCCGCGCCCGGCAGCCTCCACGGCGACCTCGGTATGGTGCGGCACGGCGAAGTAGAAGGCGTGCGCCGCTATAGCGACCGCGGCGACGATGAACACGGTGGCGACCACCGCCTTCGAGCGCCCTGGCTTCTCTTCGAGGCCGCGGAAGTCGCGCAGCTCCGCCCGGACCGGCGGGGGCGCCTGGGGCGTCGCGGCCGCCCGCGGCCGAGGCTGCTGGCCGGGGAGCACCAGGTCGGGATCGAGCCCGCCGGTGCCGAGCCGCGGGGCGGCGGCGAGCCCGCGGAGGCGGTCCGCCGTCTCCTTCAGGTTCAGCAGATCGCGGCTGAGCGACGCGCTCGCGGCCGTGACCAGCTGCAGGCTCTCCACCTCGCCCTTGCCGATGGCCGCGTTCGCTTCCTGCTGCAGGCGCGCCGCCGCCTCGTCCGCGGCCTTGCTCAGCGCGGCCAGCGCCACCGGGTCGACGGTGGGCGTGATCTTCGTGGACCCCAGCCGGTTTCCCTCCGCGGTCGCCGCGTCGAGCGCGATCCGGGCGGCCAGCGCGTCGGCGAAATAGGAACCCCTGCCCGTCTTCTCGATCGAGGCGCGCTCGCTCAC
>JBGQLA010000235.1:0-8320 GCA_041499865.1 Deltaproteobacteria bacterium
CAGCGCCGTGGACGACTCGACGATCTGCTCGCGGAGCACGGCCAGCGAGGCCTCGATGCAGGCGAGCATGAACAGGCCGCCCAGCGCCACCACCAGGATGATGTGCCGGCGCGACTTGGGCAGGAGCTCGAGCTTGGGGAAGAAGCTGGTGATGCCCAGCATCTCCATCGCGAACACGCCGGCGGCGATCTCCATCAGCACCACCACCAGCGCCGCCACGGTCGCCACCGGCATGCCGCCGATGCGGCTGCCGGAAGGCACCAGTTCGCTCATCGGGAGCGCGATCAGGTTGAAGTTCACGAACGCGCCGCCCAGAGCCACCGCCATCACCAGCAGCGAGACGACGAACAGCTGCGTCGCGTTCCAGCCCAGCGCGCGGATCGCTTTCGAGTCCGCCGCGCGCACCTTCTCGTACGAGGTCATGAAGCCGTCGATGCGCTTGGTGGCCTCCAGCGCGCCGGTGACCGCCCGGGCGACGTCGGTGGCGAGCTTCTGCAGCTCCTTCCAGGCGGGGGCCATGCTGGAGAGGATCTTGTGCTTCTTCGAGGTGGCCTCGCGGAACTCCTGCAGGGCCTTCTTCTCGCCGGCCACCGCGGACTTCTGGATCTCCTCCAGCACCTTGCGCACCACCGGATCGCCGTTGGGCGGCATCTTCGCCACCGCGGCCACCGCGTCGCTCCAGCCCGGCGCGGCCGGGGCGGCGGTCGCGCACTCCTGGAAGTCGGCGTCCACCTTCGTCACCACGTCGTCGAGCTTGCGGTGCAGGTCGGGGTAGCGCGCCAGCTCCTTGGCGAACGCGCCCTCGATGCGGTGGAACTCGCGGCCAATCTTGGCCTCGGTGTCCCCCTTGCCCATCTCGACGATCATCTCGTGGTCACGGCGCGCGGCGACGCCCGCCAGCCCGCGGCACCAGCGCGCGCCGATCCGGAAGACGCCGCCGAGCAGCCGGCCGACCTCGCGCAGCGCGCGATGCACCGGCACCCGCGCCGCGTAGAGGAAAACCTGGCTGAGAACCCAGAGCGTAAACAGCGACGCCGCGGGATTCGTCGGCCAGAAATAAAGGCGTTCCATCGCGTCCTCCTTCTCTTCGTGTGAACGTCAGCGAGCGAAAACCCAGTCGAGCGCGGCGCGGAGCGACGGCTCGATGCGAAACTGCGCGAACCGCACCCTGCGGCGCAGGCTGCGGACCTTTCCGATGCGGACCAGGAGCCCGGCGAGGAGCCGCTTGGCCTCGTCGCGCAGGCCGTCGCGCCGCAGCAGGTCGGCGAGGTCGAGGGTGGCGTCGAGGTGGCCGGGCTCCAGCTCCAGCACCTGGCGCAACAGCAGGACCGCCAGCGGCCGCTGCCGCTTGCGGCTGAGCATCGAGCGCCCCTGCAGCAGGGCCAGCACCGCGTCCTGCCGCTTGCCCCGCTTCACCTGCTCGTTCGCGATCCGTTCCCAGTAGTCGACCTGCTCCGGAAACGTCTGCGCCGCCACCGTCCAGACGGCGATCGCTTTCGGCACGAAACCGGCGTCGAGATAGCCGTTGGCCGCCTTGTCGAAGTTCTGCCGCGACTCGTCCCACCGCTTGGCGCGGGCGAGCAGCGGGGCGACCTTCGAGCGCACCACGTGATCGTCCGGCGCGTGCTCGAGGACCTTGAGGTAGCAGCGCACCGCCTTGCGGACCCGTCCGCGAGAGCGCGCCTTCTCGGCCGCAGCCAGCGTCTTGCTGCGGTCGTAGGTCTTTGCCCAGAACACGAGAGCAAACCTAGAGAATCGCGCGTGAAGGTCGAAAGGGGTCGCCCGTGCGCCGCGGGCGGCAGGTGTGCGCGGGAAGGCGCTAAAGGAGCGGAATCTGGCCGGCGGAAATCGGCGGGGCGCTTTGCTCGGGTTCGGGCGCGGCCTCGTAAACAGGTGCAGCGACGTCGAAGATCGCCTGTAGGGGGCCGTGGTCGCTGGTGCCGAACTCGCGGAATGCCGCGCAGGCGGTGGCCTTCTCCGCAAGCGCGGCGGCGGCGAGGACATAATCGATGCGCCACCCGATGTTGCGCTCGCGCAGGTTCCGCCAGGGCGCCCACCAGGTGAAGAGCCGATCGTCGTCGGGCGCGAACTTCCGGCCCAGGTCGACCAGGCCGCGCGAGAGGAGCTTGGCGAACAGCTCCCGCTCCAGCGGGGTGGTGCCGATCTGGTCCTGCTTGCGCAGCTTCGGGTGGACGTCGCGCTCCTCGCGCGCGACGTTGAGGTCGCCGCAGAGCAGGAGCTTCACCCCGTCCGCCTGCGCCGTGGCGGCGAACCGCTCCAGCCCTTCGAGGAAGCGGATCTTCGCCGGCAGGTCCTTGCCGCCGTTCGGCACGTACGACGAGGCGATCAGCAGATCGCCCAGCCGCGCGCTGACGATGCGGGTCTCGTGATCGAACTCCGGATGCGTGAAGCGCGGGCGCCCGGGGAAGGTGCTCTTGCGCAGGTGCAGGGAGACGCCGGAGTAGCCCTTGTGTCCGTGCCAGAAGCGCCAGTACCCGGCCAGATCGCAGAGCGGAGCGGGAACGTCCCCGGGCGACGCCTTGATCTCCTGGAGGCAGAGGATGTCCGGCGCTTCGCGCTCGACGAACTGCAGCGCCTCCGCGGCCCGCGCGCGGATGCCGTTCACGTTCCAGGTGGCGATCTTCAGCATTGAACCCCAGAAAGTGCGTTGCTCCCAAGCCGCCTTCGGCGGCCGGAGCAAACACGAAAGGCGGAACCCCGAAGGGTTCCGCCTCCCGGCGGGGCGTCAGCAAGAGGGGGGGTCTGCGGACGCCGCCAGCCCTGTGACGTTACTTCTGCTCCTCGAATTCAGCATCCACCACGTCGTCCTTCTTTGCGCCGCCGGCCGGCTGTTCGCCGGCCGGGCCTGCCGCCCCGGGGCCGGCTGCGCCCGGCTCGCCCGGCGCGCCGCCGGTGGCCTTGTAGGCCTGCTCCGCCATCTTGTGCGAGGCCTGCATCAGCGTCTCGGTGGCGTTCTTCACCGCCTCGACGTCGGTCCCGTTGAGCGCGTCGCGCACCGCCTTCACCTTCGCTTCCAGATCGCTCTTCGTCTCCGGCGGAATCTTGTCGCCCAGGTCCTTGAGCGACTTCTCGGTCGCGTACGCGAGGTTGTCGGCGCGGTTGCGGGTCTCGATCTCCTCGCGCCGCTGCTTGTCCTCGGCCTCGTGCGCCTGGGCCTCCTTCACCGCCTTGTCGATGTCGTCCCTGGAGAGGCCGGAGGTGGAGGTGATGGTGATCTTGTTCTCCTTGCCGGTCGCGCGGTCCTTGGCCATCACGTGGACGATGCCGTTCGCGTCGATGTCGAAGGTGACCTCGATCTGCGGCACGCCGCGCGGGGCGGGCGGGATGCCGTCCAGGTGGAAGCGGCCGAGCGTCTTGTTGTCGCGCCCCATCGGGCGCTCGCCCTGCAGCACGTGCACCTCGACGCTGGTCTGCCCGTCCGCGGCGGTGCTGAACACCTCCGACTTCTTGGTGGGGATGGTGGTGTTCCGCGGGATCAGCGGGGTGGCGACGCCGCCCAGCGTCTCGATGGAGAGGGAGAGCGGGGTCACGTCGAGGAGGAGGATGTCCTTCACCTCGCCGGTGAGCACGCCGCCCTGGACCGCCGCGCCGATCGCCACCACCTCGTCCGGGTTCACGGAGCGGTTGGGCTCCTTCCCGAAGAAGTCCTTGACGATCTGCTGCAGCTTCGGCACGCGCGTGGCGCCGCCGACCAGGATCACCTCGTCGATCTCCTTCGGGCTCTTCTTCGCGTCCGCCAGGCACTTCTTGGTGGGCTCGAGCGCGCGCTGGAACAGGTCCTCGCACATCTGCTCGAACTTCGAGCGGCTGAGCCGCTTCACCAGGTGCTTGGGGCCGGTCTGGTCGGCGGTGAGGAAGGGCAGGTTGATCTCCGTCTCCATGGTGCTGGAGAGCTCGATCTTCGCCTTCTCCGACGCCTCCTTCAGGCGCTGGAGGACCATCTTGTCCTTGCTCACGTCGATGCCGGTCTCGCCGCGGAACTCCAGGATCAGCCAGTCCATGATCTTCTGATCCATGTCGTCGCCGCCGAGGTGCGTGTCGCCGTTGGTGGCGACCACCTCGACCACGTTCTCGCCGACTTCCAGCACCGAGATGTCGAAGGTGCCGCCGCCGTAGTCGAAGACCGCGACCACTTCGTCCTTCTTCTTGTCCAGGCCGTACGCCAGCGCCGCCGCGGTGGGCTCGTTGATGATGCGGCGCACTTCCAGGCCTGCGATGCGGCCCGCGTCCTTGGTGGCCTGCCGCTGGGCGTCGTTGAAGTACGCGGGGACGGTGATCACCGCCTCGGTGACGGTGTCGCCGAGATAGTTCTCGGCGGCCCGCTTCAGCTTCTGCAGGACCTTGGCGCTGATCTCCGGAGGGCTCCACTTCTTGCCCTGCACGTCGATCACGGCGTCCCCGTTGTCGCCCTTCACCACGTGATAGGGGACGCGCTTCTGCTCGCTGGTGGTCTCCTCGAACTTGCGGCCCATGAAGCGCTTGATCGAGTAGACGGTGTTCTCGGGGTTGGTGATCGCCTGGCGCCGCGCGACCTGCCCGACGAGGATCTCGCCGTCCTTGGCAAAGCCGACGACCGAGGGCGTGAGCCGGCTGCCCTCCTCGTTCTCGATCACCTTGGGGTCGCGCCCCTCCATGATCGCGACTACGGAGTTCGTCGTCCCCAGGTCGATTCCGATGATCTTTTTCGCCATTTTCTGTTTCTCTCCCTGAATCATTTCGCGGCGAGTAGGGCCTGCCGCAGTGCGGCGCTACAGTAAGTACGCACCCGGATGTGTCAAGGAACGCAGGGTGACTCTTGCAGGCAGGCGAACGCATCGGCGGCAGATACGTGCTCGAGCAGCGCCTCGGGCTCGGCGGCATGGGAGAGGTCTGGCTCGCGGAGTTGCAGGGAGCCGGAGCATTCCGCCGCCGGGTGGTGATCAAGGTGCTCGCCCCGGAGCGGCGCGGCGATCCGCGCGTCGCGGCGATGCTCGCCGAGGAGGCCCGGGTGGTGGGGGCCTTGCACCACCCCGGGATCGTGGCCGCCATCGACTATCTCGAGACCGAGGAGCAGGGCCCGGTCTTCGTCCTCGAGTTCGTCGACGGCGCCTCGCTGCGCAGCGTCCTCAAGGTGGCGCGGCGGCAGAACGCGGTGATGCCGGAGGCGCTGGCGGCGCATATCGGAGTGCAGGTTGCGCATGCCTTGCACGCGGCGCACACGGCGAGAGCCCCTGACGGGGAGCCGCTTCGCCTCGTCCACCGCGACGTCGCGCCGGACAACGTGCTGCTCTCGCGTTCCGGGGCGGTGTACCTCGGCGACTTCGGCGTCGCCCGCGCCGCCGGCAGCGTCGAGGTGAAGCAGCCGGGCGCCGGGCCGAAAGGAAAGCGCGGGTACATGGCGCCCGAGCAGGCGCGCGGGGAACGGGTCGGCCCCCCCGCGGACATCTTCTCGCTGGGCCGGGTGATCGCCGAAGCAGCGGACGTCGGTTGCGGTCCGGCGTTGCGCGCGGTGATCGAGCGGGCGACGGCGCCGGATCCCGGCGATCGCTTCGCCACCGCTTCGGAGATGGCGGCCGCGCTGCTCCTCGCCTGTCCTCCGCCCAGCGATCCGGACCGCGCTCTCGCGGAGTGGCTGGAGGCGAACGCCCTGGACGCGATGACGGCGTGCAAGGCGGGCTCCGCGAAGGTGTCGCGATCCGCGCCGCCGCCGGCGGGCCGTCCCTCGCCAGGCGATTCCCGCCGCCTCGAGCCGGGGCAGCCGCTGTTCGCCACCGTGCCGCCGCCGCGGCGCAGGCTGCTCAAGTCGATCGCGCTCTGCGCCGCGGCGCTGATCCTCGCTCTTCCCGTCGCGCTCCTCTTGGCGGCCCCGCGCAAGACGCGCCGCTTCATCGAATCGGCGATCGTCGGCTCGCCCGCGCCGGCGCACGGGGATCTGCGGATCACTTCGCGCCCGGTGGACGCCGAGGTCTACGTCGACGGCAGGTTGCGGGGGATGACGCCGCTGGTCCTGGAACTGCCTTCCGGGCATCACTCGGTGCGCGTCGGCTCGCCGTACGTCGAGCGCTGGCGCGCCGCCGAAGTGAACGTGAAGGACGGAGTGGAGCACCGCCTCGACGTCGATCTGACCCCGTAGGCGGCGCCCGCCGGGGCTCCGCGGGCTCGGGGAAAAAACTGCGGTGCTCGCGCGGCTTGCGCGATCCCGCCGCGATCGCGCCGGACCTCTTTTCGCAAGCTCGCGCAGCCTCGCGCCGCTCCAGCGCGGAGCGTTTTTTCCCGTACCGAAGACAGCGGTGGGTGCGCCTGCGTCGAGCGGAGTTCGTTTCCTCACCCGTTGACGAGTGCGCTCGTGAAATGCGGAATTAGGGACCGTGAACCCGCTGGCCGCCACCGTGTTGACACGCTACTCAAGATACGCTACTCCTGCGAATGCATTCACGCGATGCTATTCAAAGCATCGCCGGGCGGGCAGGGGAGCGGCGGGGGGACTGGTCTTGCTCGAGGGGGCAATGGCGCAGCGCGGATCCGAAGACTTCGACGCGCTCGAGGCGGAGAATCCGCAGGGCATCTCCGCCACGCAGATCGTCGACTTCTTCGCGCCCCGCGGCATCAAGCTCGCCCAGGCCACCTTCCGCAAGTACGTCCAGCTCGGGCTGCTCCCGCGCAGCCGCCGGGTCGGCGAGAAGGGCAAGCACCGTGGCTCGAAGGGCCTCTATCCGGCCAGCGCGGTCCGCCGCATCCACGTGATCAAGTCGCTGATGGACGAAGGGATGACGCTGGAGGAGATCCGGCACTCGTTCATCTTCTTCCGCGGCCAGCTCGACGGCGTCGAGCGCTCGCTGGACGAGCTGTTCGCGGCGCTGGAGCAGGCGATCGCGGAGCGGCCGGAGCTGAGGCCTTCGCGGCGCAAGGAGCTGGATCGGCTCCTCGCCGAGACGCGCAGGCACGCCGATCAATTCGTCAAGGACATGGAGAGAACGGTCTCCGAAATCACCGCACGGGAAGAGCCCGGGAAGGGGTAAGGCTTCATGAGCGAGCCAAAGAGGACCATTCTCCCCGTCGTCGAGGAGCCTCTGGACGACAGGCCGCGCCAGCGGGCGCGGACCATGAGCCGCAAGGAGATGGCGCGGCTGTTCCGGCAGCAGGCGGCGTCAGGCGGCCTGGAGCCGGAGCTGCAGGGGCTGATGGCCGAGCTGGACGCGACCCGGCCGAAGACGCGCGGCGACTGCGCCGAGGGCGAGCGGCCCTGCCCGTACGTCTCCTGCAAGTACAACCTCTACGTGGACGTGAACCCGCGCACCGGGTCGGTGAAGATGAACTTCCCCGACAAGGAGCTCTGGGAGCTGTCCGAGACTTGCGCGCTGGACGTGGCGGACCGCGCCGGCATCACGCTCGAGGAGGTCGGGGTGATCATGAACCTCACCCGCGAGCGGGTCCGTCAGCTGGAGATGCGCGGCCTCTCCAAGCTGCGGGTGATCGCGGACGACGACGCGCCGCGGCCGGCGCCCGACGAGGACGACGACTAGCCCGGCGCGGGGTCGCACGCCGAGGCGCCGGCGAATCGCCCAGCCCCTCGGCGAGGCTGGTCCGCAGCGCGGTGGCGGCGTCCGCGGCGCCGCGCGCCCGCAGCGCCCGCCCTACCGAGACCGCCGCCACCCAGAGCAGCGCCAGTTCCAGGGGGAGTGCGAGGAGCCGCACCTCGCGGCCGAAAAGCAGCGCGCAGAACGCGACCGAGACCACCGCGACGCGCGCGATCGTCCGGCGACGGGCGAGGCCGCGCTGCACCACCAGGGCCCACCAAAGCAAGGCGGGCACCACGCAGAGGTCGAAGATGACCGCGGCCGGCACGGTGCCGGGGTGCAGGACCATGGCCCGGGACGCGAGCGCCACGCTCTCGACCGCCAGAACGCCCGCCGCGAGCAGGAGGAAAACCACCTGGGGGCGCGCCACCGCGGTCTGCATGCCGGCCATTCTACCTGTGGTATGGAGCCGCGTCATGACCGTCGCCCGTGCCCTGATCAGCGTCTCCGACAAGACCGGCCTGGTGGAGTTCGCCCGCGGCCTTGCGGGCCTGGGGATCGAGATCCTCTCCACCGGCGGGACCGCCGCCGCGCTGGCGAAGGAGGGCATCAACGTCACCCAGATGCAGGACTTCACCGGCGCGCCGGAGATGCTGGGCGGCCGGGTGAAGACGCTCCACCCCAAGGTGCACGGCGGCATCCTCGCCCGCCGCAAGCTCTCCTCCGACCAGGCGGACATGCAGAAGCAGGGGGTGCAGCCCATCGACCTGGTGGTGGTGAACCTCTATCCGTTCCGCGAGGCG
>JBGQLA010000236.1:0-8271 GCA_041499865.1 Deltaproteobacteria bacterium
CAGTACGCGGAGCGGCACCTGCTGCAGCTGCTCGCCATCAAGGCCCTGCAGGCGCTCGAGCTGCCGCTGGCGCAGATCCAGCAGCGGCTGTATGGGCGCAGCGACGCCGAGCTGAAGGCGCTGGTGGAGTCGGTGGCGGCGGAGGCCAGAGCTGTGGAGGCGAGTCCGCCTCCGGCCATGCGCCTGCGCGAGGTCGCGGTCGAGCCGGGAGTGCGTCTGATCGTCGAGGAAGGTTGGCAGCTGCGGGATCCCGCGGCGCTGGAAGGGAAGATTCGAGCGGCGCTGGCAGCGCTGGGAGGCAGGCGATGAGGCTGGCAATCCCGATGGTGGACATCCCTTCCGGCGGCGCGCGCAGGCTCGGGTCGCTGAAGGCGAAGGAGCAGCCGCTCCCGCTGGAGAGCGTGCAGATCCGCGCACGCGTGGCGGACCGGGTGGCCGAGGTGACGGTCGAGCAGAAGTTCGGCAACCCGTTCGCGGAAACGATCGAAGCGGTCTACGTCTTTCCCTTGGCGGGCGGCAGCGCGGTCAGCCGGTTCGAGATGCAGATCGGCAAGCGGATCGTGCGCGGACACATCGAGGAGCGCGGCGAGGCGCGCAGGCAGTACGCGGAGGCGCTGGACCAGGGGCGGCGGGCGGCGCTGCTGGAGCAGGAGCGCGACGACGTCTTCACCGTCCAGGTGGGGAACGTCACCCCCGGCGACGCGGTCACGGTGCGGCTCACGTACAGCGAGCGGCTCTCGTTCTTCGAGGATGGGCGGACCGAGCTGCGCCTGCCCACCGTCGTGGCGCCCCGCTTCGTCGGTGGCCAGGAGCTGCCGCGCGAGCCCGTCGGGCATGGGGTGGTGCAGGACAGCACCACCGTGCCGGATGCGTCGCGGATCACCCCGCCCCGGCTGGTTCCGGGGTTCGATCCCAAGGTGTCGCTCGGGATCGAGGTGGAGCTGTTCGGCGGGTTCCCCGACCTGGCCTGCTCGCAGCACGCGGTGAGCACTTCCTCGGGGCCGGAGAGCCTGCGGGTCGCGCTCTCGCGCGAGCACGAGCCGCTGGACCGCGATTTCGTGCTCCGCTGGCGGATCGCCTCGGAGCAGGTGAAGTCGCATCTCCTGGTGCACGGCGGGTTCGCGCTGCTCTCGCTCTTGCCGCCGGCCCGCGCCGGGTTCCTCGGCGCCCCGCGCGACGTGGTGTTCGTGCTCGACCGGTCCGGATCGATGCAGGGCCCGAAGATGGCCTCCGCGGCGCGCGCCTGCGCGCTGCTCCTGCGCACCCTGGGGCCGCGCGACCGGTTCATGGTGCAGGCCTTCGACGACGTCGTCGAGTGGATGCCGGGCGGCTTCCAGCAGGCGGACGAGGGTGGCATCGAGCGGGGCGAGAGCTGGCTGCGCGCGATCTTCGCGCGGGGCGGAACCGAGCTGGACGGGGCGATGCGCGAAGCGCTGCAGCAGATCCGCGCGCTGCCGGAAAGCGCCGGCCGCGCCCCGGTGGTCGTGCTGCTCACCGACGGGCAGGTGGGCGACGAGTCCTCCGTGCTGAAGCGGCTGCAGGCGGAGGTGGGCGAGGCACGCGTGTTCACGGTCGGGATCGACACGGCGGTGAACGGCGGCTTCCTCCGGCGCCTTTCGGCGCTGGGCGGGGGCACCAGCACGCTGGTGGAGCCCGGGGCGCGGCTGGAGGAAGCGCTGCAAGCGGTTGGGCGGGAGATCGGGACACCGTTGGTGACCGGGCTGCGCATCGAGGGCGAGGCGCCGGAGATGGCGCCCTCGCGGATGCCGGACCTGTTCGCCGGCCGGGCCTCGACCGTCTTCTTCCGGTCCGGCGGACGGCGCGTGAAGGTCACGGGGCAGCTTGCCGGCGGCGGCCGGTTCGAGCAGGAGGTCGAGGCCCGCGAAGCGCCTCTCGCGGCCATCGAGCATCTCTGGGCGCGCGCCCGCATCGCCGACCTGGAGGACGAGTTCCGCGGCTCGCAGTCCGAGGCGGCGAAGAAGGAGATCGTGGCCCTCTCCATCCGCCACACCGTGCTCACCCGGCTGACGGCGTTCGTCGTGGCCGACGACGAGGTGGTGAGCAAAGGCGGCGCCCGGCGGACGGTGGTGCAGCCCGTGGCGATGCCCGCGGGATGGGAGATGGGAGCCTTGGGAGCGCCGGCGGTCGGGCCGATGCTGAAGATGTCCGCCCCCATGCCCCGAGGCCCAGGCCCCGTGCGCTTGATGGGAGGCATGCCGCCGGTAACGGGACAGGCCACGCAGGCGACGTTCGGGAGGCGGATGATGGCGCAGCTGCTGGGCCGTTCGCTGCGGGAGGAACCGGCTACCCAGGCCCAGCGCGACGCCGTCCGGCAGGCGCTGGAGGCGTTCCTGCGCGCGTTCAGCGCTGCGAAGAGCGGCGCCGGCCGGGCGGAGGACCTGGAGCGCGCGCGGGTCGACCTGCTCCGGGCGCTGGGGGCGTCGCTGGCGATCGCCACGGCCCTGCCGCTGCTGCAGGCGTTCCTGCGGGGCGCGGCGGTGGAGCTGGTCGCCGCCCTGGGCGCGGGTGCGGCCGATTCCGCGCTGCTCGAGCGCCACGCGCGAGCCCTGGAGGCCGCCCGGGACGAGGCCCGGCCCGTGCTTGGCGAGCCCGGCGCCGCCGCAAGGAACTTCTGGGAAGCGTCCATCTAGGCGGACCGCGCGCGGGGCCGGGAACGGAACTCGTTCCGGAACGAGTTCCGGAGTGAACAGTTCCTCGGCTGCCCGCGCCAGCCCTGACGCGCCGCGTCCCGTTCCGGAACGAGTTCAGGACGTGAAAGATGCGTGGCCTCGGCTGCGCGCCATCCAGTCTTGACGCACTGCGGCCCGTTCCGGAACGAGTTGAGAACCGAACAGTCCGACGCGAACGCCCGGCGGCGGCTGGGAATATGGTGACCGCATGAAGACCAACGCGGCGCGCATCCTCGACGCGCTCGGAATCCGGTACGAGCTGCGGGAGTACGAGGTCGACGAGGCCGACCTCTAGGCGGAGGCGGTGGCGCGAAAGATCGGCTTGCCGCCCGAGCAGGTGTTCAAGACGCTGGTCTGCCGCGGGGATCGCGGCGGTGTGCTCTTCGCGGTGGTGCCCGCGGGGGTCGGAGTTGGACTTCAAGGCCGCGTCGCGGCTCTCGGGAGACCGGAGCGTGGAGATGGTTCCGCTGCGCGAGGTGCAGCCGCTGACCGGATATGTCCGCGGGGGCGTCACCGTCCTCGGAGCGCGGAAGGAATACCCGGCCTACGCCGACGAGACCATCGAGCTGTTCGACGTCATCTCCGTTTCGGCCGGGATCCGCGGCACGCAGGTCCTGCTCGGCCCCGCGGACTACCTGCGCGCCACGCGGGCGAAGACGGGCCCGCTCACGCGCTGAGCGCGAGGGGCCGCGCTTCCGCCACGAACCCGACCGCCCGGGAGATCACGTCCGGGTGGCGGAGCGCGCGGGTATGCCCCGCCCCGCTCAGCGTCTCCAGCCTTGCTCCGGGCCACGCCCCGGCGAGGGCGCGCGCGTCGGCGAACGGGACCTCGCGATCCTGCGGGTCGTGCAGCACCAGCATCGGCGACGTCTGCCGCCGCGCGAGGCTCACCAGATCGATCGCGGCGCGTCCCCCGAATGCCCGATCCAGGCGCGCGAGCAGCCCCGCCGTCGAGCGCGCGGAGAGGCCCAGGGCACGTCCGAACAGCCCTGCATACCGGGGGAGATCGGCGGGAGGCGCGATCAGCACGGTCCTCTCCGCGCCGAGACCCTCCGCCTGGGCAATGACGGTCGCCGCCGCGCCCAGCGAGTGCGCGATCACCGCGTGCACCGGTCCCACCCTGCGCCCCAGCCGGAGCAGCGCGTCGGCCATCGCCCGCACGTTCGTGCGCGCGCCCGAGGACGACCCGTGGGCCGGCAAGTCCGGGGCCGCCACGTAGTACCCGGCGCGGAGCAGCGGCGGCACGAATCCCGAGAACTGCGCGGCGTTCCCGTTCCACCCGTGCACCAGCAGCACCGTCCGGCCGTCGCCCCAATCCCACACCGCGAGGTCGGAGCCGTCCTCCGTCAGGGCAAACCGGTGCCCGACGATGAACGGCTTCTCCACCCGCCGCTGCGGCTTGCCGAACCAGTCGAACGCCAGCCGCTGCGCGGTTTCGGGCGCGACCGCATCCAGGACCCGGACCGCGGCTTTAACAATACGACCGGTCGTGCTTTTTTCCAGACGAACCAGGCTTCTCGGGGTCATGCGCTCCTCCTTCAGTCACTGCCGGGTGCGGCGTCCGCCACCAGGCGCGTGTACGCGCGCCGCGCCCGCTGCTCGGTGCGCGGGTCGCGCAAGAGCCGGTGCGCCTGGTGGAACGCCAGATAGATGCCGAGGAACTCGAAAGCGAACTGATCGACGTCGAGATCGCGGCGGAAATGCCCCACTTCGATGGCGAGCCGCGCCGCCCGGGCCACCGCCTCCAGCAGGGACTTCTGCTGGGAGACGACGTAGGCGCGCACGGGGCCGCCCTCGCGGTCGTCGAGCTCCGCCGCCGCGGCGACGAAGATGCAGCCTCCGGGGAGCGCGGGATCGGTGGCCCAGCGGCGCCAGTTCTCGAAGAGCGCCTTCACCCGCGGCAGCCCGCGGGGCTGCCGGAAGGAAGGGACCAGCACCCTGGCGACGAATCGCTCGGAGGCCGTCCGCAGCATCTCCAGCTGCAACTCTTCCTTGGAGCCGAAGTGCGCGAACAGCCCGCTCTTCGACAAGCCCAGCTCGCCGGCAAGGCCGGAGAGGCTCAGGCCATCGAGGCCGTCCCGGGCGGCCAGGCGGAACGCCGTGTCCAGGATGCGCTCGCGGGTTTGCAGGCCCTTCGTCATGGGCGGTGACTATGGCCTCCCCCGCGCGGAAGCGCAAGGGAAAAAAGCACGACCGGTCGTATTTGTGGAAACCTCAGAATCTTCCGCGGCTTGTCGCCTCGAGAGCCGCCTGCGCGAGGATGCGCACGCCCAGCCCCAGCGCGGCGAAGCGCTCGTCCTTGGTCAGCCCCTCCACGTACCGGCGATAGATCTGCTGCGCCACCACCGCCGTCTTGAACAGCGCGAAGCAGGTGTAGAAGAGCATCGGCGGCAGCTCCCGTCCCGCCGCTCGCGCATACTCCTGCACCACCTGGTCCCGCGTCAGGCTTCCCGGCAGGAAGGTGGGCCCGAACGCGAACGCCTTGAGCGGCTCGGAATCGCCCTCCTCCACCCAGTACCCGAGCGCCGTGCCCAGGTCCATCAGCGGGTCCCCGACCGTGGACATCTCCCAGTCGAGCACCCCGACCACCCGGGTGGGATCCGACGGATCGAGCACCAGGTTGTCGTACTTGAAGTCGTTGTGGATGAACGCCAAAGCGCTCTCCGCGGGAATCCGCTCCGCCAGCCAGCGGGCGATCGCGTCCACCTCCGGAACGTCCTCGGTGCGCGCGTCCACCCAACGCTTCGTCCAGCCCTCCACCTGCCGCCGCACGTACCCCTGCGGTTTTCCCTCCAGCCCCGCGGCGCGATGATCCACCGCGTGCAGCGCCGCCAGCGTCCGCGCGAACGAGACCCCGATGCCGCGCGCCTGCTCCGGCGAGATCGTGATCCCGCGCGGCTCCGGGCCCCGCAGGATCGTGCCCCGGATCCGCTCCATCAGATAGAACGGCGCCCCGAGCACGGAAGGGTCGTCGCAGAGCGCCACCACCCGCGGCGCGAGGGGAAACACCGGCTGCAGCTTGAGGAGGATCCGCGCTTCGCGCCCCATGTCATGGGCGCTCTTCACCTTGCTGCCGGCGGGCGGGCGGCGCAGCACGTACTCGCGGCCGCCGGCGCGCACCAGATAGGTGAGATTCGAATGGCCCTTGGGGAACTGCTCCTGCGACAGGTCCTCCCCGGGCAGGCCCTGCGCGCGCAGGAACGCGGCCACCCGCGCGAGGTCCAGCTCCTCGCCCGCGCGGACCGGACGTGGCGCGTCCGCGATCACTTGATCTCCATCCCGAACCCGCGCAGCACCCGCCGCGCCACCACCCCCTTGTGCACTTCGTCGGGGCCGTCGTAGATGCGCGCCGCGCGCTCGTGCCGGTACCAGTACGCGAGCGGCGTGTCGTCGGTGACCCCGAGCGCGCCGTGCACCTGCACCGACCGGTCGAGCACCTCCTGCAGCACGTTGGCGACGAAGAACTTGATGGTCGAGACCTCCACCCGCGCCTCTCGCTGCCCGACCCGCTGCATCTTCCACGCCGCGTGCAGCACCATCAGGCGCGCGGCGTCGATCGCGGCGCGGCTGTCGGCGATCCACTCCTGCACCGTCTGCCGCGTAGCCAGCGGCTTGCCGGGTGCCAGCTCGCGCTCCGCAGCACGGCGGCACATCATCTCGAACGCGCGCTCGCAGATCCCGATCCAGCGCATGCAGTGGTGGATCCGCCCCGGCCCCAGCCGCTCCTGCGCCAGCGCGAAGCCGGCGCCGCGGCCGCCGAGCAGGTTGTCCTCGGGGACCCTGCAGCGCGTGTAGCGGATCTCCGCGTGCGTCGGCCAGCCTTCCCCCGCATGCCCCATCACCGGGATGTTCCGCACCCGCTCGAATCCCGGAGTGTCGGTGGGGACGAGGATCATCGAGGCCCTCAGGTGCGGCGGCGCCTCCGGATCGGTCACCGCCATCACCACCGCGAACGCCGCCCCGTCCGCCGAGCTGGTGAACCACTTGTGCCCGTCGATCACCCAGTGGCCGTCCTCGAGCACCGCGCGGGTGGACATCCAGGTCGGATTGGACCCGGCGTGCTCCGGCTCGGTCATGGAGAAGCAGCTGCGGATCTCGCCGGCCTTCAGCGGCTTCAACCAGCGCGCCTTCTGCGCGTCGCTGCCGGCGAGCTCGATCAGCTCCATGTTCCCGATGTCCGGCGCCTGCGCGTTGACGCAGTAGTGCCCGAGCGGGCTCCGCCCCAGCTCCTCGGAGAGCACGGCGAAGTCCTCCAGCGGCACCCCCAGATCCGGCGCCCACAGCCGGGCCGCCTTCGCCTTCGCGCGCACCTCGCGCAGCCTGGGCTCCAGCGCGCTCCAGGCGCCCGGGAGCAGCGTCTCCAGCGGCACCACTTCCCGCCGCACGAACTCCCGCACACGCCCGCGCAGGTCCAGCGCCCGTTCCGAGATCGAGAAGTCCATCAGCGCTCCGTGATCAAGGCCGCATCGGGAAGGTGCGGCGTCTCGTTGAACGAGACGAGCGAGAGCCGCTCGCCCGAGAAGAGGAACTGCGAAACCGACGAATTGCGCACCCGGAAAGCCAAGGACAGCGCGGCGCTGTCGTCCGCTCCCAGGGCGAGCTGCACGGCGGACGCGACCGGACCCGCGGAGGTGAACGCCAGGACGCGCAGCCCGCGCGCATCCGCCCGCAGGACGGAGAGCGCGTGCCGCACCCGGGCCTGGAACTGCACCCACGACTCCACCCCAAAGGCGCTCACCTCTCCGCGCACCCAGAGCTGGAGCCCGGCCTCGATGAGGCGGGCGAATCCCCTCGCCCGCGCCGCGTTCCCGTCCGCCGCCAGCATTGCGTCGCCCAGCGCCGCCAGGTGCGCGTGCTTCGCGAACAGGTCGGGCAGGTGCTCGCGGAAGAGCGGCTCGACGCACATCTCGTCGAGCCCTTCGACGACCACCGGCGCCGGCAGGCCAGCCGCCTCGGCGGCGATCTCCGCCGTGCGCTGCTGGCGGACGCGCGGTCCGGAGAAGACGCGGTCGACCTGGAGGCGGCGCTGGCGCCACGACTCGCCGAGCAGCCGCGCCTGCCGCTCGCCCAGCGAGGAGAGCCGGTCGTGGTTGTCTTCGAAGGCGGAGGCCTGGCCGTGGCGGACGAGAAGGAGCGTACTCATGCGGCGCGGGAGAACACCCCGGCCGGGACGCTGCGTCAAGCGCCAGGCGAGCGTGACGAAGAGCTCCACGTCGGAGGGCAGCTCGCCTCCCTGGAAGATGGGGAAGCCGGACACCGCCGCGCATCGCGCACGCCGGATGACGTTCCGGGGCGAGCTTGTTGTTCGAAAGCGTGCAAGCAGTAGCAGCCGCGGCCCGGATCGCCTATATGAGCGACCGCCATGGACTTCAAACAGAGCTTCAGCCACGGATCGTTCTACTCGCTGCCGGAAGTGCAGAAGCAGGGGCTCGGCGAGGTATCGCGCCTCCCGGTGAGCCTGCGCATCGTGCTCGAGTCGCTGCTCCGCAACCTCGACGGCAAGCGCGTGCGCGAGCAGGACGTGCGGGCGCTCGCGGCCTGGAAGCCGAAGGCGGAGCGGACGGAGGAGATCCCGTTCATC
>JBGQLA010000237.1:0-8267 GCA_041499865.1 Deltaproteobacteria bacterium
GCGTAGAAGCGGACGTGGAAGTGATCGCGGTGGCTGCGGGCGTGCTTCACCACCCGGCCGAACACCTGCGCGAGCCAGCGGGCGTCCTCGCCGATGGAGAGCGCGTACTTGCGCAGCACGGCCTGGATCTTCCGGTCGACGAGGATCATCTGCACGTCGGTCTCGGTGACCAGCGCGTGGATCAGCGCCCAGTTCCGCGCCGGATCCATCAGCTTCTCGCGCGAGACGCCGCGGGGCGGGATGCGGTCGTTCCTGTAGTAGAAGCCGACGTCCGCGTCGCGGCCGTTCTGGTGCGAGCGGTGCGGGCGCAGGTAGCCGCCCTCGCGCCCGCCCATGTGGCTCAAGCGCCCTGGAGCGGAATCGGGGAACTCGCGGCGCACGGCGCGGAAGGCGAGGGCCAGCGCATCCACCGTCTCCCGGGTGGCGAAGGCCAGATTCGGACGCTCCAGGATCCAGGCAGGATCGCGGGGCATCTGCACGCCGTTGAGGAGCCGGCCGCGATCCGCGAATCCGACCGCGACGGTCCCCAGCGATTGCAGGTCCTCGCGGAACTTCCGCGCCAGGTCCTCGTCGGTCAGCTCCCGCGTGTAGAGCAGCGCGGGCCCGAGGGGCTGGATGGAGTGCGATTCCGCCTCTTCCGGCGCGTCCCCTTCGATGGTCGTCGAGGGCCCTTCCTGGGCGGCCCCTTCCTGGGCGGCGGCGCGGGCGGACGTCAACGCGATCAGCGCGGCGACGAGGATTCGCATCTGCCGGAGCATAACGGAATACCCTGGAGTAGAGTCCAGCACCCCCCGCCCGGCGCCGCCGCAGGGTGGTGAATGCGCGCACTCGCGTCTCCAAAATCTCCAGCTGCAACGCACCGTTGCACGGCAGGGTACCGGGATTTTCCCGGATGTCGAGCTTTCGCACCGGACCTGATCATCCGGTCAGGTCCGGGTGGCCCGGCGCATCAACCCTTCCTGCGCGACGCTCGCCACCAGCCGGCCCCCCCGATCGAAGATCAGGCCCCGCGCCAGCCCCCGCGCGTTCTGCGCCGAGGGGCTGTCCATGGTGTACAGCAGCCACTCGTCCACCCGCGCCGGCCGGTGGAACCACATCGCGTGATCGATGCTCGCGACCACCGTCTCTCCGCCGATCCAGGTCGCGCCGTGCGGGCGCAGCGCGGTGGGCATCAGGTTGTTGTCCGAGGCATACGTCAGCATGCAGGTGTGCAGCAGCGGGTCGTCGGGCATGCGGTCGACGGTGCGGAACCAGAACGCCTGGCGCGGCTCGGCGACGCTCGGGTTGAGCGGGTTCCACGCGTCGATGGGGCGGAACTCGATCGGCGGCGGCCGCCGCAGCGCCTCGCGCGCGCGCTCCGGAACTCCCGGCCGGGCCTCCGCGATCCAGCGTTCGCGCGTCTCGACGACGGACGGCAAGGACTCGGGCGGCGGCACCTGCGGCATCTCGGCCTGGTGATCCATGCCGGTCTCCTCCACCTGGAACGAGGCCATCATCGAGAGGATGGGGCGGCCGTGCTGGATCGCCTGCACCCGCCGCGCGCTGAAGCTGCGGCCGTCGCGCACGCGGTCCACGTCGTAGACGATGGACGCGCTCATGTCGCCGGGCAGCAGGAAGTACGCGTGCAGGGAATGCGGATAGCGCCCTTCCACGGTGCGCGTCGCGGCCACCAGTCCCTGCCCGATCACCTGTCCGCCGAAGACGCTCTTTCCGCCCAGATCGCTGGATTGACCGCGGAACAGGTTGAGCTCCAGGGCTTCGAGGTCGAGCTGGCGGATGAGCTGTTCGAGGGCGGCGTCCATGGACGCATTCTCGTACAAGAGTTGACAGCGGACGACTTCCAAGGAAAAGAGAAGCGCCCGACAGTTACGTAGCCTTCAATTCGCGGAGACGTCGATGCGCAACCGGATGTTGGCAGCGGTGTTCGTCCTCCTTTTCTCCGCCTGCGCAGGGAGCGAGCCTCAACCCACGCTCAGCATCACTCCGAGCGGCAACCAGGCTCCCACCCAGGGCCCGCAGACCGTCACCGCGAGCCCGCCTGAGATCGCGGGCGAGGTGACCTGGTCTCTGAGCGGTCCGGGATCGCTCTCCGGAAACAAGGGGGCGGCCGTGATCTACCGGCCGACGGTGCCGGCGAATCCCGCGCCGGCGACCGTGACCGCGAGCGCGCGGGGACAGACCGCGGCCGTCACGTTCACCTCGCAGACGCCGCAGGCGGATCCGAACCGGGCGACCATTCCCATCGCCGGCCTCACCGGCAACGTGGACGTGACCTACGATCAGTACGACATCCCGCACATCTTCTGCGCGCAGCAGAACGACTGCTTCGCCGTGCAGGGCTACATCCACGCGCAGGATCGGCTCTTCCAGATGGACCTGTACCGCCGCGCCGCGCAGGGGAAGCTGTCCGAGCTTCTCGGATCCGGCATCACTTCGCAGGACAAGCAGTTCCGCGCCTTCTTCGTCACCCGCGACGGGCAGAAGCTCGAGGACGCGCTGGTCGCCGACCTGGACAACGACCCGACGGTCAAGGCCAAGCTGCAGGCGTACCTCAACGGGATCAACGCGTACGTCGACTGGCTGGTGCAGCATCCGACGCTCTTGCCCGGCGAGTACGCGCAGGTTCCCCCTCCGGCCGTGACCCCGGGAGACATTCCGCACTGGACCTTCCAGGACATCCTGGCGCTGGCGCGGCTGCAGCAGTTCTCCCTCTCCGAGACGATCGAGGAGGACCTGAACTACGGATTGTTCGCGCAGGTGTACGGCAGCCCGACGCTGCCGGACGGGGTGACCCCGAATCCGCTGTTCGACCTGGGCAAGATGAACGCCTATGTCCGCGCGCGCCAGCCGGTGCAGGCGTACCCGCTGGCGCCCACCGATCCCAGCTTCCCCTCGCCGCCTCCGGCCGGAGGCCCCACCGCGGCCATGCGGGGCGCCGGGGCGTGGCTCCCGGGGATGGCGCAGCTCCGCGCGGAAATGGAGGACGTGCGCCCGTTCTTCGGCACCATCCACACCGGCGCCGGGTCGAACAACTGGGTGGTCGACGGCGCGCACTCGACGACCGGCAAGGCGATCGTCGCCAACGATCCTCATCTCTCTCTCGAGTACCCGCCGCTGGGCCACCTGGTGGCGATGACGGCCGGCGATGGCAGCATCTTCAACGTGCTCGGCTGGGCTTTCCCCGGCCTGCCCGGGGTGCAGATCGGTCGCGGCGCGCACGTCGGCTGGGGCGCCACCGTGGTCGGCTATGACGTGACCGATCTCTACCTCGAGCAGCTGACGGCCTGCAGCGGCAGCGGCTCCAGCGCCCAATGCGGCGCGGTCCTCTTCAATGGGAACCCGGTGGCGCTGACCATCAAGAGCTTCCCCATCGCCGTGCGCGCGGGCACCAACACCAGCGCGCCCGTGCTGATCGTCCCCCACCACGGGCCGATCATCCACTACGACCCGGCGCACCAGACCGCGATCAGCATGCGCTGGACAGGCCACGAGATCACGCACGACCTGCGCGCGTTCCTCTCCTTGCTCACCGCCAGCGCCGTCGGCGACATCACCAAGCCGGCGGGGACCGCCTTCGACGCCCTCAAGGACTACGGGACCGGCGCGCAGAACTTCGTGCTCGCCGACGACGCGGGGAACATCGGCTACGACCCGCACGCGCTGGTGCCGGTCCGGTCGTGGGTCGGAACCGCGCCGAACGGCATCCCGCTGCTGCCCTGGCTGCCGCTGCCAGGCGACGGCTCGGCGGAGTGGGGGAGCGGAAATCCCGGCGACAACTGCGCAGGCACCGGCGCCAACCTTCCCAAGGCGGCGTGCTGGGTGCCGGACAACCAGCTCCCGCATGCCTGCGCGGCCCCGGCTTGCGCGGTGAAGCCGACGAAGGGGTACATCGCCACCGCGAACAGCGATCCGGCCGGGTACACCGACGACGGCAGCCCCTTGGGAACGGGGGTCGTCTCCGGCCTCTACCCCGGATACCTGAGCTTCGACTGGAGCGACCCGACCGCCGTCCGCTACGCTCGGATCGCCGAGCTGCTCAAGGCGAAGACGGCGAGCAGCGGCAAGGTGTCGGTGGACGACATCGCCACCATCCAGAGCGATCACGTGATGCTGCTCGCAAAGCTGTTCCACCCGTTCCTGCCCGCGAGCATCACCGGGTCGCAGGCGACGGTCTACGACGGCGCGAAGGCCGTTTGGGATCAGTGGGACGCCGACGGCTACGATTGCCCGACGGGGCTCTCCAGCTCCGATCCGGAGAGCGCGCCGGATACGAACGCCACGCACGTGCGCGATTCGGCCGGGTGCCTGCTCTTCCATACCTTCCTCAAGACGCTCTTGCACAACGTGTTCGACGACGACTTCGCCACCGTGAGCAAGGCGACGGGCCAGAGCTTCGGGGCGGACAGGGGAGCGGAAATCCGAGGCATCCTCTACATGCTCGATCCCGCGACGCCTGCGGGGGACACGCACCTCTGCAATGACATCACCCCGTCCGGCGCCCCCGGCGCTACGCACAGCTGCACCGAACAGGTCGGGATCGCTCTGGCGACGGCCGGGGCCACCCTCACGGGCGCGTACGGGGCGAGCACGAACTGGCTCTGGGGGCGGGTGCACACGCTCACGCCGGAAAGCCCCGCGGCGCCGCTGGTCGCGGGCAGGTTCTCCGCCGGACCGTATGCTCGTCCAGGTGGCGCAGAGACGGTGGACGTGGGAGATCCGGACGGGTCCCAGTCGAGCCCGCTGGGGCAGGCCTACAGCCACGGCTCGAACATCCGCTACATCGCCGCGATGGATCCCGCCGCGGCCAGCGCGGTGGTGAAGATGCAGCTCCCCGGGCCCGAGCGTGACGCGCCGTTCGGCGTCTTCTCCAGCACGCCGGACCTGATCGGGCAGTACGTGACCAACACCTACTTCGACTTCCTCTACGGGCACCAGATCGACAACAAGGGCCTGTCGACCCAGAGGTTCAGCGCCCAATGACAACGCACAAGATCCGCGTCCTCGCCGTCCTCCTCGCGCTCGCGGCCGCCTGCGGCGAGCCCGGCAACATTCCCCAGACCGCGTCGCCCTCGTCGGTGGTGACGGCGGTGTTCGATCCGATCACCGGGAACATCCCGTTGCCGAACGACCTGGCGCTGCAGCAGGTGCCGACCACGCTTCCGCCGGCCCAGCAGGATCTCCTGAACGCGTTCAAGGCGCAGGGCGGGTTCCCCAACGATCAGGAGGTGCCGGTCACCATCTCCTTCGTGCGGACCAGCATCGCCGCCAACGGCGCGACGACCAATGCGACGCCGACGCTGGACGTCGCCACCTTGAACCCCGGCACCCTGGCGGTCTTCCTCAGCACCGCGCAGGGATCCGGGACGGTGGCGCTGGATCCGATCACCGACGCCAACTACGTCAACGCGGGCGATCACGGCGTCCTCACGCTGCACAACAAGGGCCGCCTGCCGTGGGCGCCGGGGCAGTACGTGGTCGCCGTGCGGGGCGGCCCCAACGGCGTGAAGACGAAGGAAGGGGACGAGATCCACGCCTCGTCCACCTTCTTCCTCATCGCGCAGGGGCAGAATCTCGAGACCGAGCAGAACCTGCTGCTGCTGCGGGCCCAGACCGGGTCCGCCGCGGCGGCGCTGGCGGCCGCCCAGCGGCTCGATCAGATCATCAACGCGTACAAGACCGGCGCATTTCCGGCGGTGAACCAGGTCTTTCCGCAGCAGGAGCTGGCGGCGATGACCACCTTCGCCATCGCGCCGCTGAGCACCACGGTCGAGCTGGATCCGGGGCGCGGGCTCGTGCCGCTGCCCATCGACCTGCTCCGCGACCCGCGCCCGGCGTCCGCCTCCTGCCCCGGTTGCGGCAAGCTGACGCCGCTCGCGGCCTGCACGCTGGCGCAGGGAACGCTGGACGCGCAGGGCGTGTGCCGCGACTCCAAGGGCAACGTGAACGGCGCGGCCGGGGGATTCGCGGCCTTGGACGGCTTCTCCACCACCGGGATGATCCTCTCTCCGCTGTCCGATCTGGTGCAGTCGAGCACGGTCACCACCAGCACGGTGCAGCTCTGGAACCTCTCCAACCCGGCCCTTCCGGTGAAGGTGGACGCCTGCAGCTATCTCACCGAGCCGGTGGAGGTGACGCAGCAGGGGCTTTCGCCGGTGATCGCCCTTCAGCCGGCGGGCACCACCGCGGTCGACGATCCGGCGTGCACCGCCGGTCCTTCCGTCTTCCGTACGCGGCCGCTGAAGGACGCCACCGATTACGCGGTGGTGATCTCGGACGGCGTGAAGGACAAGAGCGGCAAGTCCATCGCTCCCGGCACGGTCGCGCGCATCCTGCAGTTCACGCATCCGGTTGTGGACGCGGCGGGGAAGTCGCAGCTGCAGGGCGTCGACGACGCCACCGCCGGCGCTCTGGAGGTGATGCGGCAGAAGCTCGCGCCCACGCTGGCCGCGAGCGGGTTCGGGACCGGCCACGTGGCGATGGCGTACACGTTCCGGACGCAGACCATCCTCGCGACCGCGGCGCAGCTCGGGGCGCTGCCGTACACGAAGGCGGCGGCGACGGGTGCGCCCACGGCGGCCGTCACGGTGCTCACGCCGCCGGCGGCCGCGTTCAGCAAGTACGGCGTCGATCCCGGGGTGCCGAGCGGGAACATCAACGAGATCCTGGAGACGAAGATCACCACCTTCAACCTGCTCGATCCGGCGACCGGAGCGTTCAACGCCGCCGGGACGACGGCCGACGAAAGCATCAGCGTGATGATCGCCACGCCCAAGGTGACGAACGCGAATGTCCCTGCCTGCGCCGGGCCGCTGGCGCCGTTCGGCAAGTGCGCGCCGCTGGTCATCTTCCGGCACGGGCTCGGACGGGGGCGCGCGGATCTCCTCCTGGTCGCCGACTCATTCGCGGCGAAGGGCTTCGCGGTGGCCGCGATCGACGCGGCGAAGCACGGCGATCGCTCGTTCTGCACCAGCGGGCAGGACAACCTGACCCAGGGGGGGTTCACCTTCCCGCAGTGCGCGATCGGAACCTGCACGACCGCGCTCCCGGCGGGTGCACAGGGCGACACCAACCCGCCCGGAACTTGTGGAAATGACCCGGCGAAGCTCTTCAAGCTGCCGGTGAGCGCCGTCTGCGGGGGCAACCCCGGGGCGTGCGGCTACGCCGGCGCCGATGGCATCGCGTGGGTGTCCTCGAACTACCTGGTGACCGGGAACTTCTTCCGCACGCGGGACACCTTCCGGCAGGACATCATCGACCAGTCCCAGCTCGTGCGGGCCCTCGCCTTCGCGCCGAGCGGCGCGCCGCCCACCGGTCACGTCGTCTTCGACCACATGGTCGGGCAGGGGCTGATCATCGACCCGGGCAAGGTCTACTTCGCCGGGCAGTCGCTCGGCTCGATCCAGGGCACCGCGGACGTGGCCGCGAACCCGCGGATCTCGCGGGCCGTGCTCAACGTCGGCGGCGGGACGGTGGTCGACGTCTTCGCCACCTCGCCCGCGTTCGTCTCCACCACCAACGCGCTGCTCGCGGGGCTCGGCATCCAGCAAGGAGCCAACTCCGCGTACCTGCAGTTCCTGGTGGTGGCCAAGACCATCCTCGATCCCGCGGAGCCGGTGAACTTCGCCGGCCACTTGCAGGCGAAAACGTTGCCGAACCTCTTGCCCCCGCTCGGGGGCAATCCCGACGGCAGCGTTCCACAGGCGGCGAAGGCCGTGCTCACGCAGGCGGCGTTCTGCGACCAGACGGTCCCGAACCCCTGGAACTACATCCTCGACTTCACCGGGGGCACCGGGCCTTTCGCGGATCCACTGAACCTCGGCCAGAAGGGGACGTTCCAGCTCTTCTTCACCGGGAATCCGCTCGCGCCCGGCGCATTCACTTCCTGCCCGACGCCAAGCAGCACGTCGCCGAACGCGATCCCGCATGGCTTCTTCACGAACTGGACGGCAGCGACGCCGACCGCGCAGAGCAACGCCGCCCAGTTCCTCCTCGACGGCTCTCCGCAGCTGTCGCTCCAGACCTTCTAGCGAGGCCGAACCGATGCGCTCCCTGATCGCAGTCCTGCTCCTCGCGCCGGCGGCGGCCTTCGCCGGCGGATACGCAATCCCCAACGAGAACGCGCGCGACCTGGCGCTGTCGCAGTCGAACGTCGCCGCCCAGAACGGGCCGGAAGCGGCGCACAGCAATCCGGCGGCCCTCGCCGGACAGGAGGGTCTCGCGCTCTCCGCCAGCCTGGAGATGCTCTACAACAGGACCACCTGGTCGGA
>JBGQLA010000238.1:0-8264 GCA_041499865.1 Deltaproteobacteria bacterium
CCCGAGGCGATGAAGAAGATCGAGGCCATCATCAAGCCCTTCAAGCTCGACGAGGTGAAGGAGGCGCTCGCGGACGTGGGCGTCCTCGGCCTCACCGTCACCGAGGTCAAGGGGTTCGGCCGTCAGAAGGGCCACACCGAGCTGTACCGCGGCGCCGAGTACGTCGTCGACTTCCTGCCAAAGGTGAAGATCGAGATCGTCCTTTCCGACGAGCTGGTGGGAAAGGCCCTGGAAGCGATCGAACGCGCGGCCAAGACGGGGCGTATCGGAGACGGCAAGATCTTCGTCTCCACGGTGGACGAGGTGGTCCGCATCCGCACGGGCGAGCGCGGCGAGCCGGCGCTGTAATCAACGCACTTTCACCGCAGGGGACAGCAAATGCCGAAGGGCAAGGACGTCATCGGGTTCGCGAAGGACAAGCAGGCGGTGATGGTCGATCTGAAGTTCATGGACTTCCTCGGCCTCTGGCAGCACTTCACCATCCCCATCGCCGAGCTCAGCGAAGGCGTGTTCGACGAGGGTCTGGGGTTCGACGGCTCCTCCATCCGCGGCTGGGTGCCCATCCACGCCAGCGACATGCTGGTGATGCCGGATCCGGACACCGCCCTGATGGATCCGTTCATGAAGGACGCCACGCTCTCCCTGATCTGCAACGTGATCGATCCCATCACCAAGGAGTCGTACGCCCGGGACCCGCGGTTCATCGCGCAGAAGGCCGAGCGGTACCTGAGGCAGACCGGCGTGGGCGACACCGCGTACTACGGGCCCGAAGCCGAGTTCTTCATCTTCGACGGCATCTCCTACGACTCGGGACCCAACCACTCCCATTACAAGATCGAGTCGCGCGAGGGGCAGTGGGAGACCGGCAGCGCCGTCGAGGGCAGCTACGACGGCCACACGCACGGCACCCGCCCGAACCTCGGGTACAAGCCGCGCTACAAGGAAGGCTACTTCCCGGTCGCGCCCATCGACTCCCAGCAGGACCTCCGCACCGAGATGTGCCGGGTGATGGATCAGTGCGGGATCCAGGTCGAGCGGCAGCACCACGAGGTGGCCACCGCCGGCCAGGCCGAGATCGACATCCGCTTCGACTCGCTGGTGCGCACCGCCGACAAGCTGATGTGGTTCAAGTACATCATCAAGAACGTCGCGCTGCGGAACGGCAAGACCGTGACGTTCATGCCCAAGCCGCTCTTCGGCGACAACGGCTCCGGCATGCACACCCACCAGTCCATCTGGAACAAGGGCAAGCCGCTCTTCGCCGGCGAGGGCTACGCCGGGATGAGCGAGATGGCGTTGCACTACATCGGCGGCATCCTCAAGCACGCCCGCGCGCTGGCGGCGCTCTGCAACCCGACCACCAACTCGTACAAGCGGCTGGTCCCGGGGTTCGAGGCGCCGGTGAACCTGGCGTACAGCTCGCGGAATCGCAGCGCGGCCATCCGCATCCCGATGTACTCGCCGAGCCCGAAGGCGAAGCGCATCGAGTTCCGCTCGCCGGATCCGAGCTGCAACCCGTACCTGGCCTTCGCGGCGATGCTGATGGCCGGGCTCGACGGCATCGAGAACCGCATCGACCCGGGCGATCCGCTCGACAAGGACATCTACGGCCTCTCCCCCGAGGAGCTGAAGGACGTCCCGAAGATGCCGGGCTCGCTGGAGGAGGCGCTGGGCGAGCTGAAGAAGGACCACGAGTTCCTCCTCAAGGGCGACGTGTTCACGCCCGACGTCATCGAGGCCTGGATCGACACCAAGGTGGAGCGGGAGCTGAACCCGGTCCGGCTGCGGCCCTCGCCCATGGAGTTCGCGCTCTATTTCGACATCTGAGCGGCTCGTCGAGGCGGGGATGAAGAGCCTCATCCCCATCGTCCTCCTCGCGGCCTGCACCTCCGCTCCGGCGCGGCGCGCCCCGGATCCGCGGGCGCTGCGCGGGCTGACGCTGGGGCTGCCGGTGCCGGCGGACGCGCGGCCCACCCCGGGGATCGGTTGCGGGCAGATCTCCCAGGACCTGCCGCTGCGCGCGCACAAGGCGCTGATTTCCGCCTTCAGCGACGCCGGCGCCCAGGCCTCGAACTCCGACCGCGAGCGCTGGGTGCTCACGGTGGCGTTGCGCGAAGCGACGCTCGGCGAGGAGAACACCCGCGCGCGCAGGACGGACCGCCCGGTCGCCAGCCCCGTGCAGCCGACCGGCCCGGACGCGCCACCGATCGAGCAGCCCCAGGCGAGCATGGTGAACAGCGGAAACGACACCGCCGTGGTGGTGCTCGACGCCGGGCTGGCGCGCGACGGGACGGTGATCTGGACCGGGACCGTCACCGGCCACGCGCGGTCCGCGCCCTGCGTGCAGGCGATCGACAAGGTGCGCGAGGCGCTTCTCCAGGCCGTCGACGAGCTGCGCGACCAGCTGTTGCCGATCCTCAGAAACCGGTGACCGGGACGGCGCCCGGGATCCTGCTCGGCGCGATCGCCGGGGCGGCGATCGCGACGTTGCCCGGTTCCGCCGGAGTGGCCGGCGCGATCCTCGGCGCCCTGCTCGGCGGCGCGATCGGCGCCCGGTACGCCGGGCGGCGCGTGGGATTTTCGGTCTGGTCATTGGCGCTGATCGCGTTCTTCGCGCCGCTCTTCACCATGGCCGTTCCGCCGGGCGCGGACATGGCGATGCACGTCGCCCTCGCCCGCGGGCTGCTCGAAGGGCAACTCTCCCCGGCGTGGCCCGGAGTCGAGGCCGGCGCCTACCCGCGCGGCTTGTCCGCCCTGGTCGCGCTCCTCTCGTCGGCCGGCCTCGCTCGCGCGGGCCTGGCCGCCGCGGCTGCGTCCTACCTCGTGTTCTGGGCGGGGCTGAGCGCGTTCCTCCAGGGGCCGCTGCGCGCCCCGGCGGCGAGGACGGTGGCCGCCATTGCGGTGCTGCTCTCGCGTACTCCGCAGGCCTGGTTCGATTGGGGCGGAAATCCCACGGCGCTCGCGCTGGGACTGGCGCTGTTCGGCGCCGCGCAGGAAAGCGGGCGCGCTTCCGCGCTCTACTTCGCCGGGGCGGCGGCGACGCATCCGATGGGCGCGTGCGCCGGGGCCCTCGCGCTCGCCTTGCGCTGGCGCAGCCCCGCCGTCGTCTCCGGGGGCGCCGCGGCCCTCTGCCTCACGCTCCTTGCGCTCGCTCTCTGGGGTCCGCACCTCTCCGGCCGCGAAACGGCTTGGATCCGCGACTATGCCGTTCGCCAGGAAGGCGTCTCGACCGCCGTCCTCGGCGATCCGGCAAACGTCGCCACCGCGATCGCGGCCGCGTTCCTGCTCTGGAAGCGCCAGTTCCGCATCGTCGCCGTCGTCACTGCCGCCGTCCTGGCGCTCTTCGGCCTCTTCGCGTTGCTTCCGTACGCCAGCCTCTATCCGGTCCGCTTCTCGCCGCTGCTGCTCGTCGCGGTGACGCCGCTCTGGGCGCGCGCGGCCGCAACCCGGATTCCGCTGGTCGCTCCGGTCGCGCTCCTGTTGGCGATGCCGGGGCACTTCCGCTGGTACCAGCGCGCAGCGCCGATGGCGACGCGCGCGGACCTCACGGCGATCCGGTGCGTGCAGCGGGGCACGCCGCAGGGGGCGGTGATCGATGGCGCCTACGGCGACGCCACGCAGTGGATCCCCGCGCTCGCCGGGCGCCCGGTGACCCGGCCGCACCAGCACGTGAGCCTGCTCGACGAGACGGACGCCGCCCTCGCGCGGCTGCCCAGGCCAGCCTTCCGGTTCACCGGGGAACGGCTGCGCTACGGCGAGCCCGCCCCGCGCGCGGAAGGAACTCCCTGGTGCGGCGGAACGCTGCTGCGCCTTCAGTAGCGGGGGCGCACGAACTCCGGCTCGTGGCCGGGCGCCAGCACCTTGCCGCGCTTCCAGAGGATCTCCTCGCAGCGCGCGAGCAGCTCGGGGAACCCCTCGCGCGTCAGCGAGGACACCGCCACGCCGTCGTCGCGCAGCGCCAGCGTCCGCGCCACGTCCGGCGCGCGGTCCGCCTTGTTGTAGACCAGCAGGCGCGGCTTGCCTTCGACGTCGAGCGTGGAGAGCACGCGCTCCACCGCCTGCGCCTGCTCGTCGTGGCGCGGATCGCTCGCGTCGACCACGTGCAGGAGCAGATCCGCCTCCTCCAGCTCTTCCAGCGTGGCGCGGAACGCGTTCACCAGGTCCTTGGGCAGGTCGCGGATGAACCCGACGGTGTCGGTGATGATCACCTCGCGATCGCGCGGGAAGCGCAGCCTGCGCGAGGTCGGATCCAGGGTGGCGAAGAGCTTGTTCTCCGCCAGCACCGCCGCGTTGGTGAGCGCGTTGAGGAGAGTGCTCTTGCCGGCGTTGGTGTAGCCGACGATGGAGATCACCGGCACCCGGGTCCGGTTGCGCTGGCGGCGGCGCGTCGCGCGGTCCGCGGAGAGCCGGTCGATGCGCTGTTCCAGCCCGACGATGCGATCGCGCACCCTGCGGCGATCGATCTCGAGCTTGGTCTCGCCGGGCCCCCGTCCGCCGATCCCACCGGCGAGCCGGGAGAGCGAGTCGTCGCGGCCGACCAGCCGCGGAAGCAGGTACTTGAGCTGGGCGAGCGTTACTTGGAGTCTGCCGTCGGCGCTCTGCGCGCGCTGGGCGAAGATGTCGAGGATCAGCTGCGTGCGGTCGAGGATGCGCAGCGAGGTCGCCTCCGCGATGTGCCGCGCCTGGGAGGGGGTGAGGTTGCGGTCGAAGACCAGCAGATCCGCCCCCAGCGCCATCGAGCGGACCAGGATCTCCTGGAGCTTGCCCTCGCCGATCAGCGTGCGCGGATCGATCTCGCGCCGGCCCTGGAGGATGGCGTCCAGCACCTGCACGTCGGCGGTGCGGGCCAGCTCCTGAAGCTCCTGCATCGAGGCCTCGGCCGCCGCACGGTCGCCGGTGTGCACTCCCACCAGCATCGCGCGCCCCGCCACGCCCACCGCGCGGGCTGGCGCGACCCGCGCCATCTCCTGCTCCAGCGCCCCGATCTGCGCCTGCGCGTCGAACTCCAGGTCGTAGAGGCTGGCGGCTTCGGAGAGGCTGTACAGGTCGCCCGAGAGGTTCCAGGGCATCAGCGTGGCCAGGTAGACCTTGCCGGGCAGGCCGTCTTCGCGCGCCACCACCGCGGCCACCGCGTCCAGCCGCAGCAGCACGAGGTCGGTGAGGTCGTCGCGGGTGAGGGGCTCGTCCTTGAGGTGCGTGTGCACCAGCCGCAGGCCGCGCAAGCGGGCCTGGCCGGCGCGGGCGCGGCCGATGTCCGGCAGGACCAGCTGCCGCGCATCGCCCACGATCACGTACTCCACCTCACCCCGGCGGTTGATCAAGACCCCCAGCTGGCGGCCGATTTCGCGCGACAATTCAGTGAGATGGCGCGCCAGCTCGGGCGAGACCAGCTCCCGCTGCTGCACCCGCCGCCGCCGCGTCGCCAGCAGGCGCTTGCTGTGGCTGGCTTTCAGTCCCGCCGTATTTCCGGAAAGCTGTTCTTTCACCCCGCTCGTATGTAACACGCGCCCGCCTTTGCTACATTTGAGGCTGAATCTGATGACCAACTCCCTCCGCTCCACGCTCGCGCGCTGCCGCAGGCCGGTGATCAAGATCGGCTCGGCGGTGCTCGCCGGAGCAGCCGGGAAGGCGGGCCCTTCATCGCTGGATCGGCAGAAGTTCGCCGGCCTCTGCGACGACCTGGCGGCCATCGCCAAGGGGCGCACGCCCGTAGTGGTGAGCAGCGGCGCGGTGGCGCTGGGAGTCGAGCGGCTGCAGCTGGCGCAGCGCCCCAAGGAGATGGCGCTGAAGCAGGCCGCCGCGGCTGCCGGCCAGAGCCGGCTGATGCGGATGTACGACGACGAGCTGGAAGCTCGCGGCCTGCAATGCGCGCAGGTGCTGCTCACGCACGCGGACATCGCCGACCGCGGCCGCTACCTGAACGCGCGCAGGGCGGTGGGCGAGCTGCTCGCGCGCAACGTGGTGCCGGTGATCAACGAGAACGACACCGTCAGCGTCGAGGAGATCAAGTTCGGCGACAACGACGCGCTGGCGGCGATGGTGGTCGACCTGGTCGAGGCCGATCTGCTGGTGATCCTCACCGACGCGGGCGGGCTCTATTCCAAAGACCCCCGCAAGGACCCGTCGGCGCAGCGGATCTCGGAGGTCGAGCAGGTCACCGCCGCCGTCCAGGCGCTGGCCGGGGCGGAGTCCGGAGTGGGGACAGGCGGCATGGTGACGAAGCTGCGGGCCGCGCGGCGCGCCTCCGAGGCCGGGGTGCCCTGCGCGATCGTCCCCGGCGAGCCCGGGATCCTCCGGAAGCTGCTGCTCGGCGAGGATGTCGGGACGGTGGTGCATCCGCAGGGCGAGCGGCAACGCCTGCGCAAGCGCTGGATGCTCGATCTGAAGACCCGCGGCGAGCTGCGGGTGGATGACGGGGCGCGCACCGCGCTGATCGACCGCAAGAAGAGCCTGCTCCCGTCCGGCGTGCGCGAAGTGGTCGGAAGCTTCGTTTCCGGCGACGCGGTGGAGATCTCCACCTTGGACGGGACGCCGTTCGCCCGCGGCCTCTCGGTGTACTCCGCCGACGAGGTGCGCCGCATCGTCGGGCGCAGGAGCGTGGAGATCGAGGCGACCCTGGGATACCGGCTGCTCGACTGCGTGGTGCACCGCGACGACCTGGTGGTTACCCAGTGAGCGTGGAACTCGATCTCGCCGCCCTGGAGCTGGCGCAGCGCGCGCAGGTCGCTTCGCGCGAGCTCTTGCGCCGCGACCGCCGGCAGCTCGTCCTCGACGCGGCGGAGGCGATCGTCCGGCGCACCCCCGACATCCTCGGCGCCAACGAAGTGGACGTGGCGAACGCAAAGGGCCAGACGCCGGCCTTCATCGACCGGCTGCGCCTGGACGGCAAGCGCGTCGCGGCGATCGCGGCGGCGCTGCGCGAGGTGGCCGCGCTGCCCGACCCGGTGGGCGAGGTCGTCGAGTCGCAGACGCGCCCGAACGGGCTGCGCGTCGAGCGCGTGCGCGCTCCGCTCGGCGTCATTCTCATGATCTACGAGTCGCGCCCGAACGTGACCGCGGAAGCGGCGGCGCTCTGTTTGCGCAGCGGCAACGCGGCGCTGCTTCGCGGCGGATCGGAAGCGCTGCAGACCAACTCCGCCCTCGCCGCCTGCTTTCCGGAGGACGCGGTGCAGCTCGTCCCGCCGGATCGGGCGCTGCTCGACGCGCTGCTCCAGCTCGACGAGCACATCGACCTCTGCATCCCGAGGGGCGGACCTTCGCTGATCCGCTTCATCGCGGAGCGCTCGCGGGTGCCGGTGATCAAGCACTACCAGGGCGTCTGCCACCTCTACGTGGCCGCGGACGCGGATCTGGCGATGGCGGCGCGGCTGGCGGTGAACGCCAAGGCCCAGCGCCCCGGAGTGTGCAACGCGCTGGAGTGCCTGCTGGTGGACGCGCGCGTCGCGCAGCAGGCGCTTCCCCCGATCGCCGCCGCCCTGCGCGACGCCGGGGTCGAGCTGCGTTGCGACGAGCGCGCCCTGCCGCTGGTTCCGGGCGGCATCGCGGCGGCGGCGGACGACTTCGGGCGCGAGTTCCTCGACCTCAAGCTGGCGGTGGCGGTGGTCGACGGGATCGACGGCGCGCTCCGGCACATCGCGCGCTACGGCAGCCGGCACACCGAGGCGATCGTCACCCGCGACCCGCGGCTCGCCCAGCGGTTCCTCGACGAGGTGGACGCGAGCTGCGTCCTCTGGAACGCCAGCACCCGGTTCAACGACGGCGGCGAGCTGGGGCTCGGCGCCGAGATCGGAATCAGCACCAGCAAGCTGCACGCCTACGGTCCGATGGGCCTGCGGGAGCTCACCTGCACGCGGTATCTGGTGCGGGGAGACGGTCAGGTCCGTGCATGAGCAAGGGAGGAAACAAGAGAATGCCGAGAAGCCCCACGCAGATCGCCTTGTCGCAGTTGCAGCCCCACGCCAGTGCCGATCGCGCCCGCGCGCGCGCGGCCGTCCGCATCGACGAGGACTCGCCTCGCACCGCGGTGGCGGCAGCGCGGGCGGCCCTGGAGAAGAAAGCGGACGACGTCGTCATTCTCGATCTCCGGGGGGTGTCCGGGTACACGGACTTCCTGGTGATCGGCAGCGGCAACAGCGATCGCCAGCTGGAAGCGATCGCCGACGGCGTGGAAAAGGAGCTGACCGCGCACGGGCACCGGGTGATCGGCAGCGAGGGGCAGCGCGGCGGCCGCTGGGTGCTGCTCGACTTCGGCGACGTGGTGGTGC
>JBGQLA010000239.1:0-8232 GCA_041499865.1 Deltaproteobacteria bacterium
AACTGTCTGCTCTGCCACGCAGCCGGCGGTCTGCAGCGGGTCGCGACACACGCCCGGACTTCCGCGCAGCCTGCGGGCTTCCCGATCGCGAGCGGAAACCACTTCCAGTCCTGCGAGCAATGCCACACCGCGCGCAAGATCGATCCTGCGCTGCGAAACCCGCAGCTCGACTTCGCCGCGGCGAACTGCACGAACTGCCACACCGAGGCGCGCGATTCGATCATGACGAAGCACGCTGCCTTCGGCGTCAACGTCACGACGGCCGTGACTTCCACCTGCCTCTCCTGCCACGCGAACGGCGGGATGGTGACGAGCTTCAATCATCCGGCGTTCCCCATCGCCCAAGCCGACATCCACGCACTCGGCGCGCAGGCGGTGCACGTGCCGGGCACGATCGAATGCGCCAGCTGCCACACGGCTGCGATCAGCGGCGACTACACCAAGGCAGACTGCACCACCTGCCATGCCTCGGGCTCCATGCAGCCGCTGCACGTTGCGGTTTCCGACCTGCCGGCGACCTACGCGTCGCCGGACTCGGCTACCTTCGCCACTTCCGCGCTCTGCCTGAAGTGCCATGCCGATTCGCAGGTGCCGATCGCAGTAGCCACCACGCCCGCTGACCACGTGCCTCCGGTCGCGCCGCACGCCCCGTTCAACGTGAGCAGCGGGACGGTCCACTACCAGAAGCCCTGTCTCACCTGCCATGCCGTGGCGCGTTCCGACAAACCGTGGGCGGAGGACTTCGCACGGCAGGCCTGCAGCGGCTGCCACAACGAGACGGCCGATCAGGTGGTCTCCAGGCACGGCGCGCTGGAGATTGCCGTACTGCCGAGCGACACCGTGAGTTGCCTCGGCTGCCATCCCGACGGCGGGCCGGTCACCCGTTTCGATCACCGGTTCTTCCCCATCGCCCAGACCGAAGTCCATGGGCTGGGCAGATCTGCGGTGAACCTGCCCGGCACCATCTCCTGCACGAGCTGCCACACGACCGGCGAGGCCATCAAGGTGGACTGCACCGTGTGCCACGGCGCGATGGACCAGAACGCAAGGCACAACGGCCTGATCGGACCCGAACCCGGCAACGGGCCGCCGCTCTGGAGCGGCACCGGGCCGGCACCCGGCGCGGAGACGTCGAACTGCCTGCTGTGTCACGCGATGGCCGGGGTCCAGCGCGTCGCTACGCACGCCCGGACTCCGGCGCAACCCGCCGGCTTCCCCATCACAGGCGGCAACCACTTCCAGTCTTGCGAGCAGTGCCACACGGCGCAGAAGACGGATCCGCTGCTGGCAAACCCGGAGCTCGACTTCGCCGCAGCAAACTGCGCGAACTGCCACAACCAGGCGAGCGACTCGACCACCAGCCGGCACGCCGCGTTCGGCGTCGATTTGACAACGCCTCCGGCGACGACTGCGACCTGTCTCGGCTGCCATTCGGACGGCGGAATGGTCGCGAGCTTCAATCATCCCGCGTTCCCCATCTCCTTCACCAACGTCCACGCACTCGGCGCGCAGGCCGTGCACGTGCCGGGAACGATCGGCTGCGCGAGCTGCCACACGGCGGCGCCGGGCGGCGACTACACCAAGGCCGACTGCACGGTGTGCCACACCTCGACGTCGATGCAGCCGCTTCACGTGGCCGTCTCCGACCTGCCCGCTGCGTATTCGTCGCCAGACTCCGCCACCTTCGCCACGTCGGCACTGTGCCTGAAGTGCCACGGCGACTCGCAGGTGCCGGTCGCGGTCGCGACCACGCCCGCAAACCACGTTCCGCCGGTCGCCCCGCACGCGCCATTCGACGTGAGCAGCGGCGCGATGCACTACCAGAAGCCCTGCCTCACCTGTCACGCGGTTGCGCGCACCGACAAGCCCTGGGCGGAGGACTTCACGCAGCAGGCCTGCATCGGGTGTCACGACGAGCCCGCCGACCAGGTCGTATCCAGGCACTCCTCCTTCCAGATCGCCGTGGTCGCCGCAGACACTGCCAGCTGCCTCGGCTGCCATCCGAACGGCGAGCCAGCGACGAACTTCAACCACGTTTTCTTCCCCATCTCGCCGGCGGATGTCCACGCGCTGGGCGCGTCAGCCATGCACGTGCCGGGCGCGATCGGGTGCACGAGTTGCCACACCACCGGCGAGTCCAGCAAGGTGGACTGCACCGTCTGCCACGACGCCGCCGACCGGAGCGCCAGGCACAGCGGCCTGATCGGCCCCGAGCCCGGTGGGGGCTCTCCACTCTGGAGCGGCACCGGCCCGGCACCCGGCGGCGAGACCGCGAATTGCCTGCTGTGTCACGCGATGGGCCGCCTGCAGCGGGTCGCGACGCACGCGCAGCCCCCGGGTTTCCCAATCGCGAGCGGCAACCACTTCCAGTCCTGCGAGCAATGCCACACGGCGCGGAAGACGGATCCTGTGCTGAGAAACCCGCAACTCGACTTCGGCGCTACGAATTGCGCGAATTGCCATAGCCAGGCGAGCGACTCGATCAATACCCGGCACGCGGCCGTGGGCGTCGATTTGACGACGCTCCCGCCAACCAGTGCGACGTGTCTCGGCTGCCACGCGAGCGGCGGGGCTGCGAGTTTCGATCACCCCGCGTTCCCCATTGCCCAGGCGGACATCCACGCGCTCGGCGCGCCCGCGGTTCACGTCGCGGGCACCATCGGATGTGCGAGCTGCCACACCAGCGCGTCCGATCGGACGCGGATCGACTGCACCGCCTGCCATGCGCAGGCCCTGATGCAGGCAATGCACGTTGCCGTGACCGACCTGGCGTTCACCACGCCCAATGACACGTCGGCGCTCTGCCTCAAGTGCCACGCCGAATCGCAGATCCCGGTCGCGGTGGCGACGACCGCGCCGGATCACGTCCCGCCCGTCGCCAATCACCTGCCGTTCGACATCAGCGAAGGCGCCCTCCACTACCAGAAGCCTTGTCTGACCTGCCACGCGGTTGCGAGGACCGACAAGCCGTGGGCGGAGGATTTCACGCAGCGGGCTTGCACCGGCTGCCACACCGAGACGATCGATCAGGTTGTCTCGAGGCACGCGGCTTTCCAGATCACGGTCATTGCCGCGGACACCGCGGGCTGCCTCGCGTGCCATCCGAACGGGGAACCGGCGACGAGCTTCAACCACGTCTTCTTCCCCATCGGTCCGGCCGACGTCCATGCGTTGGGAGCTCCGACGGTTCCGGGCGCCATTGGCTGCAGGAGCTGCCACACCACCGGCGATTCCACCAAGGTGGATTGCACTGTCTGCCATGATCCGTTCGACCAGTACCTGTGGCACGACGGGCGGGTCGGCTTCGGAAACAATCCGCCAATCTGGCTCGGCGCCGGTCCCACGCCCGACGGCGAGACCGCGAATTGCCTCCTCTGCCACGCCCGCGGTGGACTGCAGCGGGTTGCGACCCACGCCCAGAGCTCGGCGCTGCCGGCGGGCTTCCCCATCGCGAGCGGTAATCACCTCATCTCCTGCGAGCTGTGCCATACCGCGCGCAGGACCGATCCTCCGCTGAAGAGCCCCGAGCTCGATTTCGCTGCGGTCAACTGCGCCAACTGCCACAACCAGGCGACGGAGTCGATCAATACCCGGCATGCGGCATTCGGGATCGATCTCACCAATCCGCCGGCCACGACTGCGACCTGCCTTTCCTGCCACGCGAGCGGCAGCACGGTGGCGACTTTCACTCACCCCTTGTTCCCCATTGCTGCGGCTGACGTGCATGCGCTGGGCGCGCCGGCGGTCTACGTGCAAGGGGCCATCACCTGCGCCAATTGCCACACCCCTGCCACGAACGGCGATTACAGGAAGGTCGACTGCACCCTCTGTCACTCATCGGATTGGATGCAACTCTGGCACACGGCCGTCTCCGACCTGCCGGCGACCTTCGGCTCGCCGGATACGGCGACCTTCGCCACCACCGCGCTGTGCCTGAAGTGCCATGCGGACGCGACCATTCCCATATCGATCGAAACCACTCCGCCCGACCACCTGCCGCCCGTCGCTCCACATGGCCCGTTCCTGATCGCGAGCGGCGCCGCGCACTACCAGAGGGCCTGCCTCGGGTGCCACGTCGCCTCGCGGACCGACAAGAGCTGGGCCGCCGATTTCGCGCAGCCCGTTCGCTGCACGGGCTGCCATATGGAGCCGGTCACCTCGGCAAACCATCTCGGATCGTACCCGGGCTACCCGGGGACCTATAGCTACTCCGACGCGGCCTGCCTCGGCTGCCATCCGGCGGGCAGCATGGGTCCGTTCGATCACGGCGCCGACTTCCCGATCACTGCCGCAGACGCGCACCACAGCGCGGTCGCTGCTTGCACCAGCTGCCACTCCAACCGGTCCAACCTGTCCGACCTCACCACCATCGATTGCATCGGATGTCACAACAACAACACCGCGCCGCCGCTGCCGGTGGACGCAGGCGGGGTCAATTCCAGGCACGCCCCGCCAGTCAGCGCCGTCAGCATCGCTGGCTACGCTTTCGACTCCAGCACGCCCGCCGCGCGCGTCGCCACCAACGGCCTCTGCCTCAAGTGCCACGCCGGCACGATTGCCACGCCGTCCTGGACGAACCCGCTCACGCTGCCTTTGACGTGGCATTCGTTGCTGTGCTTCGACGTCCTCTCCAGCAGGCACAGCGTCAGCAAGACGAATGCCGGCGTCCCCTACTGCTTCAAGTGCCACGACGCCATGAACGCCCCCAGCAAGCCGTGGGGGATCGACTGGACGCGGGTGAATTGCGCGGCGTGCCACGACAACGAGAGCGCTCCGGTGTGCTACTAGCCGCCGGCGCCACCGGCCGCGCGCTCAGTAGTCGATCTGGTTCCGCGGGTTCCCGTACTTGTCCGGAGGAAGCGCATCCGCGCGCTTGTCGGCCGCCACCGTGACGGAGAGCTGAGCTCCCTCCGCTACCGTGATCTTGCGCACCTGCGGCAGGCTCGAGCTCTCGTGCCACACCTCCGCCTCGTACTCGCCCGGCGGCACCGCTGCGATCTGGAACGACCCGCCGCCGTCCGCGACCGCGTACCACGGCGTCTCCACCACCACGATGTAGCCGCGCATGCTCGCGTGGATGTTGCAGAGCAGCTCCACCACGCCCGGTTTGTCGAACTTCACCAGCGTCTGGGCGCCGCCCTTGTGCAGGCCGGTGTCAAACTTTGCCGCCCGGCTGAGCGAAAACACGTCATGGAACAGCTCGTCCTCGTTCCGGAACTCGATGATGCTTCCCAGTGGCACCGCGAGCACATGCGGAACGAAGCGCTTCTCCTTCTGCTGGAGAGGCCTTTGCAGCGGCACAGGCTTCGGGGTCGAGCCGTCCGTGCGACGCAGCGTCACCACTGCGCCACCGGGTCCGACGGGGCCTCCGCCGCTCACGATTCCGGACAGCGTCACCAGGGCAGGCTTCTCGGGCTCCCTTTCCCTGGCCGCCGGCGCCTCCTCCTTCATCTGCGCCGTGCCCCGCGCACGGCTGCGCGCCTCGGCTGCGAACGGCTTCAGCGCCCGCTCCACATCCGCCGGGAGGCCCTCGATCCGGAGGACCGCCTCCCATCGGGCCGCGGCGGTGGAGTATTCGCCCGCATCCCATGCCAGCCTGCCTGCGGCAAGCAGATTGGAGATCTCCAGTTCGCGCTCCATCAGCCGCAGAAGCGCCTGGTCGCGGGTGGGTCTCTTCTCGGGTGCGGCGAGCAGCAGCGCGACGATCAGCCAACGCATCTGTGGGCCCTCCCTCGGCGCCGATCCCTTCTGTTTCGCTTTCGCGGAGACAGCCAGCAAACTGCGGGGCGTCGAGCCGGCTTCGCCGGCCGCGCCTAGAACGCCCCCGCCTGGCCGGTACCCTCCTCAGGCGTCGGCTCCTCCGGGGGCCGCACGCTCGAGAACCGCGCCTGCTCCGCCTTCAGCTCCTCGCCGAAGAACCGCTGCATCTCGCGGGTGAGCTCCGTGGCGGTGCCCGCGGTCGCCTGCGAGAGCGCGTTGTCGAACGCGGCCGCGCTCTGGAAGCGCTGCTCGCGATCCGGCTCGAGCGCCACGCGCAGGACCGCCGCGAGCTGCGGCGGGACGTTCTGCAGCGAGGGGATCAGCTCCGGAGCCAGTCCCTGCGCGGCCTGGATGAGCAGGTTGTACGCGTTGTCGCCGCGGTAGAGGGAACGTCCGGTGAGCAGGAAGTAGAGCACCAGCCCCATCGAGCAGACGTCGGCGCGCGCATCCACGGGCTCGCCGCGGGCCTGCTCGGGGGCCATATACTGGACGTTGCCCTTGACCACGCCGGTCTGCGTCTGGTGCAGGCGGCCCTCGTCCTGCTTGGCGATGCCGAAGTCGAGCAGCTTCACCTCGCCGCGGGCGGAAACCAGGATGTTGTTGGGCGAGACGTCGCGGTGGACGATGCCCATCGGCCTGCCGTCGTCGGTCATGCGGGTGTGCGCATACTCCAGCGCGCGCAGGCCCTCGCGCACGATGTAGACGGCGAGGCGCGGGTCGAGGGGCTTGCCGTCCTTCTTCATCGCCGCCGCGATCAGCCGGCGCAGGTCGCGGCCGAGCACGTACTCCTGGGCCATGAAGTATTCGTCCCCGACCTTCCCGAAGTCGTAGACGGGGATGATGTTCCCGTGGACCAGGGTGGAGGCGAGCTTCGCCTCGTCGATGAACATCTCCACCAGCGAATCGGTGCGCTGCGCGGTGGAGTGGAGGAGCTTGATCACGAACGCGCGGCGGAAGTTCTCCGCCCCGAAGGCGACGGCCGTGTACACCTCCGCCATGCCGCCTTCCCCGATCCGGTCGATGAGGAAGTAGCGGCCGAACTGGTTGGGCCGGGCGAGCGGGTGAACGGCGCGGCGGGTCGATCCCGAGTCCGTGCCGCGGTTGCCCGGATTGGTGCGGCGGGTGTTGCCGGTCTGGCCCGGATTGCTGCGGATCGGACGGGCGGGGTCGCTGACGATCCCTGGGTCGCGGGCGGATGGCAGGGTCGCCGGCTCCAGCTCGCCTTGCCCGACCGGCGCGGGCCCGCGGCGGAATGCGAAGGCGAGCGCGCCGGCCACGGCCAGCCCCGCCACCGCCCAGACCGCGATCAGATCGACGGGCGGCCCGGCCTGGACCGGCCGCAGGCGCATCTCGGTCCACACCCACAGACCGGACGCGAGCGGCGTCGCAGCCACTGCCCATCCGGGACCCGCGAACGTTCCCGCGGCCTCGTTTCCCACCGCGGCTTTCAGATGCTCCTGCCCGTCCGCCGGCCCCGCCGAGACCAGCGCGCGCTTGCCGTCGCTGATCAGCGCAGCGCCGCGGGTGCGCGCCGCGATCTGGTCGACGAACTCCGCGTCCACCGGCCTCGCCACCAGCACCGCGTACCGCGAGGCGGCGCGGCCTTCCGCCATCGCCGCTCCCGCCAGCAGCGGCGAGCCCTTCGGCGTGGAGAGGAGCGCGGAGGCCTGCCCCGCCTTGCGCGCGGCCTTGATCACGCCGGAGAAGTCGAGCGTCCTCGGATCCAGACCGACGAGGACTTCCGGCGCATCCCCCGCCGCCACGCCGGAGATGGGGAACTCCCGGCGGACCGCGTCCCACCAGGACTCGCTGGCGAAGCCGTCCTTGAGCGTGGCCGCGTCGACCACCCCGAGCTGCGCCCGGAGGACCGGGTTGGCCGCGCCGGACGCGGCGCGCCCTTCCACGACGGCGAGCTGTGCCCGGATGGCGTCCTGCGCCCGCGACCTGCTGCCTTCCGTCGCCTCCGCCAGCTCCGCGCGCAGCTCCCGCGCACGCGCCGCCTTCAGCAGCGCGGTGCCGCCCGCGGCAACGAGCAGCACTACGGCGGCGGTGACCGCGCCGAGAAGGCGCCTTCGGGCAAGGAGCATCCCCCTCGCTTTTCGACCCAGCAGGCGTGCGCGGTCAAGGGCGCGTGAGGGAAACCGGCGACGCGTCAGGCCGTTTGACCGACGTCAGGGCAGCCTGTACCGGTGCGGCGCGCTGCGCCGCTCCTTGCTCGAGATGTCGCGCCAGCTGCGCATGTTGTTCCTCCGAGGGAAGGTGCGCGGGCACCGTTCCACGGAGGAGAGCGCGCCCCAAAACGGGCGCGGCAAGAGCCGTGCGCGCGCGGGACGAGCCGCGGCGGAGAGGGACGGATCCCGGGACTGCTCAGAAGTGGCAGGCCACGCAGCGCCCGTCGGTCCGCGCCTCGTTGAGATTGTGCCGCGAGCGGAACCCGGCCGGGTGCGGATCGCCGCCGATGCCGCCGACCTT
>JBGQLA010000240.1:0-8229 GCA_041499865.1 Deltaproteobacteria bacterium
GGCAAGCGCGCCGCGCGGCTGGGAGAGATCTTCTACGCCCGCAAGCGCTGGGGCGCGGCGGCGAAGGAGTATGCCCGCGCCCGGGCGCACCTGCCCCGGGAGGTGCCGCGGCTCTCCCGCCGGTATGCGTTCTCCGAGATGCAGCTCGGCCGGTTCGCGGAGGCGGAAGAGGCGCTCCGCTCGGCGGTCGAGCACGACCCGGACGACGAGGCGGCGCAGGCGCTCTACGGGCGCGTCCTGCTCAAGCGCGGGGAGCTGGACAAGGCGCGCGTGGCGCTCGACAACGGGATCGCGGTGGACCCGTTCGACCCCGATCTGCACGCCATCTACGCCGAGGTGGCCAGAGGCCTCAAGGACGCGGCGCTGGAGGAGAGGGAGCGCAAGGCGTTCGCCCTCTCGGCCGGAATCTCGCTGGAAAAGGGACATCATGAGTGAGCTGGCAATCAACGGCGTTCCCGGCGTTCTGGCCTCCGACGCGGAGCTGATCGAGGAGCTGGCGCGCGCCCGGGGACGCATCGCGCAGGAGATCGGCAAGCGGGTGGTCGGGCAGGAGGCGGTGATCGAGCAGCTGCTCATCGCCCTCTTCTCCCGCGGCCACTGCCTCTTCGTCGGCGTTCCCGGCCTGGCGAAGACGCTGATCATCTCCACCCTGGCCGAGGCGCTCTCGCTCACCTTCAACCGGATCCAGTTCACCCCGGACCTGATGCCGAGCGACATCACCGGCACCGACGTCCTCGAGGAGGACCACACCACCGGGCGGCGCGCCTTCCGTTTCGTCCCCGGGCCGGTGTTCGCGCACGTGCTGCTGGCGGATGAGATCAACCGCACGCCGCCGAAGACGCAGGCGGCGCTGCTGCAGGCGATGCAGGAGCACCGGGTCACCGCCGGCGGGCGGACCTATCCGCTGGAGGAGCCGTTCCTGGTCTTCGCCACCCAGAACCCGATCGAGCAGGAAGGGACCTATCCGCTGCCGGAGGCCCAGCTCGACCGGTTCATGTTCATGGTGGACGTCGGCTACCCCAGCGCGGACGAGGAGGTGCAGATCGTCCGCGCCACCACTTCCGGGGGACAGCCCCAGGTGGAGAAGGTGCTCTCGCCGCAGCAGATCCGCAGTCTCCAAGAGCTGGTCCTGCGGGTGCCCGCCGCCGAGCACGTCATCCGTCACGCCGTCGATCTGGTGCGCAAGACGCGGCCGCAAGAGAACGCCGGCAAGCACGTGAAGGACCACGTCAGCTGGGGGGCCGGGCCGCGCGCCTCGCAGGCGCTGATCCTCGCCGCCAAGGCGCGGGCCGCGCTGCAGGGACGTCCGGCGGCCGACGTGCAGGACGTGCGCGCGCTGGTCGAGCCGGTGCTGCGCCACCGCGTGATCACCAACTTCCATGCGGAGGCCGAAGGGGTGGACTCGCGGCGGGTGATCGCGGAGCTCCTGCGCGAGACCAAGGCGTGACCCTCGATCCGGCCCTGCTGGCGCGGCTGGGGCCCCTTCAAGTCAGGGCGCGCAAGGTGATGGAGGGCGTGCTCACCGGGCTGCACAAGAGCCCGCACCACGGGCAGTCGGTGGAGTTCTCCGAGCACAAGGAGTACGCGCCGGGCGACGAGATCCGCCACATCGACTGGCGGGCCTTCGCCAAGCTCGACAAGTACTACGTCAAGCGCTTCGAGATGGAGACCAACCTCCGCGCGCTGCTGCTCGTCGACGCCAGCGGGAGCATGGCGTACGGGCGCGGCGCGATGACCAAGCTGCAGTACGCGGCGGTCTGCGCCGGGGCGCTCGCGTACCTGCTCTCGCGACAGGGAGACCAGGCGGGCCTCTGCATCGCGGGCGAGGGCGGCGCCTGGGCGGGCGTGCGCGACTTCCTTCCCTTCGCCTCCTCGCCGACGCACGTGCAGGAGCTGCTGCGGGTGCTGGAGGCGGCGCAGGGGCGCGGGCCGACGCTCCTGCCGGCGGCGGTGGACTTCGCGGCGGAGAAGGCGGGCCGGCGGGCGCTGGTGATCGTGATCAGCGATCTCTTCGACACCACCGACCAGAGCATCCGGGCGCTGAAGATGCTCCGCTCGCGGCGACACGACGTGCTCCTCTTGCAGACCCACGACCGCGAGGAGCTGGAGTTCCCCTTCGACGATCCCACCCGCTTCCTCTCCATGGAGGACGACCGGCAGATCGAGGCGCAGCCCCGGCAGATCCGCGAGAGCTACCTGCTGGAGATGCGGCGCTTCCTGGAAGGCACGCGCAAGGAGCTCGCGCGCGCGGACGTGGAAGTGGAGCAGATCCGGACCGACGCGCCGCCCGACCGGGTCCTGCTCAGGCTGCTCGCCCGGAGGGAGGCGGCCTGATGCTGCAGTTCGCGCATCCCGCGTACCTCTGGGGTCTCCTGGCGATCGCGCTGCCGATCCTGGTGCACCTCTTCAACCAGCGGCGGCCGCGGCCGCTCAGCTTCGGGGCCATCGAGTTCGTGCTCCGCTCGCAGCGGCAGAAGGCGCGCCGGCTGCGGCTCCGGCAGATCCTCTTGCTGGCGCTGCGCTGCCTGCTGATCGCCGCCGTGGCGCTCGCGCTGGCGCGGCCGTCGCTCAAGCCCCGGGGGGTGCAGGCCGCGCAGGCGTCGGGGCCGCAGGCCACCGCGCTGGTGCTCGATGCCTCGCTGTCGATGCGCTACCGCCTGGGATCGAAGACGCTGTTCGAGAAGGCGCGCGCCGAGGCGCTGGCCGCGCTCGATCGCCTGGGCCCCGACGAGCCCGCCACCGTCGGCCTCTGCGCCGGTCCTTTGGGGTTCAGCGGGCCGGCGATGAGCGCGCCGTCCTTCGATCGCCTCGCGCTCCGGCGCACGCTGCAGTCGGCCCAGCCGACGTATCTCTCCAGCGACCTCACCGGCTGCCTGGCGGCGGCGGCGAAAGCCCTGGGCGAGAGCCCGGTCGCCGGCAAGCGGATCATCGCGCTCACCGATCTGGCGGCGCACTCCATCCGGCTGGAGGCGCCGCCGCCGCTGGTCCCGCCGCCTGCGAACGCGCCGGCGGGCACGCCGGGGATCCGGCCCAACGTGGTGCTGGTGGATGCGGCGCGCGGCAGCGAGCTGCCGAACGCCGCGATCGTGGCCACCGCGGTGCGGCCCTCGGCGTCACTGGGGCCTCGCGGGTACGAGGTGGTCGCAACCGTCGCCAACTCCGGCGGACAGCCGGTGAGCGGGCTTCAGGTCTCGCTCAAGGTGGGGGCGAACACGGTGGCGAAAGGCTTCGTCGACGTGCCTGCCCGCGGGACGGCGAAGAAGACCTTGGGAGCGGTGCTGCCGGCCGGCGTCGTCACCGGCCGGATCGAGATCGCGCGCGAGGAGGCCCAGGGGCTCGACGAGGACGACGGTCAGGACTTCGTGGTCCAGGTGCCACGCGACGTGAAGGCGCTGATCGTGGACGGTGCGCCCTCCAGCCTCCGCTCGCGCGACGAGGCCTTTTTCGTCGAGGCGGCGCTGGCGCCGGCGCGCACGGGCGGCCGGATCCACGCGCAGATCCTCGATGCGGACGCGGCCGTCAACGCGCCGCTCGACGGGTTCGACGTGATCCTCCTGCTCAACGTCGCGGCGCCGCCCAAGGCGTTCGCGGAGAAGCTGCGCCAGGCGGTGCAGCACCGCGGCGCGGGGCTCTTCATCGCCCTCGGCGATCACGTGGATCCCGACGCCTACAACGACGCCTTCGGCGATCTGCTGCCGCGCCCGCTGCACCTGATCAAGACGGCGGCCGAGCCGGGCGCGCAGGGCGCGGAGGAGCACGCAGCGCGGTTCGGAGTGATCGAATGGGCGCACCCGCTGTTCCGCGTCTTCGGGCCGGCGGAACGAGAAGGCCTGGAGAGCGCGCGGACCTTCCGCTATGCGCTCCTCAAGCCGGAGGGGGAGGCGCACACGGTCGCGTCCTACGACGACGGCGCGCCGGCGCTGATCGAGCGGCGGTCGGGCGCCGGGCGGGTGCTGCTCTACACCAGCTCCGCCTCGCGGACCTGGACGGACTGGCCGATCCGCGTCTCCTTCCTCCCCGTCCTCCAGCAGGCCGTGAGCTGGCTCGGCGATGCGCTCGAGCAGCGGCAGCCCGCCCCGGGAGCGGTGGGCGGCGAGCGCACGTTGGTCCCGCCCACCGGGACCCGGGTCGCCAAGGTGCAGGGTCCGGGCGGAGAGCTCTCCTTCCGGCGCGAGACCTCGCACCCCGACGACGCCATCGTCCCGCTCGCCGCGCCCGGGCAGTACCGCGCGCTGGTGGCGCCGCCGGGAGTACAGCCGCGCGAGGAGCCGACGCTGACGTTCGTGGCCACCCTCGACCCGAAGGAGAGCGATCTGCGACGCGTCGACGAGGCGGAGCTGAAGTCGCAGCTGGGCGGGTCGGGCTCGGCGCAGGTGGCGGCGTCGGCAGCGGCGGCGCAAGGCACGCAGGGCACGCCCCTGTGGAGCGGGCTGCTCCTGCTGGGCGCGTTGGCCCTGCTCGGCGAAGGCGCCCTCACCCGCCGTTGAGTCGCTCCGCCGCAGTCTTCGCTTACGCGCGCCGTTCAGTCGGGTCGATGGGGCGTTCGGCGCTCGCGGCCGCCGCGGAAAGCTCGGCGGCGAACTTCCGGTGCTCCTCGGTCGCGCAGGCCGAAGCCGCGGCCGCGGGATTCACGGCGCTCGCCGGGCGGGCGAACTTCTGCAGCGTCTGCACCCGGGCGTCGGCTTCGAGGAGGCGCTCGCGCGGCAGCGGGCCGGAGCGGGCGCCGCGCGCGATGGCGTCGATGGAATCGTGCTGCCGCTGGAGGGTGTGACAGACCAGCACCGCGTCGCAGCCCGCGGCGATCGCCAGGACCGCCGCGTCGGGAACGCCCCAGGTGTCCGAGATGGCGCGCATCTCCAGGTCGTCGGAGATGCAGCAGCCGCGGAACCCGACGTCTTCGCGGAGGAGCCGCAGCGAAACGGGCGAGAGCGTCGCCGGCAGGCGATCGAAGGTCTCGAACCGGACGTGCGCGGTCATCACCGAGGCGAGGCCCGCGCGCGCGGCGGCCACGAAGGGCACCAGCTCCACCTGCCAGAGACGCGTCGGGTCGTGCGCCAGCCTGGGCAGCGTGAGATGGGAGTCCTGGGAGGTGTCCCCGTGCCCGGGGAAGTGCTTCACGCAGCTCGCCACGCCGGCGCGCTCCATCGCCTCGGCGAGGGCGACGCCGAGCCGCGCCACCTTGCGCGGATCGCGCGAGAACGAGCGATCGCCGATCACCGGGTTGCGGGGGTTCGTGTCCACGTCGACGACCGGCGCGAAGTCGAGGTCGACGCCGCACGCGGACAGCTCCTCGGCGATCATCCGGCCCAGGTTCTCGGCCACCGCGGTGCCGTTGAAGCCGGCGATCCCTCCCTGCTCGTCGATCTCCCCGACCCGCCGCATGGTGGGCCATGCCGTCCAGTGCGGCGGCTTCAGGCGCTGCACCCGCCCTCCTTCCTGATCGATGCAGATCAGGAGCGGGCCGGGCGCCACCGCTTTCAGGCTCCGCGACAGCTCCGCGACCTGTGCGGGGTCGACCACGTTGCGGCCGAAGAGGATCACGCCGCCGATGCCCCGGCGGATCAGATCCAGCTCCGCGGGCAATGCGGTCGGGCCCTTGATGCCGGCGAACACGCAACGGGCCGCCTGTCGGTCGAACGCGTCCATCCGCATACCCCCGGGCCGGAAATGCGGCGCGGACTCTCGCACGGCGGGATGCCGCTGGAAAGTCCGGTTGTTGAGCCAGCATGCGGCTCGCCCCGCACGGACCTTGGGCGGTGTTGGGGCGCAAACGTTTGATTACCCGACAGTTTTGTTGCCGGGCAGGCAGGCGGCTGCTACCATTCCGGGCGGTAGCGCGGGCCCCCGAGGGTACAACGGTGCGAAGGTTTCTGCCGGTGTTGTTGCTGCTCCTCTCGCCCCTCGCGGCGATGGCGGGCCAGTCGGATCGTGAAGCGCTGCGGAAGGCGGTCGAGCAGCTTCTCGCCCAGCCGCCGCTCTCCAACGCGCGCGTGTCGATGCAGGTGGAGTCGCTCGACGACGGACAGGTCGTCTACTCGCGCAACGCCGACGATCTCCTCAATCCCGCCTCGAACACCAAGCTGGTGACCGCCGCCGCGGGGCTCCTGCGGCTGGGGCCCGAGTACCGGTTCACCACCGACTACCTCGCCGACAAGCCGATCCAGCGCGGCCGCATTTCCACCCTGTACGTGAAGGGCCGCGGAGATCCGTCGGTGACCACCGAACGGCTCGACGGCCTGGTCTCCGATCTCTGGCACCGCGGCGTGCGCAGCGTGGGCGAGATCGTGCTCGACGACTCCTTCTTCGATCGCGAGCAGTTCGGGCCGGGCTGGGAGCAGGAGGTCAGCGACAAGGCCTGGGCGGCCGGGGTCGGCGCTCTCTCCCTCAACCACAACTCGGTGGCCATCTACATCAGCGCCGGCGACCGGCTGGGCGCGCGCGCCCGCGTCGAGGTGGAGCCGGACGCGCGCGACTACTTCGTCGTCGACGGCCGGGTCACCACCGTGCGCGCGAACGGCCGGCGCAAGCTGCGCCCGCACACGGTCGCGGAAGGGGATCGGACCCGGATCGTGGTCGAGGGGCGCATCCCGCTGCACGCGCAGACCGCGGTGATGTTCCGGCGCGTCGGCGATCCGACCTTCTATTACGGCCAGACCCTGCGCATGCTGCTGCGGCAGCGCGGCATCCGCGTCACCGGGCGGGTGAAGCGGGGGGCCGCGCCGCCGGCGGCGGTGTTGATCCAGAGCTACGACTCGGCCGAGCTGGCGGCGATCATCCGGGACATGAACAAGGTCTCCTCGAACTTCATCGCCGAGATGGTGGTGAAGACGCTCGGGGCGGAGCTGAAGGGAACGCCGGGCTCCTGGGCGAAGGGGCTGGAGGTGGAGGAGGACCTGCTCGGCGAGCTGGGGATTCCCCGCGGCACGTACGTGCTGAAGAACGGGAGCGGGCTCAACGACACCAACCGCTTCACCGCGCGGCAGCTGGCCACGCTGCTGCAGGCGGTGTGGAAGCGGTTCCCGGTGGCGTCGGAGTTCGTCTCCTCGCTGGGGATCGCGGCGCGCGACGGGACCATGCGCCTGCGCATGGAGGGAACGGACGCGGCGGGGCGCCTGCGCGCGAAGACCGGGACGCTGGAGGGGGTCACCGCCCTCTCCGGCTACGTGCAGAGCCTCGGCGGGGAGCGTTTCGTCTTCTCGGTGATGGTGAACGACTGGTCCGGCAAGAGCGCGCCGATCATCTCCTCCATCGATCGGCTGGGCGGGATGCTGGCGGCGCTCGGCGCGCCGGAGACCGGCGCGCGCGAGGCGGCGCTGGCCGCGGTGGTGTCGCCGCAGGAGGCTGCGCCGTCGGAGCTGAAGGCGCGGATCGCCACCTACGCGGCGCTCGCCTCCGCGGGCGACAAGAAGAACCTGCCCTTCCTCCGCTCGGCGCTGCGCAGCGAGCGCGATCCGCTGCTGCGCATCGTGCTCGCCGACGCGGTCTACCGCAGCGATCCCGATCAGGGCGGCGGCCCGCTGCTCGAGGCGATGCCCGCCTCGCCCGAGCTGTTCCTCCGGCTGCGCAGCGTCACCCGCGAGCTGGGGTTGCCGGTGCCGGCGGTCTCCTCGCTGCTGGATCTGGCCGTGGACGGCAGCGGCGAGGCGCTCGCGCGCCTCTTCGCGCTGGCGCCGCTTGCCCGCGGCGCGGAGAGCGACGAACAGCTCGCGGCGCTGCTCTCCGACGGCCTGGTGGAAGTGGGCGAGGCGTCGGCGGAGGAGATGCTGGCGGCGCTGCGGATCGCCTCCACCCCGCACGCCCAGGCCGCCATCGAGCTGGTCGCCGCGGGCCTCGAGCAGTCGGGGACGGACGCGACCCGCTACCCGCTGGTCCAGACGCTGCGCCGGACGGTGGGGCAGCCCGACGCTCCCGAGGCGCAGACCGAAGGCTGGCTGGCGGTGCTCGAGCACCGCGCCGTGCGGACCGCGGAGGCGATCGCGCAGTCGCCGCAGCCCGCGGTCTCGGCGACGTCGGTCGCTCCGGCGCCACCTTTGCCTGCGGCATCGCGGAGCGCGCCGGATTCGCCGGCGCTGCGGACAAACCCGGCCGTGCTGGTTACGCCTCCGACCGATACCAAGCCGGCCGCGGCGGTCTGCACCGGCCAGTCGCCGGCGTGTCCCGGCGGCGGATAGCAAACACCGCGACGCGCGGAGGCGCGGCGCGGGGTCCGGTGTGCCCGGCCACAGGCGA
>JBGQLA010000241.1:0-8221 GCA_041499865.1 Deltaproteobacteria bacterium
ACACCGCGAAGAGGTTCTGCTCGGGGTAGACGAGGAAGTTGTCCTCGTTGTTGTCCCGCTTCATCCCGACGTCGGTCCGCGCGGCGTGGCTGAGGCGCACGATGCGGCTGTACAGTACGTGTCCGATGGCGTCAATCAGCCACCGGGAGCGGAAAGATCGCAGGCCCCGGAGCGCGGACGCCCGGGGCCGCCGTCACTGACGAGCAGGATCAGAACTTGCCGGACATCACGTGGTACCCGTCGTTGAACCCGATGGGCACCCGGTCCGCGTTCGAGGCCGCGTCCACCGCGCCGTAGACGCCGCCGATCAAGAGGCCCGCGCCGGCGCCGATCGCCAGGTCGCGTCCCCAGTTGCCGTCGTTTTGCAGCAGCGCCACGCCGGCGCCGATCGCCAGGCCGGCCAGGCCGCCGTAGAGCGCGTCCTGCGCGATCACGGCGACGGCGCTGCGGTGCGTCTGCACCTCCACGATCTCCGCGGCCAGCTGGTCCCGCGTCTGCGCCCGCTCGTGCAAGGTGAGCGTCTGCAGCGTGCCGGCATTCGCCGCTCCCGCCATCAACAGGGCCGCGACTGGAACCAGGAAGATCTTCCTCGACATGGGGTACCCCCGATGGAAATCGTTTCGCCTTCCATCAAGGTAGGGACCTGTCCCGTCGGTGGGCAACCGGACGAACCGCCGGAGCAGCCCCCGCCCGGACGCACAGGGAGCGAGCGTCCCGGCGCCCTACTTCTTCTGCACCAGGAGGCTGCCGGAGAAAGCGTCGGCCTCGATCACGCCCTCGCCTTTTCCATAGCTCGCCTCCAGCCACCCGCTGCTCATCCCGTGCTTGTGCCCGCGCGAGCGTTTGACGGCCAGGTTCAGCTCGTCGCGCAACTCCCCGCTGTGCGAGGTGTAGCTCAGCTCGAACGAGCTCCTCGGGTCGAGCTGGAGCCGCAGATCGCCGGACACGGTCTCCGCGCTCAAGTGGCAGTCCTTGCCGCACACCCCGCTCCAGTCCAGGCTCCCGGAGGCGGACTGGAACTCGATCTGCGGTGCGGGACCGGCGGTGGTCAACACCACGTTCCCGGACACGGTGTGCAGCCGCACCGGTCCCGCCGCCTCCTCGATCCTCGTGTCCCCGGAGATGGTCTGCACGTCGGCCTTCGCCACCCCCGACAGCTTCACGTCGCCGGACATGGTCCTCACCCGCACGTCCCCGATCCGCTGCGCGCTCACGTCCCCGGACATCGACGAAAGATCGAGCCGGCTTCCGCGCGGGAGCTCGACGCGGAGCTTCCCGCGCCGCAGCGTCCGCCGCCCGCGGAACGAAGGCTCCACCCGGTCGCCGAACGCATACAGCGTGATCTCGTCGGCCGGCGCCTCGGTCAGCGTCACCGAGACCTGCCGCTTGTCGGTCGCGACCACCTCCACCTCGCCCGCCTGCGCGCGCACCTGGAACGTGACCGGCCCCTTCACCTCCAGCGTTGCTCCGCCCTTCCCCTTCGCCTGCCCGGTCGCCTCGCGCTCGTCGAGCTCGCGATCGTCCTCGCCGACGCGGATCCGCGGCACCCGGATGCGCTGCGGGTTGAGCTTGTAGATCTTCGTCTTGCCGTCCTGGCCGGTCTCGACGCGGTCCTCGCCGGAGTCGTCGACGTCGATGTCGATGTCCTCGTCGTCGGGATCGGAATGCCGGGGAATGGCCTTCGCAAGCAGGCGCGGGAGCTCGATGTCGATCTCCGGCAGCTCGATCTCGATGTCGCCGGGCCTGGCCTGGACCGCCGCGGGCGCGAAACACAAGGCTGCAACCAACACGGCTCGGATCACGGATTCGCCTCCTCGGCCTGGACCACGTCGCGCAGCGCGCGCAGGTACCCGGCGTACCCGTCGAGCACCCGCATGCGGGCGTTCACATCGCCGGCGGCCACCGCCCGCGACTCCCCGAGCTGCGCGCGGGCGCGGGTCAGCGTCTCGTCCCAGCGGCGCGCCAGCTCCGGATCGAGGTGCGGGCGCAGCCGCCCGTACTCCTCTTCCAGCACCTTGGCGGCATCGCCGTAATCGCGCTCGGCGCGATCGAGGGCCGCGAGCGTCTTCGGATCGATGGCGAAGCGCGCCTGCCTGCGCGCGATAGGCGCCTGCTGCGCCGGCAGCGGCGCCGGCGCCGGGTGCAGCGCGACCAGCAACACCGCAGCCGCCGCCGCGACGCCCGCGCCTGCCACGGCGAGGCGCCACGCCCAGCGGGGGCGGCGGCGCGGATGCCGGAGCCGGGCGGCCACTCCGGCCCAGAGGTGCGCGGTGTCCGGCGTGGGCCGCCGCGCCAGCAGCGCTCTCTCGGCCCGCAGCCAGGACAGCTCGCGGGAGCACCCGGCACAGGCGTCGGCGTGCGCCCGGATGGCGTCGGCGCGGCCGGCCTCGAGCTCGCCGAGCGCGAGCGCCTCGAGATCTTCCACCGGAAGGTGCGTCATCGCGCGCCCTCCTCGAGGTACCCAGCGAGGCTCCTGCGAAGCTGCAGCCGCGCCCGGTGGATCTCGTTCTTCACCTTCTGCAGCGTCCAGCCCATGGCCGCCGCGATCTCGCCGTATCCCAGCCCGTGATCGATGCGCATCAAGAGCGCCGCCCGCCGCTCCTCGTCCAGCTCCTGCAGCGCGTCATCCAGCAGCCGGTTCGACTCGGCGGAGAGCAGGACCGCCTCGGGGCTCGCCGCGCGATCGACCTGGGCCGGCTCTTCCGCGGGGTCGAGCGGTGGGCCGTCGCGGCGCTTCCGCCGCACCTGCTCGAAGAACACCATCCGGGCGATCCCGAACAGCCATCCCTGAAGCTTGCCCGCCTGTTCGAGGGTCCCCAGGCGCTGGTGCGCGCGCACGAAGGTCTCCTGGGTCCCTTCGTCTGCCGCCGCGTCGTCGCGGAGCAGATCGCCCAGGAACCTGCGCACGCCTGGAGCTTCCCGATCGAAGATCACGCGAAACGCCTCCGCATCGCCCGCCCGGGCGCGCAACAGCACCTCCTCGTCGGAATGACTGTCGCGGGCGCCGAGCACCTCGCCCGGTAGTGACGCAGCGCGCACGCCGGTTTCAACGGCCCGGAAGCATCGCTATGTCAGGGCTCCCAGCCGCTGCTGGAGCCGCCGGAGGCCGATCTCGGTCTTCAGGTCCCGGATCTCGCCCCTGCCACAGCGGGCGAGGGCCTCCTCCAGCGGCGCCCATTCGAGCCGGGCCCCTTCCTCGAAGGGGGAGCCATCGCCGGTGACCGGGTGCGCGACGGCGTCCGCGGCCACCTCGCAGCAAAGGAAATGGAAGGCCTCCGCGCACATGCCGGGGGTCGGGAACGAGGCCGGTCCGAGGAGTTGGACCGAGCCCGGCGCGACGCGCAGCCCCGCCTCCTCCATCGCTTCCGCGGCGGCGCGCTGGAACAGATCGTCCCCAGTCTCCACGATCCCCGCGACCAACTCGGGGAAGAGCACCCGATCCGGCTTCTCCGGTCGGCCGAACTGCACCGGAACGCGCACGCCGTGCCGGAGCAGGACCTCCACCGTGCCCGCCCGGCGCCGGAAGATGGCGACCACGACGGCGTCGAGCCCGATCGGCCGCTCGACGTAGTCCCAGGTGCCTTCCGCGGTCCTCGACCCGTCGGAGAGCAGGAGGCGCATCCGCATCCGGCGCAGGCGCAGGTAACCGCCCTCGCCCACGCGCTCGTCGCCGGTCACCTCGAATCCCTGGACCTCCACGCCGCCTCCTCGCGCGCGATCAGCGCCGGTCTTCCCTGCGCAGGTCCGCCATCATCGCGATCAGCGCGCAGGCGATGGCGAAGCGCGGTTCGATGGGATCCTCGACGGGGAGGATGAAGAGCTCGAACTCGCGCCGGAAGAAATGGAACCGCTGCGCGATGCGGGCCACCTCGCGGCCGCCGAGGTCGATGTGGTGCTTGCCCGGCAGGAAGCGGAGGATGCGCCGCCAGAGCCAGGCGCCGTCCTCCAACATCTCGCCGGCGGGACGCTCCTCGGCGTCGAGGATCTCCCAGGTGTCGCGCCACAGCGAACGCCATCCCCGCGTGCGGATCACGCCCAGCCGCCCCCCGGTCGTAGCGTCGAAGAGGTCGTGCTCCATGTTCAAAGCCGCAAAACGCCGGTTCTTCAGGACCAGGATGGGCTGGAGCTGGGCCTCGTCGGCGTACATCACGAGCTCGGTTCGGAGCCGGAACCAGGGCTGCTCGACGAACGCCGCCAGGGCGCCGGAGGGCCCGTACACCCGGTAGACGCGGGTGAAAGAAAACAGAGGCCGTACGAGGACATAGCTCGCGTGGGAGAAGGCGTCGAGCGACCCCCTCCGCGTCCTCTGCAGCGCCCCGGTCATTCCCCATGCGACCCTGCCCGCAGGCGGGCGTCAAGCCGGAAAAGTGGAAATGCCGGATCCCGATTCGTTAAACTGCAAAATCTGGGGGTAGGAAAATGCCCGACTTCTTCCAGCTCGAGATGGTCGTCGCGGCCGAGCCGCAACGGGTCTTCTCGACCTGGATGGACAGCCGCGAGCACGCCGCGTTCACCGGCGGCGGTGAAGCGGTGGTCGAGGCCTGGGCGGGCGGCCGGTTCATCGCCTGGGACGGGTACATCCACGGCATCCTCCTCGGCGTCGACGAAGGCCACCGGATCGTCCAGACCTGGCGCACCGCGGAGTTCGGCCCGGAGTCGCGCGATTCGCGCGTGGTGGTGGAGTTCGAGCCCGCGCGCGGCGGCACCCGCGTCGTCGTCCGGCACAGCGATCTGCCACCCAGCCACCTCAAGCGGTACGAGAAGGGGTGGATGGAGCATTATCTGAAGCCCCTCGCGCGGTATTTTGCAAAAGGGGCAAAACAGAAGACGCCCTCCCCGCCGGCGCCTCAGACCGCCTGGGGACGCCAGCCGGAGCGGGCGCCGCGCAAGGCGGCGCCGAAGGCGCCGCAGAAGCCCGCCCGCAAGGAGCAAAAGACGGCGGCGCGAAAGCCCGTGCGAAAGCCTGCCCGCAAGCCGGCGCGCCGCCCGCAGCCCGCGCGGCGCAAGGCCGCTGCCAGGCGCTCTAGAAGGTGAGCACCACGCGCGCGGGCACCAGCAGATTTTCCACCTGCGCGAACGCCTCGTTGACGTCTTCCAGCTTGCGGGTCTGGTAGATGACGCGGGTCCGCCCGCGGCGGTGCAGCTCGTAGACCTCCGCCAGCTCGGCGCGGTTTCCCACCACCGATCCGATCACCGAGATCCCGTTCATCACAATCTCGTGGATGGGGAGCTGGACCCGGTCCTCGGGCGGGAGCGCGACCAGCACCAGGCGGCCGCCGCGCCGGAGCGAGCGGAAAGCCTGCTCGAAGGCTTGCTGCGCCACGGCCACCGCGATCGCTTGATCCGCGCCTCCCAGCTCCTGGATGTACTCGGCGGGATCCTGCTGGCGGGGGTTCACCACGTACTCGGCGCCCAGATCCTTCGCCAGCTCGAGCTTTTCGCTGGTCACGTCCACCGCGACCACGGTCGCGCCGGCGATGCGGGCGTACTGGATGGCGAGGTGGCCCAGGCCGCCGACGCCGAAGACCGCCACCACGTCCGAGGGACGGGTGCCGGCGAGCTTGATCGCCTTGTACGTGGTGAGCCCGGCGCAGGTCAGCGGCGCCGCCTCGCGCGGGTCGATCCCGTAAGGGACGCGGCCGACGTAGCGCGCGTCCGCCTTGACGTACTCAGCGTACCCGCCGTCCACCGTGAACCCGGTGTTCTGCTGCGACTCGCAGAGCGTCTCCCAGCCGCCGGCGCAGAAGCGGCAGTAGCCGCAGGCCGAGTGCAGCCAGGGCACCGCCACGCGATCGCCCTCCTTCAGCGAGGTCACCGCGTCTCCCCGCCGCACGACGATTCCGACCGCCTCGTGCCCGAGCACGCGGGGAAGGATCGGCTGGTGCGCCGCCCATTCGGCGCGCGCGGCGTGGATGTCCGTGTGGCAGATGCCGCTCGCCTCGACCTTGACCACCACCTCGCAGAGTCCTGGCTCGGGACGGGGAAGCTCGACGAGGCGCAACGGGCGGTTGAATTCGGACAGAAGGGCGGCCTTCATCTTCCTTCTATCCAGCAAGGCCCGTGCCCCCACCCGGTGCCGCGGAAGGATCGCTCTCGCGAAGCATTTGCGCGGAGGCGGGCCCAGGTCCGAAAGAGATGCGCAGACGATGGTCCGACGATCGGCTGTGTGAGCTGTTCCCCTCCGCGGCGTCCTCCGCCTTCGCGCGTGGGTCCAGTGAGATCCTCGCGCGGCGCTGAAGTTGCCGCCGGGAGGGGCGCGGCCATAATCGCGGGGGATGGAGATCCTCGAGCGCATCCAGGCCTGGCACAAGGCGCAGCTCGAGCGCGGGCGCGATCCAGCGCTGGGGGTGCGCATCGAGACGCTGCGCGATCGGCCCGGCTGGAGCGTGCAGGTCGATCTGGGGGGGACCGCGCTCTCGGGCCTGAAGCTCTCCCCCTATCGCGAAGGCGCCACCGATCGCGACTGGCTTGCCTACCGGATCAAGGCCGACCGGTTCGAGGGGATCGGCGATCCCACCAAGCTGCAAGCGCTGCTCTTCGCCTTCCTCGATCTCGCGGACCGCACCGCGGCCTCGCTCGCGCGCGCGCGGACGAACAAGTAGCGATCAGGGCCGCGCCGCGGCGGCGGCCGGATTGCGCGCCTCGCCCTCGGCGTTGCGCAGCTCGATTCGCCCCAGCCCCAGCTCCTCCAGGCGGGGGGCGATCTGCTGCGAGGGCCCGACCACCACGATGGCCATCTCCTCGGGATGGAGCCGCTCGCGGGCCGCCTTCGCCACCTCCTGCTTGCCCACCGCCTGCACGCGCTGCTGGTAGGTGGCGTAGTAGTCCACCGGGAGCCCGTGCGCCCAGGCCCGCGCATAGGCCCCTGAGGTCTGCTCGTTGCTGGCGAACAGCGCCGGGATGGCGCGGATCAGCGACTCCTTCGCGTCCGCCAGCTCCGCATCGCTCACCTCGCCCGACTTCATCCTGGTCAGCTCCTTCATGAACTCGCCCAGCGCGTCCGCGGTCTTCTCGCTCACCACCCCGCCGGCGGCGACGAAGGGGCCCGCTTCCCGGTGGGTGTCGTAGAAGCTGAACACCCCGTACGAGTAGGCGTGCTCGGTGCGGAGGTTGCCGTTCAGGCGCGAGTTGAAGCTGCCGCCGAGGATGTTGTTCATCACCCGGACCGGGAAGACATCCGGCGCGTTCGAGGCGACGCCCAGCTCGCCGATCCAGATCTGCGACTGCGGCGCGTCGGGCTTGTCGACCAAAGTCACCACCCGCGCGGCGTTCTTCGCGCGCACCGTCGCCGCTGCTTTCGGCGCCGGTCCGTCCTTCCAGCCCCCGAAGCGCTTTTCCAGGAGCGGCAGCAGCGTCGCGCTCCGCGCATCGCCCACTACGAACAGCGCCGCGTTGGAGGGGCGGAACCAGGCCTTGTGCCAGGCTGCCAGGTCCTTTCGCGAGATCGACTTCACGGACTTGACGGTCCCCTCGGCGGGGTAGCCCCAGGGGTGCTTCTCGCCGAAGATCACGCGCGAGAGCACGTGCTGGCCGACGGACTGCGGATCGTCCAGGGCCTGGGCGATCTGCCCCAGCCGCTCGACGCGGACGCGCTCCACGTCGGCGCTGCGGAAGGCGGGATGGAGGGCGACGTCGGCGAAGATCTCCAGCGCGGGATCGAGCGTATCGGCGAGGGCGGTCAGCGAGACCCGCGAGGAGTCCGCGTCAGCGCCGGTGGCATATCGCGCGCCGAGATCTTCGAATCCGCGCGCGATGGCGGCGGCGTCGAGCGTGGGCGTGCCCTCGTCGAGCAGGTCGAGCGCGAGGGAGGAGAGGCCAGCCTTCCCCGGCGGATCGGTGTCCTCGCCGGAGCGCACCGCGAGCGAGATGGCGACCAGGGGAACGTCGTGGCGCTCGATCACGAACACCCGCAGGCCGTTCGAGAGCACATGCTGCTCCGGAACCGGGGCATGGAACTGCACCGGCGCGCCGGGAGGAGGCGGCTGCGCCCGGAACGACGTCCCGGGCGCGGCAGGCGTCGGCGCCGGGGCCGCCGCCTGCGGCTCCGGCGCTGGCTTCTTCAGGGCCGAGGCGCAGGAGAGGAGCAACGGGACGATCCACAGGCTCTTCATCGCGCACCTCCCGCGGAGGCCTGCTTCTGCGCGGGCAGGACGGTGATCACCACCCGCTGGCTGTCCTTCAGGTATCGCTGCGCCGCCTGCTGCACCTGCTCGGGAGTGAC
>JBGQLA010000242.1:0-8195 GCA_041499865.1 Deltaproteobacteria bacterium
CCATCTTCGTACCGGCCTTGCGCCAGCGCAAACCGGACGTCATGCTGCTGGCGGACCACTTCCTGGCCAAGTACTCCCGGCAGTACCGCAAGAGCGTCCGTCGCATCTCCACGCCGGCCATCGACATGCTGATGAGCTATCACTGGCCCGGCAACGTGCGGGAGCTGGAAAGCACCATCGAGGATGCCGTCGTGAACTGCGAGTCCAACGTGATCCATGGGCACCATCTGCCGCTCCGGCTGCAGACGGTCGAGACCTCAGGAACTGCGTTCCGGGACTCGCTCAGCTGCGCGGTCGAGCAGTACGAGAAGAACCTCATCCTCGACGCCCTGAAGAGCGCGCGCGGCAGCTGCGCACGCGCTGCGCGGCTGCTCGACACGACCGAGAGGATCATCGGCTACAAGGTTCGCAAGTATCAGATCGACGCGAAGCGATTCCGTACTTGGTTGGGTCCCACGCAGTAGGACCAGCCGTCGTCGGTGGCCGGCACCGTGCTCGTCGCGTGCGGTGCGACGGACCTCGACGGGAACGCATCCAGATTGAGCGCATCCTTAGTCTGATCGGCCAGGCAGAAGCCAAGGGCGACGGTTTCGAACTGCAGGTTGCGCCGATCTCTGTGGTGGGCATAAATGACCTATGCCCAGACGCTCCTCGCATCCATTTGATGCTCTCGTTGAGCGGTTCGCGCAGCTCTTCGCCGACCGCATCTCGGCCGCGCTGCCGGCGCCGACGCGAGGAGGGCCGCGCAACGGAGCCGCCAGCAAGCGCCGCGGGGCCAAGCGAGACATGAGCTGCCGATATCCTGGCTGCAAGAACAGGTCGAAGGGACCCCGGTTCAGGTTCCTCTGCGAAGAGCACCTGAAGCTGCCGAAGAAGAAGCAGGATGAGGTGCTGGCGAAGGCGGCGGAGAAGAAGGGCTGACACATCCTCGTGGCGCGGGACTCCACGATGAGCTTGGTGTCGGCGTGCTGATCGTCGCGCGAGGGGCGAACCCCGGTGCGACCTCCCCCCAGCCCCGAGCAGCTGGCGCGCAACAAGCGCATGATCATCGCGGCTGCCGCCATCATCTTCGGCAGCAATGGGAACGCTCTTCGGCCGATGCAGTCCCGGTCCGTCGACATTCGCCTCGAGCCGTACGCGGTGAGTTCCCTGGTCTCCCGCGAAATCGTCATCTCCGATCGCGCGGAGATCGAAGCGGCGGGCGGATCGCACCTCTGGTCGCAGGAGTTCGATCGCGAGCTGACCGACGTGTTCGCGGTGCAGGACGAGATCGCCAAGGCGGTCGTCGCGGCGCTCAAGCTCAAGCTGCTGCCCGCGTCCGGGGACGAGCCGCGGACCAGCAACCCAGGGGCGCACGATCAGTACCTGCTGGGGCGGTACTTCGTCGGGCGCGGCTCGTCGGACTCTTACTTCCGCGCAACTCAGGCGCTGGAGAAGGCGGTGGAACTCGATCCCGGCTATGCCGCTGCCTGGGCGGCGCTCGCGGTCGCGACCTGGTGGGCGTCCGACCAGGCTCCTAGCGGCCTCGACCCGGAGCAGGGCTGGCCCAGGGCGGTGGCCGCCGCGGAGAAGGCGATCGCTCTGGCGCCCAACCTTGCGGACGGCCATGCCGCGCGCGGCATGCTGCGCATCTTCATCTTGTTTGACTGGCCCGGCGCTCGCGCCGACCTGGAGCGCGCCAGCGCGCTGAGCCCAGGCAGCGCCTACATCATCCTCCGTCATGGCCGGCTCCTGAGCACCCTCGGCCAGTTGCAGGAAGCGATCGCGATCGTGCGCAAGGCCACCGCGCTCGATCCGCTGTCCGCCGAGAGCTGGGTCGAGTTGTCCCAGTACTATCTCGGCACCGGACAGTTCGATCTGGTCGAGGCGGCCGCACAGCGGGCGCTGGAGGTTTCGCCCGAGCACGCGAGGGCGGCGCGGAATCTCGGCTTCGCTCGCCTTCTCGCCGGCCGCCCGGAGGAGGCGCGCGCCGCGTTCAGCAGGTCGACCCTCGAACTCTACCGCCTGATGGGCGAGGTGCTGGTGGATCACGCCCTCGGTCGCCAGGAGCAGTCGCGGCGTGCCTTGGACGCGGTTCTGGCGTTGCCGTACGTCGCAGCCTCCGGAGGGTACCAGGTCGCCCAGATGTACGCCTTTCGCGGCGAGGCCGACCAGGCCTTCTGGTGGCTGGAGAGCGCATACAAGCACCACGACGCCGGCCTCACCATTGTGAAGTATGACCCACTGCTCCGCGGCGTGCGGGGGGACCCGCGTTTCGCCGCGTTCCTCCGCAAGATGCACCTGCCGGTGGACTGAGGCCGGCGCCACGCGCCCGCTCTCTGCCGAGCTGCAACCCGAAGTCCGGGTGGACGAAAGTAGCCCCGTCGGCTCGCGCAGAGTCCGCAGACGCACTCGGGCCGGCCGCCGCGAAGCGCCCACTCGGTACGCGCGCGGCGATGAAGCGGTCCACGCGTCGCCGGCGCCGAGCCGCGCCAGGTGCAGCGGTACGTATCTCGCCGGCCCCGTCCGTCTCGAGGATACGCGTCAGCACGCCGGCCTTCTCGCTGTGCACCTTGACCGTCCTCGATCTCAGCGCGACCCGACGAAAAGCGCCTGGTGCGCCTCCCCGAAGACGCCGCGCCCGTCGAAGAGGCGGGCGCGCGCGGTACCGACTCCGTCGCCGGCGAGGGCGGTGCTCGCCGCCATCCCGATCCATTCACCTTCGGGCGCGCGGGTGAACGCGACGGTGAGGTTCACCGGGACGAAGGTGTAGGCGCTGAAGTCGAGCTCCGCGCTGATCCCGTTCGCCGAATCGACCAGCAAGAGCGCGCGCAGGAAGGGCGTGGTCGTCTCGCCGGCCAGGAGCGGGATGCGCGGGCGCGACCAGACGGTCGCGGGGCCTGGCGCGTGAAAGCTCCCCTCGACGAAGCGCCATTCCAGCGAATCGCCGTAGCCGAAGTGCGGCACGGTTGGGAACAGTGTGTCGGCCGCGACCAATGGCAGCGGCGGCGCCGGCTCGTCCACGCGCAGCGCGGGGCTGCGATCGGACGCGACCGCGATCCGCCACGCCGACGCGCGCAGCGCCGGTCGCCCGGCGATTTCCGCGGTGGCGGTGATCAGCTCGACTCGCTTGCCCGGCCGCAGCACCTCCGCGCGCACGGTCATCGGCGCGAGCGCGATCGGGCCGAGGAAATCGAGCGAGAAATGCGCGATTCGCACGTCGTCGCGCGCGCCGGCCGCGAGCATCGCGCGCGCGAGGAGCGCCGCCGGCGGGCTGCCGTGCTGGAGGTTGGGATCCCAGGGACCGACCGTGGCCGTGGTGGGCACGAACACGTCGTCTGCCTCGCGCAGGTAGAACGCTTCGGGGAGGGTGCGCGCACCGTCGGGCACGCGAGCATTGTGCGGCATATCCGCCCCGCGGCGAAAGCCCTTCAGCCGCCGCCGCGCCTCGGGCACGCTGGGATCGCTCCCGGGTTACCGAGGCTTCTTGCGGCCGATGGTCTTCCCGCCGCCCGGACGGCCCTTCTTGGCCCCAGCGCGGCGCCCTGCGGTCGTTCGCCGGCCTTTCCCGCTCTGGCCCTGGCGATCGCCTCCTCCACTTTGCGGGCCGCCTGCTCGACCATCACGGCGGCATCCTCGGCGGTCTTCTTGGCCCAGTCGCCCATGTCCCGCAGGCTTTGCCGGACCTTCTCGTGATTGGCCGGATTGCTCATCTACAACTCACGGACCAAAGTCGATCCCGCCGACGTTGCCGGTGATCGATGGCGTGGTCGCTGAGCGCAGCGTGGCGAGCGTCGTCCGGGACACCACGGTGAAACTGCTGCCGGTGAGGATCCCGGCCTCTCCGTCGGCCACGTCGAGATAGAGCCCGCGCCCGGACAAGGCCACCTGACGCAGCGGCGTGGCGCTGCCCGAGGCGGTGCGGCCGAACACGAACGTGCCCGACGTCTGCCCGGTCACGGTGACCCACAGCTCGTTGTTCGCCGTGTCGAGGGCGAGCGCGCCATAGCTCGTCGCCTGGCTGGGAAGCACGGTCAGGGTGCGCAAAGCCGCGGGTGTGCCGGTGGCCGTGCGCGAGAAAGCCTGCACCTGGACCGGGGCCGAGGTGCTGACTCCCGTCACGGTAAGCACTTCGTTGTTCACCGCGTCCACGGCGAAGTCGTAGAGGAACAGCGTGGCGCCGCCAGACGGAATGACCCGGAAGCTGCGCAGCGGCGTCGGGCTGCCGGTCGCGGTGCGCGGGTAGAAGAGGATGCTGGTCCCATCCGAGACGGCAATCTCGCCGTGCGTGGCGTCGACCCGGACCAGCGCCGCATTGGCGGCGAAGGTGCGCAATGGCGCGGCGTTCCCGCTCGCCGCGCGCGAGAAGACGCGCACTTGGGGGTAATCGGCGACCGCAACCTCGGCGTCGGTCGCGTCCACGCTCAAGCCGCCGGGGGTGACCAGCGTCGTCGCGGTGCCGGCAATCGAGCGCAGGGGAGCGGCGCTGCCGCTCACCGTCCGGGAGAAGACGCGCACGGCTGACGCCGCCGGGTCGGCGATGAAGATCTCGCCGGCGCTGCCGCTCGCCGAGGGCGTCGCGGTGATCTCGCTCGAGGCCGCGCTCTCTCCGCCCGGACCCACCGCCGTCACAACGACGTAGTAGGTGGTTCCGTTGCTGAGCCCTGTCAGCGCGTAAGGCGAGGAGACAGACGTCACCCTCCCTCCACCCGGAAGCGTCGAGTAATTGGCCGGGGTGACGCCGCTCTGGCGGGCGAAGTAGAGATTGTAAGACGTCGCGCCCGAGACCGCGCCCCAGCTCACGGTCACCAAGCCGTTCCCCGGGCTCCCGGTGACGCCTCCGGGCGGCTGCGGACCGCCGCTGGAGGTCCTGGTCAGGCTGAACGTGCCGTAGAGCACGACTGCCGCGCTGGTCGAGGAGGCGATGCCCTGCCAGTCGCCGGAGATCGCGGTGGGGCCGATCTGGGTCGCATCGAGGAGGAGCCTCGTCGAGTCGAGCGCGTCCGATGTGCTCGTGTACCGGAAATGCGCCGGGATCAGGATGCTGCTCGAGGTGACCGTGAGCTGGTTCTGCAGCGCCCGCACGGACACGGCTGTCGAGGGCGTGGTGGTGCTCGCGACCGAGGGCGCGGGAGCGCAGCCGAAGCCGCTGGCTTCGTGAGCCGTCTCGGTATTCGAGAACGTGCCGCCGAGGTTCGCGGGGTTCTGCGCCGTGCCCATGAGGCTGACGAGGCCGGGCGACGGCGCCTCGATCGAGAGCTGGGTGGTTTCGCTGTACGACGCGTCGGTGCCGCTGAGGCAGATGAACGCCCCGAGAGCAGTGCCCGTGAGCTGGCCCGTCCAGGTCTCGCCGCCTCCTTGTGAGGCGCTGCCGCCGCCGCAAGAGAGGCAGAGAAGTGCAGCCGTCACCATCCTCCTGCCGGTCTGCATGAAGTCTACCCTCACCGCGCGCCGCGCTCTCGCGCCGGTTCTGCCCTCGTTCAGCTGCATGGATGCAGTTGGGTTTATCTGCCGAGCGGCGGCAGGGCAATTTATCTACGCGATTGAGGGCACCGGCTCCGGCGTAGGCGAACGTGCACCGGCGAGCCACTTCTGAGGCTGAGGTACGGCACTACATCTGCGCCTTGCGATCTGGCGTTCCGTCGCCTCCACTTTGCACGATCCGGTTGCGCACGAAGTGAATGTGCTGCCGCAGCACATACACCTGGTCGGCGAACGATCCCGGCAGCTTGACGGTGATGACCCGCTTCTCGATCTCGTCGAGGCGCTTGAGAAGGTCCGCCCGCTGCTCTGCCGTCGTCTGTGCGAAGGCCACGCGCTCCAGAGCCATCAGCTCGCCGTAACGCCGGTAGATGCGCCCGCTGATGCGCCAGCGATAGAGCAACGGCACGATTCGGAGACCGGGGATGAGCAGCACCGCGATCGGCACCAGCAGAACCAGGGCGCGATCGACCAGGCTCGCCACCCAGAACGGCAGGTGCTTGTACGCGAAGCTCTTGCCCGATTTGTAGTAACGGATGGCGTCGTCGCTCACCCGGTACTCGTGCTCGAGCGGCGCGGGAAATTCGCCGGCTTTCTGCAAGAGCGTCGCGCGCCCGTGCACTTCGCGCGCCGCTTCGATCAGCACGTCGGAAAGCGCCGGGTGCAGGTCCGAGCGCGCAACCAGCTCGACCGTCGGCGCGACCATGGTGAGCATCTCGGCCGGAGTATTCTTCCCTAGATCGATCGATCCCGGTGGCAGCTCGATCTTGGTGAGGTAACGGAAGCGGCGCACGTAGCCGTCGCCTTGCACGAAATCGAAGAGGCGGACGCCGCTCGTGTGAAGCAGCTCGCGCATGGTCTCGCGCGTCGCCGAGTCGCCCATGACGAAGATCGCGTCCGCGTCCCCTTTGAGAAGGGCGGCCTCTGCAGCCTTGCCTTCCAGGTCGAGCATCCTCGAACGTCCACCGGCTTCTATTCCGTTCGCCTTGAGCAGCGTCTCCGCGAGCACCCGCGCTCCGCTGCCCTCGCGACCGATGGCGATCCGCTTTCCCTCGAGCTCGGACAACAGCCGGATCGGTTGCGGCGCCCGATAGAATACGAGCACCGGCACGTAGAAGACGCTGCCGAGCGACACCAGCCTGTTCGGGTCGCCAAAGCCGGAGAGCCCGCCCTGAACGAATCCGATGTCGACGTCGAACTTCGGATCGCTCAGACGCTTGAGATTCTCCAGCGACCCCTGTGAGGGGATGACCTTCAGCGTGACGCCCTGGCGAGCGAGGATTGCGCGATAACGCTCGGCCGAGACCTGGAACGTGCTGCCCTCCGTCCCACTGGTCATGACGATCGTGTGGGGCGGCGCAGGGCGGACGTAATGGAACGCGATCCAGAACGCCACCAGGACGAGCAGTACGAATGGTCCCAAGGTCAACGCGAGATCGCGCCAGTAGATTCTGGACATCTTCAGACGAGGCATCGCCATGGGCGCGAACCGTTCTTCCCGGGCCTGCGGTGTAACGCCTCCCGCCGCGCTCTGCCAGAGCGCCTGCCCCGGGGAACGGAAGGCCGCAGCGATCATCGTGGTCAGGGGGGGCGGACGACGAACCCGCCCTTGGCAACCATCCACTTGTGGCCCCAGCCGCAGGTGCCGGCGCCGTCCATGCCCGAGTCCACGCAGAGGACGTCGTAGGCGCCCGCGCGCGTGGCGGTGAAGGTAACGGTCTTGATCGTGGGATCGTTGCGCTCGATGGCCTCGCGGAGGGTCGCCGGGCCACCCTCCCGGAAGGGCCGGCCGTTGAGCGCCGCCGTGACGTTGGTCGTGACGTAGACGGGGAGCCCGGTGATGCCGACGATGTGCTCGACGTTGCCGAGGGCGAAGTCCTCGAGGATCTTCTGGCGGACCTGAGGGTCCCCGGCGGGGAGGCCGCCGATGGGGACGCGGAGCGACCGCTCGGAGTACTCGAGGACGGTCTCCCGGGGGAGCGCATGGGCCGCCACGATGTAGAGCGTGACGGGCTCGCCCGCCTTCACCTCGATCGCTGGCACCTCCGCGAAGGTCCGGTCGTAGAACGCGAAGCCGTAGTGGTAGGCGACGACGTAGAAGACGGCGCCGGCACGGCCGGCCTCCCGGGACGCGGGGGAGAACTTCCCCAGGAAGGCGAGCACCAGAAGCCCGGTCAGCGCGGTGAGGCCGAGGGCGGTGGCCGCGGTGAGGGCCGGATGGCGAACCGGTCGAGTCGTCTGCGGGGGCGCGGGCATCTAGAGCAGCGGGGCGCCCAGCATCCAGAGGCTCACCAGCGTCAGCACGACGCCGAGCCCCGCCATCGGCAGGAATGACGCCAGGGCGACATCGCGGTCCTCGAAGAGCCGCAACGAGATCCGGTGGAGAGCGAAGAGCGTGAACAGGAGACCACCCAGGAGCAGGAGGGTCTGGATCAGGTAGGTCTCCACGGGCCCCAGCAACTGCACGACGGTCACCCGCCCCGAGACGACCCGGTTGCGAGGGAAGTCCAGCATCAGCGCCCGGGTGACGTCGCCGAGCGTCCCCCAGGTGCGGAGGGCGTGATCCAGGAGATCGGCCAGGAACTTGAAGAGACCGAGGGGAATGACGGCGTAGGCGTAGTGGACGAAGAGGGCCCGCGCCGGGAGGGTCCGGACGCCGGCGGCCCGGTGGGAGAGATAACTGAACCCGTAGACGAGGGCGACGCTGGCGCCGAGCCCGAGGGCGAAGAGGAGAC
>JBGQLA010000243.1:0-8182 GCA_041499865.1 Deltaproteobacteria bacterium
ATCGCGCATCGCGGCGATCACCAGCGGCGGGGCCATTCCCGAGACGGCGCAGTACGCGGTGGTGGCGGAGCCCGAAGGCGTCACCATCGGCCAGGTGGACGAGGACTGGGCCGTGGAGAGCATGGCCGGGGACATCTTCCTGCTCGGCAACGTGAGCTGGAAGATCCGCCGCGTCGAGGCCGGGCGGGTGCGGGTGGAGAACGCGCACGGCGCGCCGCCCTCGGTGCCGTTCTGGAACGGCGAGGCGCCGGGGCGGACGCCCGAGCTCTCGGAGGAGGTCTCGCGGCTGCGGGAGGAGCTGGAGCCGCTGCTCGACGACGTGCCGCGGGCGGAGGAATTCCTGGTCCGCGAGTGCTCGGTGCCGCGGGGAGGGGCGGAGCAGATCGTCCGGTACCTGCGCGCGGGCCGCGACGCGCTCGGCGCGCTGCCCACGCAGCGCACGCTGGTGGCGGAGCGCTTCTTCGACGAGGCGGGCGGGATGCAGCTGGTGATCCACGCGCCGTTCGGCGCCCGGCAGAACCGCGCCTTCGGGCTGGCCCTGCGCAAGCGCTTCTGCCGCACCTTCGACTTCGAGCTCCAGGCGGCGGCGACGGACGAAGGAATCCTGCTCTCGCTCGGGCCGCAGAACAGCTTCCCGCTGGAGTCGGTGTTCGACTTCCTCGCGGCCGGGACCATCGACGAGATGCTGACGCAGGCCGCGCTGCGCGCGCCGATGTGGGCGGTGCGCTGGCGCTGGAACGCGACCAGGTCCCTGGCGGTGCTGCGGTCGCGGGCCGGGAGGAAGATCCCGTTCAACATCCTCCGCATGCGCACCGACGATCTGCTGGCGCAGGTTTTTCCGGCGCAGGCGCAGTGCCAGGAGCACACCACCGGGACCATCGAGCCGCCGGACCATCCCCTGGTGCGCGAGACCTTGCGCGACTGCCTGACGGAAGCGATGGACATCGAGGGTCTGCGCGCGCTCCTCGGGCGGATGGATCGCGGGGAGCTGCGGCTGATCGCGCGCGACACGCCGGAGCCCTCTCCGCTCTCGCACGAGATCCTGAACTCGGCGCCTTACGCGTACCTCGACGACGCCCCGCTCGAGGAGCGGCGCTCGCGCGCGGTGCAGCTGCGGCGGACGCTGGACCCCGCGGATGCAGCCTCGCTGGGCGCGCTGGACGCGGAGGCCATCGCCGAGGTGGTAGCGCAGGCGTCGCCGGATCTGCGGTCGGCGGACGAGCTGCACGATCTGCTGCTCACGCTGGTGCTGCTGCCGGCGTCCGAAGGGGAGCGGTGGCGGCCGTGGCTGGAGGAGCTGCGCGCCGGAGGGCGGGCGGTGCTGCGCGACGGCTTCTGGCGCGCGGCGGAGCGGAGCGGGGCGGAGCTGCTCGACGCGATCCGCGGGTGGGTCGGGATCACGGGGCCCGTCACGGCGGCGGAGCTGGCGGGAAAGCTGGGAGTGTCGAGCGTCGAGGCGGAGCTCGCGCTGCTGGAGAACGACGGGCTCGTCTTGCGCGGCCGCTATCGCGCCGGCGCCACGGAGACGGAGTGGTGCGAGCGGACGTTGCTCTCGCGCATCCACGGGCTGACCCTGGGGCGCCTGCGGCGCGAGATCGAGCCCGCGACCACGCAGGACTTCTTCCGCTTCCTCTTCCGCTGGCAACACGTGCAGCCGGGAACGCAGCTCCACGGCGCGCAGGGGCTGTCGGAGATCGTCGGGCAGCTGCAGGGGTTCCAGGCGGCGGCCTCGGCGTGGGAGAGCGACGTGCTGGCCGCGCGGCTCGCGCGCTACGACAAGGCGCTGCTCGATCAGCTCTGCTTCTCCGGCGAGATCGCCTGGGGGCGGCTGGCGTGCGCGGACGAGTCGCCGCGGCGGATGCCGCCAGGCCGGGCGACGCCGGTGGCGCTGGTGCGCCGGGAGGACCTGCCCTGGCTCCTGGACGCGACGCGCGGCGGGTCCGAGCCGCTGGGCGACCGGGCGCGGCTGCTGCTGGCGCTGCTCGAGCAGCGCGGCGCGCTCTTCCCGCACGAGCTGCGCGGCGTGACGGGGCTCTCGGCGCGCGAGCTGAACGAGGCGCTCTGGGAACTGGTCTCAGGCGGGCGCGTCACCTGCGACGGGTTCGGCGCCTTGCGCGGGCTGCTCGAGGGCAAGTCCGGCGCCGCGGGGCGCTGGTCGCTGCTGCGCGCGTACGAAGCGGAGCAGCGGCAGCCGGACTGGCTGGACAAGCTCGGGCGGCAGCACCTGCGCAGGTACGGAGTGGTGTTCCGCGATCTGCTGGCGCGCGAGCCGCGCTGCCCTCCCTGGCGCGAGCTCCTCCAGGTCTACCGGCGGCTCGAGGCGCGCGGGGAGATCCGCGGCGGCCGGTTCGCGCAGGCCTTCTCGGGCGAGCAGTTCGCGTTGCCGGAGGCGGTGGATGCGCTGCGCGCGGTACGGAAGCGGCCGGCCGAGGGGGAGGAGCGGGTGTCGTTGAGCGCCTGCGATCCGCTGAACCTGGTCGGAATCCTCACCCCCGGCGCCCGGGTCCCGGCGCTGCCGCAAAACCGGGTGGCGTTCGTGGACGGCGTGCCGGGAGACGGGGCAGCGCTGCGGACGGCGTGAGCAGACGACTCGGGCCCGCCCCGCACGCGCGCTCGGGCGCCGATGTCCGCTGATTCAAGATGCGCTGAGGAGCTGTGCATCCGACGGCAGGTAGCGCTCCACCGTTCGATCAACCCTCGTGCGGTGTGATCCGCCGGAAATCGTCAGTGCGTCTGCGGCGCCGACGCTTCCTTCTTCTGCAACTCGGCGATCCGGGCCGACAGCCCCTCGAACACCTTCTCCAGCTCTTCGATCTTCCCCTCGAGCTTCTTCACGTCGCCCGCGGTGGGAATGTTCATCGCGCCGAGCGCGGTGTGCGCGGCCCGCTCGGCCGCGCCCTTCGCCTCCATCGCCGCGCTCATCGTCTTCTGCAGCGCGCCCATCAGGGTCTCGTTCTGCAGCAGCTGGGAAGCGAGCTTGCTCATCCGCTCTTCCCCCGTTGCGATCATCTTCTTCAGCACTTCGTTGTCGCGCAGCATGGCGAGATCCCCCGGCGAGTGTCCGCGCAATCTACTGTCGTGCCGCACCATGTCAAGGCAGGTTGACGCACTTGGGGGACGAACACTACAGTCCCGCGCCCCATGCCAGCCCTCCTCGATCGCCGCCTCGTCGTGGTGACAGGCAAGGGCGGCACCGGCAAGAGCACGATCTCTGCGGCGGTGGCGCTGGCCGCGGCGCGGCGGGGAAAGAAGGTCCTGGTCTGCGAGGTGGTGGCGAAGGAGCGCGTGGCCGACTTCTTCGGCCGGCCTCCCTCCGGAACGCAGATCCGCGAGCTGGTGCCGAATCTCTACAGCGTGCACGTCCGCCCGCGCGAGGCGATGCGCGAGTACGCGCTGATGATCCTCAAGTACGAGACGCTCTACCGCATCGCCTTCGAGAACGCGGCGGCGCGCTACTTCCTCACCGCGGCGCCTTCGCTGGCCGAGATCGTCATGCTCGGCAAGGTCTTCTGGCACGCCTCCCGGGAGATGGAGCGCGGGCGCCTGCGCTGGGACATGGTGGTGCTCGATGCGCCCGCCACCGGGCACGGGCTCACCTTCCTCACCGTGCCGGAGGTCTTCCTCAGCCTGGTCTCCGAGGGACCGCTGGCGCGCGACATGCGCACCATGCAGTCGGTGCTGGCGGATCCGGCGAAGTGCAGCGTCTGCATCGTCACCTTGCCGGAGGAGATGCCGACGAACGAAGCGATCGATCTCGATCGCGCGCTGCGCCAGCACCAGTTCCCCGTGGGACCGCTCTTCCTCAACGCCGCGTTCACCTCGCGCTTCTCGCCGGCGGAAGTGGCCTCGGTGACGCGGGGCGGGCCGCTGCTCACCGCCGCGGGGGAGGCCGCGGACACGCACGAGTCTCGGGCCGCGCTCTGCCAGCACTACGAGGGCGTCCTGCGCGAGACGGTGAAGCGGGAGCTGGTGAGGGTCCCCTTCCTCTTCGAGCGCAGCTTCGGGGCGCAGGCCATCGACAAGGTCGCCCACGCCATCGAGGGCGTGCTGTGAGGGCGCTCGAGGGCCGCAAGATCATCTGTTGCGTGGGGTCCGGCGGCGTGGGGAAGACCACCACGGCCGCCGCGCTCGCGCTCGCCGCCGCGATGGAGGGCAAGCGCGCGCTGGTGCTCACCATCGATCCGGCCCGCCGGCTGGCGAACAGCCTGGGGCTGAAGGAGCTGGGCAACGAGGAGACGCGCATCGACCCGAGGCACTTCGCGGAGGCGAAGCTCTCCCCGCGGGGCGAGATGTGGGCGATGATGCTGAACCTCAAGCACGCCTGGGACGAGCTGGTCCGGCGCGACGCGAAGACGCCGCAGCAGTCGGAGGTGATCCTCGCGAACAAGCTCTACCAGACGCTCTCCACGGCCATGGCCGGTAGCCTCGAGTACATCGCCATGGAGAAGGTGTTCGAGCTCTATTCCAGCGGCCGCTACGACGTGATCGTGCTGGATACGCCGCCGACCAGCAACGCGCTCGACTTCCTGCACGCTCCCGACCGCGTCCTCGACGTGCTCGACAACAACGCCATGCGGGTGGTGCTGGGCCCGATGATGAAGGCAGGCAGGGTGGGCTTCCGCCTGCTGGCGGTGCCCTCGGGTCTGGTGCTGCGCACGCTGGCGCGCTTCACCGGGAGCGACTTCCTTCGCGATCTGGGGCAGTTCATGATGGCCTTCGAGGGCATGTACGAGGGGTTCAAGGATCGCGCCGGCAAGGTGAAGGCGCTCCTCTCCTCTTCGAGGACCGGCTTCGTCCTGGTCACCAGCCCGAATCCCTTGATCACGCAGGAGGCGCTGTTCTTCCACCGCGCGCTGGCAGCCGACGGCATCCGCACCGCCGCGGTGGTGGTCAACCGGGTCCAGCGCGACCCGCGCCGCCACGGCGGGCCCGACAACATCCCCGCGATCAAGGAAGCCCTCCAGCTCGCCCAGATCAAGGAGGTGGACCGCCTCGCCGAGCGGCTCTGCGAGACGCTGACCGAGCAGGTGACCCTCGCCGACCTCGATCGCCGGGAGATCGCGCGGCTGCGCGCCACCCTCGAGGGAGTTCCCTTGTTGACCGTGCCGCGGTTGCGGAAGGACGTGCACGACCTGGCGGGTTTGTGGCAGATCGACGAGTACCTGGGAGGTGACTGATGTTCCACACCGCGACGATCGAGCTGCCGACCACCCGGAAGCAGGAGATGATCGACGTCACCAAGCGGGTCCGCGCGGTGGTGGCCGCGAGCAACGTCCAGTCCGGGCTCTGCTCGATCTGGTGCGGGCACACCACCGGGGCGATCACGGTCAACGAGAACACCGATCCCGACGTCCAGACCGACATCCTCAACGCGCTCGAGCGGGCCATCCCCCGCAACGAGAAGTACTACAAGCACGAGGAGGGCAACGCCCACGCGCACGCCAAGGCGGCGGTGATCGGATTCTCCGAGATCATCCCGGTGCAGGGCGGCAAGCTCCTGCTCGGCACCTGGCAGGCGATCTATTTCTGCGAGTTCGACGGCCCGCGGAACCGGAAGCTGCTCGTGACGGTGATGGGGTGAGCGCCCTTCGGGGCTGATCATGTCGCTGCTGCACGCCCGCGCCCTCTCGCTCCGCTACGGCCCGAAAGTGCTGCTGGAGGACGCCAGCTTCGCCCTCGGCCACCACGACCGCGTCGGGCTGATCGGACCGAACGGCAGCGGCAAGAGCACGCTGATGAAGATCCTCGCCGGCGCGATCGAGCCCGACGCGGGAAGCGTGCAGCTGGTGCGCAGGGCCCGGGCCGGATACCTGCCGCAGGAGCTCTCGGAGCTGCCGCCGGGCTCGGTGATCGAAGGCGTCCTGGCCAGCGTGCCGGGGCGGACCTGGCTCCAGTCCCGGATCGCGGCGGCGGAGGCGGCGCTGGGACAGGCCGCGTCCGAGGAGGAGCAGGTGGAGCTCGGCGGCGAGCTGGCCGAGCTGCACGAGGAGCTGGCGCACCACGAGGAGCTGTACGGGCGCCACCGGGCGGAGGAGATCCTCAGTGGGCTCGGGTTCGCGCCCTCGGGGTACGCGCGGCCTGCGTCCGAGCTGTCCGGCGGCTGGAAGATGCGGGCGGCGCTGGCGGCGCTGCTGCTCCAGGATCCGGAGCTGCTGCTGCTCGACGAGCCCACCAACCATCTCGACGTGCCCACACTGGAGTGGTTCGACGCCTTCCTGCGCCGCTCCCGCAAGGCGCTCCTGCTGGTCTCGCACGACCGCGAGTTCCTCGATCGGCAGATCGACCGGGTGCTCTCGTTCGAGCCGGAGGGCCTGCGGAGCTACGCCGGAAACTACGAGCGCTATCTCGAGCTGCGGGCGCAGGAGGAGGAGCACCTCGTCGCCCAGGCGGAGAAGCAGGCTCGGCGGCGGGCCCAGATGCAGGCGTTCATCGAGCGCTTCCGGGCGAAGGCGACGAAAGCGCGCCAGGTGCAGAGCCGGGTCAAGCTGCTGGCGAAGGAGGAGATCGTCCAGGTGCGCGAGGAGCGCGCCACGGTCCGCTTCCGCTTTCCCGAGGCGCCGCGAAGCGGGCGCGACGTGGCCCGCCTGGAGGGCATCTCCAAGTCCTACGGGTCCCGGATCATCTATCGCGATCTCTCCGCGCAGGTCCTGCGCGGCGACCGCATCGCGGTGATCGGCCTGAACGGCGCCGGCAAGACCACCCTGCTCAAGCTGCTGGCCGAGGAGATCGCGCCGGATGCCGGGGTGGTGCAGCTCGGGCACAACGTGGTGACGGGCTACTTTGCCCAGCACCACACCGAGCGCCTCGACCCGGCGCGCACGGTGCTGGAGGAGGTCCACGGGCTGGTGCCCACGCAGGCGCAGAGCTGGGTGCGCGGCGTGCTCGGCTCGTTCCTCTTTTCCGGTGACGACGTCGACAAGCGCATCGGCGTGCTCTCGGGGGGCGAGCGCGCCCGCGTCGCTCTCGCCCGCCTGCTGGTGGTGCCCTCCAATTTCCTCTTGATGGACGAGCCCACCAACCACCTGGATCTCGATTCGAGCGAAGCGCTGATCGACGCGCTCACCCGGTACGAGGGGACGCTGCTGTTCGTCTCCCACAACCGGAGCTTCGTCAACGGACTGGCCACGCAGATCTGGGAAGTGGGCGACGGACGGATCGACGCGCAGCCCGGCGATCTCGACGACTGGTCGCGCCGCCGCGCCGAGCAGCGCCCGGGCGCCGCGCCGGCGGCGAAGGCGGGCCAGGGCGGGCAAGGATCGCAGGCCCGTCGCGAGCGCGCCCTGCAGCGCGAGGAACGCGAGAAAGCGCTCGGCCCGATCAAGCGGGCCATCGCCGAGCTCGAGCAGCGCATCGCCCAGCTCGAGCAGGAGAAGAAGGCCGCCGAGTCCAGCCTCGCCGATCCGGCGCTGTTCTCCGACCCTGCCCGCAGCACGCCGCTGGTCGCCACCTACCGCGAGGCTTCCCGGAAGCTCGACGAGCTGTACGCCCGCTGGGAGCACAAGGCCGAGGAGCTGGCGGCGGCCGAGACGCAGCTCGCGGGCTGCGGGAACTGACCGTTGCAGCGCAGCCGGTGCGGGCTCATGCCCGCGGGCGGCGGAAGCGACGCCGCGCCGCTAGTTCTAGACTAGGAGCGTGTTGCCGTATTCACGGCAACACGCAGCAACTACGTAGCGGCATACTCCGCCTTCGGCGGAGAGCCGCTAGCGCGAGCAGACCCAGCACCTCCGGCGCCGCCCCCGTGGACGAGCACCCGCCGCCGCTTGCCGCCTGGCCAGTGCCGCCTGCGGACGCCGCGGAGCTTCCGGCGCCGGCATCGGGCGTCCCGGATCCGGCATCGGTCGCGGGGCTGACGGTGGCATGGAGATGCAGCGGCTGCTCGGCGCAGCTCGAGGCCTGGACGAACAGCGTGGCCGCGTAGTCGCCCGGCGCCGCGCCGGCGGCGAGCCGCACCGTCACGCGCTGCTCCGCGCCGGACGGCAGGGAGACGGGCCACTGCGGCGCTGCCGCGATCTGGAACGTTCCCGAGGGATCGATGCGCGCGCCGGTCAGCGTGATCGCCGCACCGACCCCCGTGTGCTTGAAGCGCGCAGGAGCGCGCAGGAGCGCGGATGCCGGGTCATGTCTGGAGCAAGCCGGAAATTCAGCGGCGCCGGTCCCCACCCTTATACTGGTTCGGCGATGA
>JBGQLA010000244.1:0-8172 GCA_041499865.1 Deltaproteobacteria bacterium
GTGCAGTTGCTGGCCGTCAAGCAGGGATCGCCGCCCGGCGCGACGCCCGGATGCACCGCGAGAAGCTGGACGGTGTCGACGTTCTTGAAATCCCCGCCGGCGGTCTTCATGTCGAAGGCGCCCTGGTCGAGGATCAGCGACGTCTTCAGGGTGGTGGGACCGATCGCGTTCGAGGGCTGGAGCAGCGGCTGATCGCCGAAGTCGACGGTGAAGGTGTTGGCCCCGCTCACCTGGATGAGGTTGAGCGGCGCGCCTCCGCCGGGAACGCAATCGGCGGCGCTGCAGAGCGTGTGCGTCATGGTCACGCCCGGCACTTCCAGCTGCGCGTAGCAGGACAGCAGGGGGACCAGGAGCAAGGCGGTGAGTTTCGCGTTTCGCATCGTCTCCTCGCTCAGTAAACGAAGATGTTGAAGCCCAGGCTGGCGCACGGGAGGATGGCCGAGAACTTCGGATCACCTTTGACGGTGAACGGGTTGCCGGGGTTGGGGTTGTTCGCCTGGGCGAGCGCCGTGACCTGCGCGCCGGAGAGCGTGCTGTCGAAGTAGGTGAGGCCGCCGCGCAGGTAGAAGGAGAACCGCCGCTGCGACCCGAACTCGAGGCCGATCTGGGCGGTGGCGAACCTGTAGGTGGTCTTCGAGAGCAATGCGCGCTCCGCGTTCGCGATGTTCACGTTCGGATCCGTGACGTTGACGAACTTGGTCAGGTCGCCGCTCAGGTACTGCCCGACGTCGAGGTTGAGCGTCGGGGTTACCGCCCACGCGCCGGGCGCGAGGGTGATGCCGCCGCGGTATCCGAAGCCCGCCACGTTGTAGGCGAGCCCCGCGTTCAGGCGCAGCCACCAGAGCGGGCGGACCAGCAGGGTGGCGCCGCCGCCGCCGGGAGCGCCGCCGTCGATGCCGATGCCGATGTACGTGGGGTCCGGCTCGTCGTCGAGCATCCTCTTCGAGGCGAGCGGCCGCGCCGGCGCGGGCGCCACCGCGGGCGCGGGGTCCATGAGCTTCAGCGCATACGGGACGTTCGGCGCCCCCGAGCGCGCGGGGCCGTTGCCGAGCCGATCGTACGCTTCGACGTAGTACTCGAGATCGGAGGTGGCCATCCCGGCGGGGATGGTGGCGGTGTAGTCATCGCCCCCGATGTTCCCCATCGGCAGCGCCTTGTAGTCCTTTTCCCCGGCGTGCCGGAACATCACGGCCGCGCCCTGCACGCCGCTGTCGCCCACCAGCCGGGCGTTGATCTCCACCGGCTTGCCCCTGGGCGCGCTCGCCACCGCCGAGTGCGAGATCGCCGGCGCCGCTCCCTTGGGACGGATGGTCACGGTGGTGGGCGGCGCGATGGCCTTCTTCTCCTCGTCGATCCTGGCCAGAAGCGGCGCCTCCGCGGAACCGACGCGGGCAGGCCCGTTGCCGGCCATGTCCCACGCCTCGATGTAGTACTCGAGGCCGTCGACGCCGGTGAGCCCCGCGGGCACGTCCACCGCGTAGTCGCCCGGGACGATCTTGGAGGCGACCATCCGGATCGGGACGTAGTCGCCGGCGCTCAACCCCTGCTTGCGCACGTAGAGGATCGGGCCGAAGACGCCGTTCGCGTCCGCGGCGTGCGCCGCGATCGTCAAAGGCTTTCCGCGCGTGCCGGACCCGCCGGCCTCGTGCGTGAGCTGCGGCGCCTCGCCGTCGTCGGGAACCGGAAGCTCGGGCAGCGCCGCCGGAGCCGCGGCGGGCTGCGTGGTCGCCGCCGGAGGCGATGACTTCTTCTTCCGCTTCCTGCTCGAGGACTTCGAGGACTTGGAAGTCGACGACTTCGATTTGGAGGACTTCCTCGTGGTCCTCTTCTTCGAGGACTTGGAGGGCGGCTTCGCGCTTTCCCCGGACGAGGCCGCGCCCGCGTCGGTCTGGGCCGTCGCGCCGAGAGCGAAACAGATCCCCATGGCTGCGACGACGAAGAGCTTGCGAACGTGCATTCTTCCCCCTGGGGAACGTTCGCTCGACCTTACCGCCGATCCGCGGACCGTCAATCAAACGACATCGCGACGGCGGTGCTGCAAGGCAGGGAGATCGCGGCGGACCTGCGACAGCCGCTCCGGATGTATGGCCGCGATGGCCACTCCCTCGGCCTCGCCGCCGGCGTCCGCGAGCACCTCGCCCCACGGGTCGACGATGCAGGCGTGTCCCCAGGCGAACCGGTTCTCGTTCGCGGGCCCGATCCTCCCTACCTGCGCCGGGGCGAGCACGAACGCCTGGTTCTCGATCGCGCGCGCCCGCAGCAGGACTTCCCAGTGCGCCTTGCCGGTGTAGGCGGTGAAGGCCGCCGGCACGCAGAGCAGGTCCGCTCCGATCTGCCGATAGAGCTCCGGGAACCGCAGGTCGTAGCAGACGGAGAGGCCGATCTTCACGCCCAGCGAGGTCTCCACGGCGCGCGGGGCGGCGTCGCCGGGCGCCACTTGCTCGGACTCGCGGTAGCGAGCGCCGTCGGGGATGTCGACGTCGAACAGGTGCAGCTTGCGGTACACGGCGGCGATCTCGCCGCGCGCGGAGATCAGGGCGCTGGCGTTGTAGACGCGGCCGTCCGGGGCAAGCTCGGCGATGGAGCCCGCCAGGCACCAGACCGCGCGCTTCTCGCAGAAGCCGCGAATGGCGGCGAGCTGCGCGCCGTCGATCGGCCCCGCGAATGCGTGCTTCTCCTTCGCCGGCCCGATGTGCTCCCACATCTCCGGCAGGCCGATCAGCTTCGCCCCCCGGTCGGCCGCCGTTCCGAGCAGGGAGAGGGCGTGCGCTTCGTTGGCCGCCCGGTCATTTCCCGACCGCATTTGCACCGCTGCCGCAAGGAACACATTCGCCTCCGCTGACGTTTGACTATCACGGGTCGGTCTGTTACTTCCGGCCCCACATTTTCGGAGCAGTTCCCGAAAGTGGGTCCGGGTGGCCCACTTTTTTGTTTTTGGAGACGCTGGTTTGGGTCGCAAGGAAGACATCCTGGAGAAAGTGCGCCGGATCGCCGCGCCGCTCGCCGCGCAGGAAGGACTGGAGCTGATCGACGTCGAGATCGGCGGCGGCGGAGGGCGTCAGGCGCTGCGGCTGTTCATCGACAAGGCCTCTGGGGTGTCCTTGGACGACTGCAGCGCGGTGTCCCGGGCCGTCTCGGCAGCGCTCGACGTGGAGGACCCCGTCCAGGGCGCGTACGACCTCGAGGTCTCCAGCCCCGGGCTCGACCGGCCCTTGAAGACGCCGGAGCACTTCCAGAAGTTCGCCGGCAGCAAGGTTCGCGTCCGGACGTTCGGTCCGGTGCCCGAGTGCGAAGACCGCAAGACTTTCGTAGGAATCCTCAAGTGTTATGAGGATGGCAGGATCGTCGTCGACGTGGATGGCAAGGTCTTCCGCGTCCCGCACGCCTTGGTCAGCAAGGCGAACGTAGAGCCGGTGTTCGAGTAGTCCCTGAAACAGAAAAAAAGCGAGAAGAGCATGGCTTCCCCGCAACCGCAGGCCCCCATCGTCAACCTGAACATGGTCCTCGACCAGGTCGCCAAGGACAAGGGCATCGAGCGCTCCGTCCTCGTCGATACGCTGCAGAACGCCATCGCCCAGGCCGCGAAGAAGCACTTCGGGCAGGACCGGGCCATCGAGGCCACCTACAACGAGGACAAGCAGGTGGTGGAGGTCTTCCAGACCCTGACGGTGGTCGAGCGCGTCGAGGTGGAGGACCCGGTGAAGGCGGTGAACCAGATCTCGCTGGAGGAGGCGGGCAAGAAGGGCATCGAGGCGGAGATCGGCGACGAGCTGCTCTTCCAGATCTTCTACCGGCCCGAGGACGAGGAGGAGGCCCGCGTCCAGGACGAGCGGTACGGCGACATCCTCAAGCTGAAGACCTACCGCAAGGGGTTCGGGCGGATCGCGGCCCAGACCGCCAAGCAGGTGATCATCCAGCGCACGCGGGACGCGGAGCGCGAGAACGTCTTCAACGACTACAAGGATCGCAAGGGCGAGATCGTCTCCGGCATCGCCCTGCGCTTCGAGCGGGGAAACATCATCGTCAACCTCGGCCGCGCGGAGGCGGTCCTTCCCGTCCGCGAGCAGACGCCGCGGGAGAGCTACCGGGCCGGCGACCGCGTCCAGGCTTTCGTCCTCGACGTGCTCCGCGAGAGCAAGGGGCCGCAGATCATCCTCTCCCGCGCCTCTCCCGAGCTGGTGCGCAAGCTCTTCGAGATGGAGGTGCCGGAGATCGCCGAAGGGGTGGTGGTGATCGAGGCGGTGGCCCGCGAGCCGGGCGGACGGACGAAGATCGCCGTCGCCTCGCGCGACAGCGACGTGGACCCGGTCGGCGCCTGCGTGGGCATGAAAGGGAGCCGGGTGCAGGCGGTGGTGCAGGAGCTTCGGGGCGAGAAGATCGACATCGTCCCCTGGGACGACGACTCCGCCCGGTTCGTCTGCAACGCCCTGCAGCCCGCCGAGGTTTCGCGGGTGCTGCTCGACGACGAGAACAAGGCGATGGAGATCATCGTCCCCGACGACCAGCTCTCGCTGGCCATCGGGCGCAGGGGCCAGAACGTGCGCCTCGCCGCCCAGCTCACCGGCTGGAAGCTGGACATCAACAGCGAGTCGCGGGTGAAGGAGATGCGCGAGTTTGCCTCCCGGTCGCTCACGGCCATCGGGCTGCCCGAGGCCACCGTGGAGCTGCTCTACGCGCACGGGTTCCGCAGCGCCAAGGACTTCGCCAACGCCAGCACCGAGGTGCTCTTGCAGATGCCCGGGATCATGCCGGACAACGTCGAGCGCTTCCTCGCCGCGGCGCGCGAGCAGATCGGCAAGGACGAGGAGGAGCTCTCCCGCATCGAGCAGGAGCGCGAGGAGCGCCGGGCGGCGGAGGCTCGCAAGCACCCCAGCGAGCTCACCCAGCAGGAGCGCCTGCTCCGGGTGCGCGGGATCAGCGAGCGCAACATCGAACAGATGGCGAACGCGGGCTACAAGACGGTGGAGGACATCCACAACGAGCCCGACGTGGTGAAGTTCGGCGAGGCGACCGGCCTCGGGGTGAAGAAGGGCAAGCAGGTGAAGGCGGCGGTGGAGCACTACCTGCAGGAAGAAGCGCGTTTGAAGGCGGACCTGGACGCGAAGAAGGCGGCGGCGGAAGGCGCCCAGCCGCCGCAGCCGACCGTGTAGCTTTGTGGGTCGGGGCAAGCGCGCCGGGCGGGTGAGGCCGGAGGGGCCGCAGCGAAAGTGCGTCGGGTGCCGGCAGGTCCGGCCGGCGCGGGAGTTGCTGCGGCTGGCGGCGGAGGCGGGTGAGACGGTGCCGGGCAAGGGAAAGGCGGGGCGGGGATGCTGGATCTGCCCCGCGGGAAAATGTGCGCGGGAAGCGGTGCGGAGGCGGGAGATCCCGCGCGCGCTCAAGGGGAAGGCGGCGGCGCCGACGCTCGACCGCCTCCTCGAATGGATGGGCCTCGGTTCGCTTGACGGCGACAGAGGCAGCGGACTAAAGACCTAACCCCTCAAAGAGCAGGGCGGTGTTTTCTGGAAGGGATTCAAGACCGGATGGCGAAGAAGCGCGTCTATGAGCTCGCGAAGGACCTCGGCCTCTCCAACAAGGAGATGGTCGACTGGCTGCGCGCTCACGAGTACGACGTCAAGAGCCACTCGTCCTCGCTGGAGGACGATCAGGCGCTTGCGGTAGTGGAGAAGTTCCGGGGGGAGAAGTCGCCTCGCGTCGAGGCGCCGAAGCCCTCCGGCAGCGGGGTCGTGCTCCGCCGCAAGAAGGCCGACACGGCCGCCGAGCACGAGCACGCCGCGGCCATCGCCGCCCAGGCCGTCGTCACCGAGCCGCCGCGTCCGCCCGTGGAGGTGCGCCGCGCGGAGCCGCCGCCGCCGCCGGAGCCCGCCGTCCCGCCGGCCGCCGCCGCCCCGCCGCCTCCTCCCGCCGCCGCGGAGGTCCGCCACGTCGCGCCGGCGCCGGAACCTCTGCCGCCGCCTCCTGCCGCGGAAAAGCCGGTCCAGAAGGCGCCCGAGCCGCCCGTCGTGGCTGCTCCGCCGGAGCCGAAGCTCGAGGTCGTGCGACCGCCGCCAGCGCCGCCGCCGCAGATCCGCGCCGTGCATTCGGACGGCGGGCGATCTTCGTTGCCGGTGAGCAACGTCCCCGCCGGGGTGCCGAAGGTCGCCGCCCGGCCGGCGCCGCCGCCCCCGCCCCGCCCGCACATCCGGCCCCCGCCGGCCAAGCCGACCGGCCCCATCGTCCAGGGACCTGGCGGCGTGCAGTCGGTCCAGGTCACGGAGAACCTCCAGATGCGCCCGTCGGCGACGCGCGCGGTGGTCCTCTCCCGGCCGCTGATCCCCATCGCCCGGCCTGCGCCGCGGACGCCCTCCGGCGGCGGCTTCCGGCCCCGTCCCGTCGGCGAGGTCCGCGAGCTGGCGGTCGTCTCCGGCGGCCCGGGCCGCGGGCGCGAGTTCATCGACGTCACCAAGGACAACAAGGGCGGGCCCGGCCAGCGCGGCAAGAAGGGCCCCCGCGTCGAGAAGACGGAGTCCATCTCCAAGCAGGACCTGGTGGAGCTGGCGCGGCAGCGCGCCTACGTCCCCGTCCGCGGGCACAAGAAGAAGAGCGCCAAGAAGGGAAGGCAGACCGAGATCACCGAGATGTCGGAGCACAAGAAGGTGATCCGCATCGAGGAGACGATCACGGTCGCCGAGCTCTCCCAGACCATGGGCGTGAAGAGCGCCGACCTGATCCGCAAGCTGATGGCGGGCGGGAAGATGGTCACCGCGAACCAGGCCATCGACTTCGACACCGCCAGCCTGCTCGCCATCGACCACGGCTGGAAGGTGGAGAAGGTCGGGTTCGAGCTCGACGAGTTCATCCGGGAGACCGAGGACAAGCCGGAGGACCTGGTGGCGCGGCCGCCCGTGGTCACCATCATGGGCCACGTCGACCACGGCAAGACCTCGCTGCTCGACGCCATCCGCAAGGCGGAGGTGGCGGCGGGCGAGGCCGGGGGGATCACCCAGCACATCGGCGCCTACTCGGTGGACGTGATCGGGTCCGACGGCGGCGAGGCGTCGATCACCTTCCTCGACACCCCGGGCCACGAGGCGTTCACCGCCATGCGCGCCCGCGGCGCCGACGTCACCGACATCGCGGTGCTGGTGGTGGCGGCGGACGACGGCGTGATGCCGCAGACCGTCGAGTCGATCAACCACGCCAAGGCGGCGGGCGTCACCATCCTGGTGGCGATCAACAAGATCGACAAGCCGGAAGCGCAGCCCGAGCGGATCAAGCAGCAGCTCTCCGAGCACGGCCTGATCTCCGAGGAATGGGGCGGGGAGACGATGATGATCCCCGTCTCCGCGCGCACCGGCGAAGGGGTGGAGAGGCTGCTCGAGGCCATCCTCCTCCAGGCGGAGGTGCTGGAGCTGAAGGCGAACCCGAACAAGCCCGCCACCGGCGCGGTGATCGAGGCCAAGCTGGAGAAGGGGCGCGGCCCGGTGGCCACGGTCCTGGTCCAGGACGGCACCTTGCACGTGGGCGACGCCATCGTCACCGGCATCCACCACGGCCGGGTGCGGGCGATGATGAACGAGCACGGCGAGCAGATCGACGACGTGCCGCCCGGGTTCCCGGTGGAGGTGCTGGGCCTCGACGGCGCGCCCTCGGCCGGCGACGACCTCAACGTGGTTGCGGACGAGCAGGCCGCGGTGGTGGTGGCCGAGCACCGGCTGAAGAAGCAGCGGGAGAAGGACCTCTCGAAGAGCAACAAGCTCTCCATCGACGACATCCTCGCCAAGGGCCGCAAGGACGAGGCGAAGGTCCTCAAGCTGATCGTCAAGGCGGACGTGCACGGCTCCGTCGAGGCGCTGAAGACCGCGCTCTCGAAGCTCTCCACTCCCAAGGTGTCGGTGGACGTGATCCACTCGGCGGTGGGCAACGTCACCGAGAGCGACGTGATGCTCGGCGCCGCCTCGAAGGGGATGATCATCGGCTTCAACGTCAAGCCGGAGTCGAAGGCCGCGGAGACTGCCGCCTCCCAGGGCGTTCCCCTCAAGCTCTACACCATCATCTACGAGGCGCTCGACGAGGTGAAGCTGGCGATGGAGGGCCTGCTCGAGGCCATCATCAAGGAGAAGGTGGTGGGGCACGCGAAGGTGCTCCAGACCTTCAACGTGCCGAAGCTCGGCACCATCGCGGGCTCCTCGGTCA
>JBGQLA010000245.1:0-8145 GCA_041499865.1 Deltaproteobacteria bacterium
GATCGGGTAGTAGGCGGCGAGCTCGGTGGCGGCGTCGATCGCCGTCAGCCCGCCGCCGATCACCACCGCCGGCAGCCTGATCTGGAGGTTCGCCAGCGAGCCCTTCTTGAACGCGCCGGTGAGCTGCAGGGCCATGAGGAAGTCGCTCGCCTTGCGCACGCCGCGGATCAGGTTGTTCTTCAGCCCGATGATCGTCGGCTTTCCCGCCCCTGCCGCGAGCGCGACGTGGTGGAAGCCGTAGCGCTCGAACGCGTCCTCCAGGGTGATGGTGCCGCCGAAGCGCGTGCCCCCGTAGAGGCGGAAGTGCGGCCGGCGGGCGAGGTTCAGGTGCAGCACGTCGAGGAACGACTTGTCCCAGCGCACGGTGATGCCGTACTCGGAGACGCCGCCGAACCCGGAGGTGATCCGCTCGTCGAGCGGCTTTCCGAAGATGTCGTCGAAGCGCTCGATCGGCGCCGCCATCCACTGCCGGGGGATGGGTTCGATCTTCAGGCCGTCGATTCCGACCACGCCGAAGCCTTCGTTGAGCAAGTGGTGCGCGAGCGTATATCCGGCGGGCCCCATCCCCACCACCAGCACGTCGACGCCGGCATAGGGGCGCGGGTGCTGGCGATCGAAGCGCAGCGGATTCCAGCGGCTGAGCAGGCTCCAGATCTCGAATCCCCAGCGCACGCGCAGCACGTCGCTCAGCACGCGCGTCTCGATCTGCGGGATGTTGACCGGATCCTGCTTCTGGTAGATGCAGGCCTTCATGCAGTCGTTGCAGATCCGGTGCCCCGTCCCCGGCGCCATCGGGTTGTCGATGCAGACCAGCGCCAGCGCGGAGAGCGCGTCGCCCTCCCGGGCCGCGGTGTGCATCTCGGAGATCCGCTCCTCGAGCGGGCAGCCGGTAAGCGGCGTCCCCAGCGGATTCTTCCGGAAGTGCCCCGAGTCCTTTTCCGGGATCCCCCTGGCGCAGGAGTCCTTCTCGCGCTCGTGGCAGTAGATGCAGTAGTCGATCTCGCTGCGCACCTCGCGCGCGGACATGCGCGGATCGGTGAGGCGGAAGCCGTCCCGGCGGCGCTGGTGCTCCTCGTGCCCGGCGAGGAACTCCGGGCGGTCGGCGCGCGGGCGCTTCAGCGGCACCAGCTGCTGGAAGTCGAGCGCGCGCGGCAGGCGGAGGAGCGCCCAGTCGGGCCGGTGCGGCTGCAGCGAGAGCGCGTACAGCCAGCGATCGAAGAGCTCGAGGAGGGTCGTGGCCAGGGCGGCGCCGTCGCCGGCGTACTCCGCGGCGCGATGTCCCGCGTCCGCGAGCCCGCGCTCGAAGGCGCCGCAGAGATCGCGCCAGGCGAAGAACTCCTGCGAGGCGGGGACCGCGCGCTCCGCGGAGAGCAGGTTGTCGATCACCACCGCCACCAGCAGCTCCGCATCGTCCTTGGCGAGAGAGGCGCGCGGATCGCGCCGCGCTGCCGCGCCGAGCAGCGGACGGACGCGCGCATCGAGAGCGGCGAAGTCGCCCGGGTGCGGACGGTCCTTGGCGCCCTTCTTGAAGACCCTGCGCTGGACGAAGTCGCGCTTGACGCGGAAGAGCGGGCCGTCGCGCCCGGCCGCATCGCGAAGCCGGGCGATGTCCTTCTCCACCCCGAACAGCCGCGCGACGAACCGGGAGAGGTGCGCGCCGACGTCCAGCAGCAGCTCGCTCTCCTCCGGCCCCCGCAGCCGCGCGCTGCCGTCGCGGTGCGCGCCGTAGCGGGAGAAGAGGGCCGCATCCGCCGCGCGCAGGAAGCCGTCGAACGCGCCGGTCAGATCGGCGAGGCGTCGCGGGTCGTGCAGGTCGGCGTATCGAAACCCCTGAATCCCGAGCGGCAGATCCGGGGTGGGAGGTTGTACGGACACGGCTGGTTCCATCCGGGGGAAACCAATCTATGCCAGCGGAGTTTCGGGGACACAATACGAAACTCGTGCCGCGTTCCCATGCGCGGAGCCAGCTGGCGACTGTGCGAACTCACGGGAGTCCGGAGTTTCGTATTGTGTCCCCGAAACTATCGGTGGTGCGGATCGCAGCGGGTCGCCGCGGCGATGTCCGTCACCGCCACCCGGTCGTGGTTGCGGAAGACGGCGTAGTCCTCGTGGTTCTCGGTCACCACGTCGGTGACCACGTCGATGAAGCTCTCGCCGCCGCGCAGGGCCACGGCCACCGGCCGGTGCACCAGCACCGCCTCCTCCAGCACGTCGATGAAGCTGCAGCGCCCCACGGAGTCCTGGCAGATCACGCTCACCGGGCGAGGATAACGCAGAGACAAGGTCTGGATCACCTGCAACGGGGCTCTACGCCCGCGGCCGCGCCTTCGCCTGACAGTCGGGGCAGAGCCCTTCGGCCTGCACCCGGACCGCCCGGACGTCGAAACCCTGCGCGTCGCGCACCCGGAGCCGATCGAGCTCGCTGTCGTGCAGGTCCCGCACCTTCTTGCAGGAGGTGCACACCAGGTGATGGTGGGGGTGCCCCGCGCCCGTCCCCGGCAGCGCCGCCTCGTAGCGGCCCTGCTCGTGCAGCGGGTTCACGTCCGCGACCGCGCCGATGGCCTTGAGCGCTTCCAGGTTCTTGTACACGGTCGCCAGGGACAGCGTGGGAATCCGGCGCTGCACGGCCCGGTGCAGCTGTTCCGCGCTCGGGTGCTCCCGCGAGGCGGCGAGCGCTTCGAAGATGGCCAGCCGCTGGTGCGTCACGGACAGGCCGTGCGACCGGCAGTACTGCGCGAAAGTCTCGATGTCGTCCTTCTGCTTCTTCAAGAGAGGTCCTGGGCCAGCGAGCGGCGCGCCGCCTCCGGCAGCTCGGCGCGATGAGGGTAGGCGGGATGATCGATCACCAGGAATGCCGGTCCGCGCAAGAGGGCCTGCGCATCGGGCACCCTGAAGCGCACGTACTGCACCGCCGACACGCGCCCCGGCTCCTCCCGGTCCGGCTCCAGTTCGCCCTTCACCCGCGCGCCGCCCACCTCCAGCCAGACGTGGTTCTGCAGGCCGAAGAGCCGCGCCAGCTGCGCCTTCACCTCGGCGTCGCTGCCGGTCAGCTCGATCATCAGGGTGGCGGAGAGCTCGCCCGGCCCGGGGAGCATGGTGTTGAATCCCTCCAGCTCCTCCGCCACCTGCGCAGGGTCGGAGATCCGCTCGATGCGGAGGATCTCCTGCAACTGGAACTTCACGGTGGTCCGGTTCTCGAAGATCAGGGTGATGAACGGCCCCACCTGGACGCGGCGGTCGCGCTTGGCCGCGATCACTTCCTTGCGGAACTGCTCGCGGACGCCTTCGTAGACGGCGAGGGGCCAGAGATCTCTTGCGGTGAGGTGCGTCACGTGGGTTTCACTCCGGGCAGATCGCCCTGTTTCGGGTCCGCGGTCCTTGGCGAGCGCAACGGCTCGCCCCCGTAGGCGGCGCGCAGGATCCGGACCGGGTGATACGAAGGCCGTCCCGTCTTCTGCTTCAACTGCAGCCCCGCGAGGGGGCAATCGCTGGAAACGACCTCGGGCTCGGCGCTCTCCACCCGGCGGGCGGCGGCCTCCGCCACCTTGAGGCTCTCGGCGAAGAACTCGCTCTTCATTCCCCAGGTCCCGTCCATCCCGCAGCAGCGATCGACCAGGGTGACGTCTCCGCCCGCCCACTTGAGGAGATCGCGCCCCCGATAGCCGAAGTTCTGCACCCGGTTGTGGCAGGCCACGTGGTAGGCGACCTTGCCCACCGCGCCCTCGGGCGGCTTCGGCAGCTTCTTCGCCCGCGCCTGCTGGAGCAGGAAGTCGCTCAGGTCCATCACCGCGCCCGCCACCTCGCGCCCTTCCGGCGTCGGCACCAGCTCCGGATACTCGGTGCGCAGCACCAGGGTGCAGGAGGGGCCCGGGGTGACGATCCTGCGGCCGGCGCGCACCGCCGGCAGCAGCGTCTCGACGTTGCGGCGCGCCAGCGCGCGCGCCCCCTCCAGATCGCCGCCGTCGAGCTTGGGCATCCCGCAGCAGACCTGCTCCGGGCACTCGACGTCGCAGCCCGCCTTCTCCAGCACCTCCACCGCGGCCTGGGCGATGGCGGGATCGTTGTAGTTCACGTAGCAGGTGGCGAAGAGGGCCACCGGGGTCTCGCCCCCTCCGGCCGGCGCGCGGCGCGACCACCAGGTCTCGAACGTCTCGTTCGCATAGGTCGGAAGCTGGCGGTCCCGGGCGATGCCGATGGTCTTCTCCATCAGCATCCGGTTGAAGGAGCTGTGCGCGGCGGCGTTGGCGAGCGGCGCGATCTTCGTCATCACGCTGCCCACCAGGTCGGTCGCGCCGAGGAACCGCTCGCGGAACGCGATCCCCTCCTCCTTCGCCGCGATCATCTTCGACCGGATCATCAGCTTGGGGAAGTCGACGGCGAACTCGTGGGGCGGGACGTACGGGCACTTGGGAAAGCAGAGCTTGCACTCGTAGCAGAGCTCCACCACCCGCCGCTTGTCCTCGTCGACGAGCAGGCCCACCGGGCTCTCGGTCGAGACCTTCACGTGCTTGAGCAGCTCGGCGGCCTCGTGCTCCTCGACGATCCGGTCTCCCTCGATGTGCTTGCCTTCCGCCTCCTCGCGGTGCGGATCGAGCTGGTCGATCCGCCGGAAGAGGACGTCGAAGGAGGGGCAAAGGTTGAAGCAGAGCCGGCAGCCGTTGCAGATCTCGAACACGCGGTGGAGCTCGGACTCCATGTGCGCGCCGTCCCAGAACCGCGGGTTGTCGTACGCCATCCCGTGCGGGTCGGCGGACCAGTCCTCCTGGCCGGCTACCGGCAGCTTCATCGCTTCCGCTAACCCTCTGCCTTGACCTGCTGCAGGCCCTTCGCGAACCGGCCGGCGTGCGACTTCTCCGCCTTGGCAAGCGTCTCGAACCACTCCGCGATCTCGCCGAAGCCTTCCTCCCGCGCCTGCCGGGCGAATCCCGGATACATCTGCGTGTACTCGTACGTCTCGCCGGCCACCGCCGCCTTCAGGTTCTTCTCGGTGTCGCCGATGGGCTCGCCGGTGGCGGGGTCGCCGACCTCCTGCAGGTACTCGAGGTGGCCGTGCGCGTGCCCGGTCTCACCTTCCGCGGTGTCGCGGAAGAGGCCGGCGATGTCCGGACGTCCTTCCACGTCGGCCTGCTTGGCAAAATAGAGATAGCGGCGGTTCGCCTGGCTCTCGCCTGCGAACGCGGCCTTGAGGTTCTCGTGGGTCTTGCTGCTCTTCAGGGTCGCCATGCGTACGTCCCTCCTGGAGGAGAAGTTGTTGCGTTGGAGAATCATTCTCCAAAAAAGATTCGCCGCGTCAAGCGCAATTGCGCCGCCCGCGCCCGCCCGTCAAGCGCCATGCGGCCGCAGGCCCGCCGCCAGGGCGAGCCCGGAGTGCGGAGTCCGACAACTGGACCGCGCCACCCGGATGGCCGCTACACTGAAAGCGGGATGCGAGACGAGAGCGCCAACCGCCGGCTGAAGATCGAGGCCCACGACGCCAGCCGCGTGGAGTGGTCGATGTACATTCCGCTGCCGCCTGGAAGGCAGGTCTACGAGGCGGAGGTCTCGCTGCAGCTGGAATTTCCCGAGAACGTCTACGTTCCGCACGACGGCTGGGAGCAGATGCAGATCCTCGCCCGGCTCTCCAGCCCCGACGAGGGGACGCCGGAGAAGGAGCCGATCACCCTCGACGGCCTGCGCCGCTCCGCGCTCGGCGTCGCCCGCCGGCTGAAGCTCCTGCGGGAGAGCATCCCCCGGGTGGCGGTGGCGCACTCCTTGAACCCGATGCCCGTTCCGCCGTCCTTGGCCAAGGACGTGGACCGGATCCTCGACGAAGGCGTCGCCGCGCTCGCCCATGCACGCTCGACGTTCGCGGCGCCGCGGCCCGCCGACTCCGCCGATCTCGCGAAGGAGCGCGCCCTCGCGGACGAGTTCCTCTCCGGGCAGCTGCTCGAGCTGCTCACGGTCGCCGAAGAGACCTGCGCGCGCATGCTGGCGCCCGCCGGGCTGCCCGAGTACCGCGCGGTGGCGCAGAAGCTGCGCGACCGGGTGGCGAGCGCGCTCGCCGCCGAGCTTCTCGAGCGAGAGCGCAAGAGCGAGATGCTGCCGGACGGCGAGGACCTGGAGGCGCTCTCGCTGTTTCTCGACCGCGCGGCGCAGCTGAAGAAGCATTTCCAGGAGGTGCTCTTCCTCGAGCCGCGGGCCAAGATGATCGACGAGGCGGTGCGCAACTGGGTCGGCCTCTCCGGAGCGGCCACCGCGTTCGTCATCTACTTCGGGCTGCAGGCGCTGCAGACCAGCGCGGCCGCGGGGCTCGGGCTCTGGACCCTGATGACCGTCGGGGCCGTCGCCTATGCACTCAAGGATCGGGCGAAGGAGCTGACCCGGCAGTGGCTCTCGGGAAAGCTCTCGCGCCTGTACGCGAACCGCCTGCTGGTGCTGCGGGAGCCGGAGAAGCTCGACCGCGGGCGCACGGTGGTGATGCGCGCGCGGGAGACGATGGTGCAGGAGCGCGTCACCCGCGCCGACCCCCTCAATCCGGGCAGCGGCGCGGTGCAGCGGCTGGTGACGCTGCACTACAAGCAGCGCGCGCGGGTGATGCGGCTGAAGGGCCCTTCCGCCGCTGCGTTCGAGCGGCTGAAGATCGTCTTCCGCTACGACCTCGCCCCCATCCTCACCCGCCTCGACGATTCGCCCAAGCGCGTCCCGGTGCCGTCCGGGACCGGCGTGCGCTTCGCGGACGCGCCTCGCCTCTACCGCGTCCCGTTGACGCTGCTGGTCGAGACTCCCGCCGGCGCGGAGAGGCGCGACGCCGTGATCGTGCTCAACCGGCGCGGCATCGCGCGCATCGTTCCGGAGGGCGGGCCGGCAGCGGCCGCGGCGCCGGACCTCGAGCTGCCGGAGCTGGACGACAACGGCGCCGAGCTGTTGCCGCAGGCCTGATGGACTACGACCACGCGCGGCATGCCGGCAACGCCGGCGACGTGATCAAGCACGTGGCGCTGATCGCGCTGCTCGAGGCGATGGTCCGCGACCCCGCGCCGCTCACGTATGTGGAGACGCACGCCGGAGGCGGCCTCTACCCGCTCGGCTCCGCGGGAGAGTGGGGCGACGGCGTGCTGCGGGTGTGGAACGCGCGCGAGGGGCTCCTGGGCCGGTACGCGGAGATCGTGCGCGGGTTCTCCGCGCCCGGCGCCGCCCGGCCCGCCTCGATGCCGGGATCGCCGCTCGTCGCCCGCGCGCTGCTGCGGGACGGGGACCGGATGGTGCTGCACGAGATCGATTCGGGAACGGCCGGCGTGCTGCGCCGCGCGCTTCCGCGGGCGGACGTGCGCGAGCGCGACGGGCTTTCCGGCGTGGAGGAGTTCAGGGCGGTCCCACGGCAGCGCGCGGACCACCGCGGCGCTGCGGGACAGCCGGCGCGACCCCGCGCCGATCTAGTCCGGACCTTGGCGCTGATCGATCCTCCCTATACGCGGAAGCAGGAGTGGACCGACGCGGCGCGCGCGATGGAGAAGATCGCGGGAACGCCGTTGGCCCTCTGGTACCCGGTGAAGGCGCTGACCCGGCCGCGCGCGCTGATCCAGGAGCTCTCGAAGCTCGGGGTGCACGGCATCGCGGTCGAGCTGCACTGGACTCCCCTGCGGCTGAAGCGGGAGCGGCTGAACGGCGCCGGGCTCATCCTCGTGGACGTGCCGCCGGCCGCGGTGGCGGCGATCTGCGCCCTGCTGCCGGAGCTCGGCGCCGCGCTGCAGACGCAGGGCGAGTGGAGCGCGATCCAGATCGGGTTCTAGGGCCACAAACGCAGAGGGCGCCGGTCCGCAGCGGACCCGCGCCCTCGCGTGAATTGGATCGAGTGAAGAAGTTACGGGTTCTTCAGATTGTCGTTCACCAGCTTCGTCATCTCGAACATGGAGACGGTGCGCTTGCCGCCGAACACTTCGCGGAGCTGGTCGTCCGCGTTGATGTTCCGCTTCTCCTTCTTGTCCTGCAGGTTGTTCTTCTTCACGTACTGCCAGAGCTTCTTCACCACCTCGGTGCGAGGCAGCGGCTTCTCGCCGACGATCTTGGCGAGGGCTGCGCTGGGCTGCATGGCCTTCATGAAGGCTGCGTTCGGCTTGCGGGCAGTCTTCTTGGCGGGCTTCTTCGCTGCTTTCTTGGCGGCCATCC
>JBGQLA010000246.1:0-8122 GCA_041499865.1 Deltaproteobacteria bacterium
CGGGTCGAGCGCTCCAACCTCCCGCGCCAGATCCTCTATGGCGATGCCGACGTGGGCGCGTTCAAGGCGGAAGCGGCCGCGCGCCGCGTGGGCGGCGAGGCCCGGGTCGCGCGCTTCGATGCCTCGACCGCCGGCGACCTGCTGGAGGATGCCGACGTGCTGATCGACGGCACCGACAACTTCGAGACGCGCTTCTTCGCCAACGACGAGGCGCTGCGGCGGGGGATCCCGCTGGTGCACGGCGCCGCGCTCGGGTGGACGGGCCAGCTCGCCACCATCCTGCCCGGGCGCACCGCCTGTCTGCGCTGCCTGTTCGAAGGACCGCCCCAGGGCGCGCCCACCTGCGCCGAAGCCGGCGTGCTCGCGCCGCTCTGCGGCCTGGTGGGCGCGGCGATGGCGCGCGCGGCGGCTTCCCTCCTCCGGGGGAATGCCGAAGCAGGCGTGCTCCACCGCTGGGACGCCCGGCGGGGAACGCACCGTGCGCTGCCGTTGCGGAGAGATCCCGCGTGCGTCGCTTGCGCCGAAGCGGCATCCTATCCAAGAAGGAGCTGACCCCATGCCCGTGACCGTGAAGATCCCCGCGCCGCTGCGCCCGCTCACCGCCAACCAGGGCGAGGTGGCCGTCGAGAATGCCGGCACCGTGCAGGCGGCCATCGAGGAGCTGAGCCGGAGGTACCCCGGCCTCAAGGACAAGCTGCTCGACGACAAGGGCGCGCTGCGCCGGTACGTGAACCTGTTCCGCAACGACGAGGACGTCCGGCATGCGCAGGGGCTGGGCACGGCGCTGAAGGAAGGCGACCGGCTCACCATCGTGCCGGCGATCGCCGGCGGATGCTGACCCCGGAGCAACAGGAGCGGTACTCGCGACACCTGCTGTTGGACGGGTTCGACCAGGACAAGGTGCGGCAGGCCTCGTTCCACGTCCGCGGGCGCGGCGGCGCTGCGCTCTGGGCGGCCCGCTATCTCGCCGCCAGCGGCTGCGGCAGGGTGGTGGTCGACGAGCCGGCCTGGCACGACGAGCTCCGGCGCCTGGGGCCCTGGACGGACCTGTCCGGGCGCGGGGAAGAGGAGCTCGTCGTCGAGGACGCCGTCGAAGGCGCGGAGGCGGCGATGCGCGGGGCGCAGGCCGCGCTGGACGCGCTCCGCCAGGTCCTCGGGACGTGAGCGCTCCGGCGCCGATCGCATCCTTGACCGAGGCGGTGGGAGACACGCCGCTGGTCCGGCTGCGCGCGCTGGAGCCGCCCGGGGTGGAGATCCACGCCAAGCTCGAGTGGTTCAACCCTGGCGGAAGCGTCAAGGATCGCGCCGCGTTGCGCATCATCCAGGAAGCTTTGCCCACCCTCGCCGGACGCACGCTGCTCGACTCGACCAGCGGGAACACCGGCATCGCCTACGCCTGGGTCGGCGCGGCGCTGGGCATCCGCGTCGCGCTGGTGATGCCGGAGAACGTCAGCGAGGCGCGCAAGCGGATCACCCGCCACTTCGGCGCGCAGATCCTCTTCAGCGATCCGCTGGAGCAGTCCGACGGCGCCATCCGGCTGGCGCGCAAGCTCGCCCAGGAGGAGCCGGGGAAATGGTTCTACGCCGATCAATACTCGAACGAGGCGAACCCGCGCGCGCACGAGCTGGGGACCGCGAAGGAGATCTGGGAGCAGACGCAGGGAAGGGTGACGCACGCGGTGATCGGCATCGGCACCGGAGGGACGATCATGGGCCTCGGCCGCGGTCTCAGGGCGCGCAACCGCGCGATCAAGGTGATCGCGGTCGAGCCGGCGGAAGAGCTGCACGGCCTGGAGGGGCTCAAGCACATGGCGTCGAGCATCGTTCCGCGCATCTACCGTCTCTCGGAGCTGGACCGGAAGCTGAGCATCGCGACCGATTCGGGATGGGAGATGGCGGAGCGGATCATCCGCGAGGAGGGGTTGCTCGCGGGCCACAGCGCCGGCGCGGCGGCGGCGGGAGCGGTGCAGGTCGCGAACGAGCTGTCGGCCCGGGGCGAGCGCGGGGTGGTGGTGACGCTGTTTCCCGACCGCGCGGACCGCTACATTCCCGCGCCATGATCCCCGCGGAAGCCCTGAAGCAAATCGTCCGCCACACGCAGACCGCTTACCCGGCCGAATGCTGCGGGCTCTTGATCGAGGATGCTTCCGGGGTCCGCAGCTTCCAGCCCATCCGGAACGTCGCCGGCACCACGGACGGCGCCGCGACCAGCTCCAGGACGCAGCGCGACGGCTACGTGATGGACCCGAAGGCGCTCCTGGACGCCCTGGACGGGGCCGAGCAGGCGGGCGGGCGCCTGTGGGCCATCGTCCACTCCCACCCGGACGTCGGGGCTTATTTCTCCAGCGAAGACAAAAGCATGGCTCTCGCCGGAGGCGACGCGCCCCTCTGGCCCGGCGTCCATTATCTGGTCGTTTCGGTCCGTGCAGGCCGGGTGGATGCGGCCCGGATCTATACCTGGGATGACGCGTCGCACGATTTTCACGAGGAAGAAGTGTGCGGAATTACGGACTTTTCTTGATTCATTCGACAATCGGTAATCCGGTCCAGCATATTCCTTGCCAGAGTAGGTCCGGGTCGGTATTGTGCCCCGACTTTTTCGAAGGAGATTCGCGTTCATGAACCTGAGCACCATGGCGACGAGCGGCTTCACCGTCTGGTTTACCGGCATGGCCGGCGCCGGAAAGTCGACGCTTGCTCAGGGATTGGCCAACCGCTTGCGGCGCTTGGGGAAAATCGTCGACGTCCTCGACGGCGCCGAGCTCGTCCAGATGCTGGGCATCGGTGGCTCTTCCACCAAGGACGAGCGCAACCTCGAGGCGCGCAAGCTGGCGTGGATCTGCCGGCTGGTGACGCGAGGCGGCGGAATCATCATCCAGTCGGCGCTCGAAAGCCCGTATCGCGAGGCGCGCGACGAGGCGCGCAAGAGCATCGGCCGGTTCGCCGAGGTCTTCGTCGAATGCCCGACCGAAATGCTGATCCAGCGCGATCGCACCGGCCGGTACAAGCGCGCGCTGGCGGGCGAGCTGAAGACGCTTCCCGGCATCACCGAGCCGTACGAGCCTCCCACCCATCCGGAAGTGGTGGTGGACACGAGCAAGCACACCGTCGACGAGGCGGTGGAGCACATCCTCGGCCAGCTCGTCGCGCAGCGGCTGCTCGATCCGAACGTGGCCGCGATGAAGGGCCGCCCCCGGGTGCAGGCGCGCGCGGCAGCTCCCCAGCGTCCGAAGGTGGAGAAGAAGGTCCTCAAGATGCCGACGCGCAAGCCGGCGAAGCCGGAGAAGGCGAAGCACGCCGCTCCCGCTCGCAAGCAGAGCGCGGCGCGCACGGCGCACGCCGAACGGCCGCGCATGGCGGCCGGCGGCAAGCGCAAGCGGTGACCTCGCCCGCCTACATCCGGTAGGCGAGCAGCAGCTGCATCACGAACCCGAACGCGCTCCCGCCCGCGGTGTTGATCACCGTGCCGAATCGCGTGTTGACGCCGACGGCCAGGCGTGGGTCGACGTGGTACTCGATCGCCGGTCCGAACATCGGCGAGATGAGGAACGTGACCGGGCTGGGCGAGACGTACAGCGTCATCGGCAAGTCGACGCCGAAGGCGACGATCATCTCTCGCGTCGCCGAATAGCCGAAGACCGCGCCGACCGGAAAGGCGAGGCCGAACATTGCCGGGCTGGTGGTGAAGATCTTCAACCCGGGGTCGAAGTGGAGGAGCACGGAGAAGCGATCCTTGCGCAGGGCCGTCATCCGCATGGGAACCCGGAACCCGACGCCGAACTGGCTGGCGGAGCTGGCTCCCTCGACGCCGAAGAGCAGATCGAATCGCAGCCCGATGTCCGTGTCGCGGTTCAGGCCGTGGGTGTAGCCGAAGGAGACGCTCGGCCACCCGAACTCGCCGCTGACCACGTTCGTCCCCGCGCCGACGGTGTCGCCGCCGAGCAGGCTGTAGCGGCCGGCGGGTGCGGCGTCGATCCGGCGTTGGGCGGCGGCAGGCACGGCGATGGACAGCAGGAGGAGCAGGACGTTGAGCATCACGCGCATCGGTCACCTCGGTCGCGCGATGCGTACCATCAGGCGAACCTTGTCACAAAAAAAGGACGCGCCTTCCCCGCGGCGTGGACCAAAACGGAGTTCCCCGCTATTCAAGCCTGCGCATGACTTCCACCTTGCAAGCGAAGCGAGACCAGGCCGTCGCGCGGCTGCGCTCCTTGGGCAGCGCGCTCGTCGCCTATTCGGGAGGGGTGGACTCGGCGTTGCTCCTGGCGCTCGCGCGCGAAGCGCTCGGGGAGCGCGCGGTCGCCTTCACCGCCCTTTCCCCGGCGGTAGCGCCGGACGAGTTGGAAGGCGCGCGCGCCGTCGCGCGGCAACTGGGCGCCCGCCAGGTGGAGAAGCAATCCTACGAGCTGGAAGATCCGCGGTATGCGCAGAACCCCGTCAACCGCTGCTACTTCTGCAAGACCGAGCTGTACGCGCTCGCCGCCGCGCAGGCCCGCGAGCTGGGACTCGCCGCCGTCGTCTCCGGGACCAACGCGGACGAGCTCGCCGACTACCGCCCTGGCCTGCAGGCCGCGTCCGAGCACGAGGTGGTGCAGCCGCTCGCCGAGGCGGGGTTGACCAAGGCGGAGATCCGCGCGCTCAGCCGCGAGCTCGGGCTTCCCACCTGGGACAAGCCGCAGCAGCCCTGCCTCAGCTCGCGCATCCCCTACGGCACCGAGGTGACGCAGGAGCGGCTCGCGCAGCTCGCGCAAAGCGAGATGGCCCTGCGCTCGCTCGGGCTGCGCGAATTCCGCGTGCGGTACCACGGCGAGATCGCGCGCATCGAGGCCGGCGCCGGCGACTTCGAGCGGCTGGTCCAGGTTCGCGGCGAAGCCGTGGCCGCGTTGAAGGCCGCCGGTTTCAAGTTCGTCACCATCGATCTCGAGCCGTTCCGCTCCGGCCGCCTCAACGAGGCGGCGGGCCTGGTTGCGCTGCGCCGGTAAACGGATCCAGGTCCCCGGGGTAGAGGACTTCCACCAGCGTCAGCCCTTCCGCCGGCGCCCGCGCGCCCATCCACGGACGGATCCGCGCTGCGAGCTCGCGCAACGACTCCGGCGCCGCGAAGCCGAGCGCGACTGCGCCGAGGTGGCCGGCGAGGTTGCGCACCTGGTGCTTGCGAAACGCGCTCCCGCTCACCTCCAGGATTCCGTCGTCGCCCAGCGTCCAGCCGCCGAGCGGCGGCGCCGGCCTGCGATCGCTCGAGGGAGATGCGAGGCCGGAGAGATGTGGCAGTCCCAGAAGGCCCTGCAAGGCGGCGCGGGCGCGGTCCCAGTCGGGAACGCCGCGGACGAAGGTTCCGAAATCGTACCGGTAGCGCTTGCCGATCGCGCTGCTCCGCGCATGGAAGGAGGGTTGAGCCTTCGCCCAGCGGCGCAGCCGCAGCGCCGGCGGAAGCTGCAGCCGATCGAAGTCGGGCTTCCGTCCGCTCTGCACGGACGCCACCTGCCCGAGCGCGTGCACCCCGGCATCGGTCCGCGACGCGCCGTGCACGGCGTAGGGCTTTCCCAGCAGCGCCCGCAGCGCCTCCTCGAGCGCGCCCTGCACGGTGACCATCCCGGGCTGCTTCTGCCAGCCGCGGAACGCCGGTCCGTCGTAGGCGAGAAGGAGAGCGAACGTCTCTTTCAAGTGCGCGGAGGCGGGGGTGGAATCGGGCAGTTCAGGTAGTCACGGCAGATGACGCGCATCGCGGCGACGCCCGAGTTGAACGCCGAGATGATCGAGCCGCCTTTCTTTCCGGCGGTCAGATCGCCGGTGAGGAAGAGCCCCCGCACCGACGTCTCGCCGCCTTCCTTGAGAAGGGGCTCGCCGCCCCGGAGCTCGATTCCGGTCGCCTGGAGGAACCCGGCCGGCGTGGAGCCTCCCAGGGCGTAGACCACGTGGTCGTAGGTGCGCGGGGGAACCTGCCGGAACACCGCCCGCGGGCGCCCCTGGTCGACCTCCAGGCGCTCGATGTCGGTGGGCATCAACAGCGCCAGGCGGCTGGCCTGCTGCATGCCGTGCATGTCGGCGAGGTTGATCTGGTTCATCCGGCTGAGCTCCGCCTGCCGGTAGGAGAGATCGACCTTGAACCCGCGCGCCACCAGGTAGTGGACGTAATCGGCCGCGGAGTCGCCGCCGCCGACCACCAGCGCCGTCTCCCCTTCCAGCTTGTCCGAGGTGACGTCGAAGTGCACCCTGCCGCGCAGCTCGCCCCGGGGCACCTGGTAGTCGGGTACCTTCGGCTTGCCGAGGATGCCGATGGCGACCACCACCACTTTCGCCTCGTAGGTCGCCTTCGGCGTGGTCACCTCGAAGCCGTCGCCGCTGTCCAGCTTGCGGATGAAGTCGACGCCCTCGTCGTGGTGAACGTTCAGCTCCCAACGCTCGATGGTCTCCTCGAGGAAATCGAGCGTCTGCTGCTTCGTCCCGTCCTGGAGCGTGATCCGCCCCTCCGAGATGGCAGGGATGCCCTTGTAGACGGCGTCCACCCGCTTGTTGTCCGGGTAATACTTGCGGATGGCGTAGGAGTGGGCCGGTCCTTTTTCCAGGACGAGGATGCGGTCCCGGGCGATTCCCGCCTCCCGGGCCTCGACAGCCGTGGAAATCCCCGCGGGACCGGCGCCAACGATGAGCAGATCGAGCGTCACGGGGGCGATGTTGACGCTCGGCGGGCCGCTGCGCAACCTGACCCGGCGGGCGGGTGCGTTCCGAACGTATTCTGGCGCATCGCGCCCACCCTCTATAAGTTTACCTACGTCCAGGGAGGGACGAGGTTGCCCGGCCGGCATCCCTCTGCGTACACTATGAATGGAGGTGACATGAGCCGGAAGGACAGCCATCACCACGGCAATCTCTCGTGCTCTTTCTGCGGAAAGGGGCAGAGGGAAGTCCGGAAGCTCATCGCCGGCCCGACCGTCTACATCTGCGACGAGTGCATCAAGCTCTGCAACGACATCATCGCCGAGGAGAGCGAGCGGGAGGAGAACAGGCCCGCCGTCGCGCTGCCGGCGCCGATGGAGATCAAGAGCTTCCTCGACGACTACGTGGTCGGGCAGGAGCGGGCGAAGAAGATTCTCGCCGTCGCCGTCTACAACCACTACAAGCGCATCTACTCGAAGAAGCCGGCCCGCCAGCGCCCCGGCATGCAGGCCGCGCGGCAGCAGGGCGACGCCGACGTCGAGCTGCAGAAGTCGAACATCCTCCTCCTCGGGCCCACCGGGTCGGGGAAGACGCTCCTTGCGCAGTCGCTGGCCCGCTTCCTCAACGTGCCCTTCACCATCGCCGACGCCACCTCGCTCACCGAGGCCGGGTACGTGGGCGAGGACGTGGAGAACATCATCCAGAACCTGCTCCACGCCGCGGACTACGACGTGGAGAAGGCCGCCCGCGGCATCGTCTACATCGACGAGATCGACAAGATCGCCCGCAAGGGCGACACGCCGAGCCCCACCCGCGACGTGGGCGGGGAGGGCGTGCAGCAGGCCCTGCTCAAGATCATCGAGGGCACCCGCGCCAACGTCACCCCGCGCGGGGGCAAGAAGTACAACCAGCAGGAGTACATCCAGGTCGACACCTCGAACATCCTCTTCATCTGCGGCGGCGCCTTCTACGGCATCGAGAACATCATCAAGCGCCGCGCGGGCGAGAAGGGGCTCGGTTTCGGGGCCGCGGTGCAGCCCAAGGACAACCGCGGGGTCGGCGAGATCCTCCAGCTGATCGAGCCGTCCGACCTGATCAAGTTCGGGATGATCCCGGAGTTCGTCGGCCGCCTGCCGATGATCGCCACCCTCGACGATCTCACCGAGGAGGATCTGGTCACCATCCTCACCCAGCCGAAGAACGCGCTGGTGAAGCAGTACCAGAAGCTCTTCGAGATGGAGCGCGTGAAGCTGACCTTCACGCGGGAAGCGCTGCGCTCCATCGCCCACGAGGCCATGCGCCGCAAGGCGGGTGCGCGCGGCCTGCGGGCGATCATGGAGAACGCGATGCTGGACATCCAGTACGACGTGCCGTACCGGGACAGCATCAAGGAATGCAAGATCACGGAAGGCGTGATCATGCGCGGCGAAGAGCCCGCACTCCTGTTCGAAAAAGATCGAAAAAC
>JBGQLA010000247.1:0-8084 GCA_041499865.1 Deltaproteobacteria bacterium
AGGTTGGCGCCCACGCGTCGTGGCACGCGGCGCACGCGACGGTCTCGTGCGCGCGCCCTCTCGCGCAGGCGGCGGCCTGGGGCCGAATCGGCAGCTCGCGCCCCGAGCCGCCGGGCACCACGAACGCAGCTCCGTCTCGCACGCGTGTGTGCCGCAGCGCCTCGCGTCCGTCCGCGACGGTCAGCAGCCCGCTGAAGCGTTCGTTGCCGCGCAGCTCGATCCCGCCCGCCGCGCCTCCGCGCCGGTGGCAGTCGTCGCAGCGAACGACCGTTTGTTGCTCCTCGTGCTCGCGGCGCACGCCGTCGCCCATCAGCTCGCGAGGCGTGTGGCAATCGGCGCAGCCCATCCCCGCTTCGGCGTGGACGTCCGCCGGCGCCGCATAGACGACCCGACCGTCCTCGAGCACGCGCTTCGGCGTCGAGGCGGGCGGCAGACCGTCAGCGGAGGCTTCGCGCCAGCCGCGATAGTTGAGCGAGATGCGCCCGCTGCGTGAGTGGCAGCCGAAGCAGTGCGACTCGCTGACCGGCGCAGAGACCGCCGGGTGGGCCGTCGCGCGAAAGCCGCCAGCGGGGGCGGCGCGGTATCTGGTGAGCGCCGTGACCGCCTCCGGCGCATAGGCGAGGTGGCAGGCGAGGCAGCCGCCGCCGCGCGAAGTCTCCCCGACGGGACCCCACTCGGTCTTCGGGTTGCCGAGATGGCACGAGGCGCAGAGGTGCCTCATGTGACTGTCTGCCTTCGAGTGCCCGAGCTCGGCGACCGGCGTCGCGCCTCCGGGGCGCGGCGCTTCGCCGAACACCCAGCGATCGACGGCCACGACCCCCGCCATCGTCGTCATCAGCGCGCCGCGGAGGCGCTGGCCCTCCTGCACGTGGCACCTCGCCGACGCGCAAGTCAGGGGCAGGTCGGCGAGGTTGCCGGGGACGCGTACGAGCCCTGCGTGCGCCGCGGCGGCGGTCGTTGCGCGCGGGCGCCCGCCGTGGCACGCGGAGCAACCGATCTTCGCCGGATCGTGGGCGTGGTCGAGCCCCGTGACGCCGTCGTGGCAGCGCAGGCACGCGTCGGGCGCGGGGCGGCGGGGCGCGCCCATGGCGAATCCACCGGCGAGCAGTGCCCCGGCGACGAACCCGATGCACGCTCGCCCGCGATGCGCCACGGCCACCTCGAGCGCCGACGTCGCGGCGCTTGGGAATTGTACTCACGGGCACCGGCGACAAGATACCGTCGGTCAGCAGCTCGACAGCGCACCGCAGCCGCGGCTCGGCGAATCGGCCGGTTCGACGACAAGCGCCCATCGTCCGCCCCGTGCCCTCGCCGAGCCCTCACCCGAGCGGGCGGCGCTCAGTTGATCAGCAGACCGGCGGCGACAACTCCGAGAGCGCCTTCTCGACGCCGGCGCGCGTGACGGTTCCCACGAACGTGCCGATCGCGCGGCCAGGTCGCCCAGAAGTTCACCAGCACGGGGCGGCCACGAAAGGATTCCAGCGAACGCGTGCGGCCGTCGAGATCAAGCAGCGCGAACGCAGGCGCCTTGGCCGCCGGAGAGGAAGCGGATGAAGTTCCAGGATCGAGAGATCACATCGTGTGCTCCTCCCCGCTAGATGTGCTCGAGCGCGCGCTTCAGCTTTGCGTCTGCCTCGGCGACGAGCGGTTCCAGCCCGGGCTTGCGGGCGACCTCGAACATCGACTGCGGCTTGATGATCTGGACGACCACCTCTCCCTCGTCGCCCTCGAAGACCGTCACGTTGCAGGGCAAGAGCAGGCCGATGCCCAGCTCGGTGCCGAGCGCGCGCTGGGCGAGGTGGGGATTGCAAGCGCCGAGAATGACGTAGCGCCTGAAGTCGGCGCCGATCTTCTTCTTAAGCGTGTCCTTCACGTCGATGCTGGTGAGGACGCCGAAGCCCTCGCTCTTCAGCGCCGCCGTCGCGCGCTCGATCGCCTGCTCGAAGGTGGTGCCGCGCAGCTCGCGCGTGTAGCCGTAGGGAACGTCGTAACTGGCCATGTGAAACCTCCGGGTAAAAGGCTAGGCACGCGCTTCGGTCGCGGGCGGCGCGAGGACGCCGCGGACCCAGCGCTCCAGCTCGCCGCGAGGCAAGAGTCCCATCTGGCGGGCGATTTCCTCGCCATGCTGGAAGACGGCGAAGGTGGGGATGGCGTAGATGGCGTGCGCCTCGCCCGCCTCGGGCGCGTCCTGCGTGTTGACGGCGAGCACCACCATCTCACCGGCCATCTTCGAGCCGAGCGCCTTCACGACCGGCGCCGACATCACGCACGGTCCGCACCACGGCGCCCAGAAGTCCACGAAGAGCGGTACCGGCGAGAGCGCGATGGCGCGTGCCAGCGCGGCGGCGTCCACCTCCTGCGGCTTGCCGCTCAGGTCGAGCTTCGACTTGCAAGCAGTGCACATCTGGGGCGCCGCATCTGCGAGCCCGTTGAATGCTTCGCAAACACTGCAGCGGAACGTGGCCATGGCGCCTCCCATCAAGCGGCCGCGCGGTGCGTGCGGATGCCCAGGAGCCGATACAGCGGGCAGAAGCCGACGAAAGCGGTGAGCAGCGGCACGACCCCGACGAGCCCCCACAGCGTGTGCGGCCCGACGAAGACGAGCGAGAGCAGAGCAATACCGATCACGATGCGAATCACGCGATCGATCGATCCGACGTTCTGTGACATGGCGTTCTCCACGGCGGCTGCAGTGCCGCCTGCAGCGTGAGAGCCGGACGCGTCTGAAAGGATACGCGCTACGATTCGGGGCGCGCGCCCAGCAGCGCGGCGCGCACCGCCGCGCGCACGGGCGCAGGTACTTTGCCGCCGGGAATCTGGCGGCAGAGCGACACGGTGCGCTGCACAGGCGCCGGCGCAGCGCGCGCAGTGCTTCAGGTGCTCCTCGATGCGCGCGCAGGTCGCCTGATCGATGCCGACCACCCGCGCCGCTTCCTCGGCGGAGAGACCCTCGACGTCGCGCAGGACCAGCACCTCGCGGTGTGACTCGGGCAACGACAGGATCGCCGCCTGCAGGAGCGTACCGATCTCATGCGCGTGCGCCTGCGCGTCGGGCTGCGCTTCGTCGGAGGGAACGGCCGCGGCCTCGGGCCTGTCGAGCGAGTCGGTCTGCTCCGGCTCTCCCACGCGCGCCGCCTGCTCTTCAGGCAGTAGCTGCGGGCGATCTGGTAAAGCCAGCTCGAGAGCTGCGCGTCGCCGGAAGCCGTGCAGGTTCCCTGAACGCCGCGAGCAGCGTTTCTTGCAGCACATCGCGGGCGTCTTCCTCGTTGCCGCACATGCGCAGCCCGAAGCGAAACACCTGTCGCTCGTGCCGGGCCAGGATCTCGTCCACGGCGCTGCTGTCCCCCGAGCGAGCTTTCTCCAGCAGCTCCCGGTTCGTCCGCATTCGCTCATTGTAGAGGGCGGCGGACCGGCGCGCCCGATATCCCGCGGACCCGCGGGCCCCAATCGGCCCGTCAGCCAAACCCGGACGTGCTTCCCCTGGATGAGCGCCTCCTGGCGATGGCCGCATGCGTCGCACTGGTAGTCGCGCAGGGGCATGGTGCGCCGTTAGAGTCAGGGCGCGCCGCCGAGGGTTCGCGAACCCTCTTCATTGCAATCGGCTCGAACCCATATGCCGGATTTCGTCACCTTCCTGCTCTTCCTCGCCGCCTGGATCGCGCTGCAACGCTTCGTGCTTCCACGGCTCGGTGTTCCGACTTGAGTGGCTCCGCGGGCCCCGGGCGGGCCCGACGACGACGCGCACCCGGGCTGCCGATGACCGCCCAGATCGAGGATCACCGCACGGGCGACAGCGTCGAGGTGCCGCCTTGAGCCACTCGGGGCACAAGCACGACCGATACGGCAACCCCGAGGACTTGGAAGAGTATCTCGAGCGCCTGGAAGGCAGTGACCGCGCCGCGTGGCAAAAGCCCGACGAGGTGGTCGCCGCCCTTTCGCTGCGCCCCGGCGATACCGCCTGCGAGATCGGCGCTGGGCCAGGCTACTTCTCGCTGCGCCTGGCCCGCGCCGTCGGCGAGCACGGACATATCTTCGCCGTCGAGGCGCATCCGCGAATGCTGGAGGTGCTGCGCGAGCGGATAGGCGCGGCGCGGGTTTCCAACGTGACTCCCGTGTTCGCGCTGGTAGAGGACCCGCTCCTCCCGCCCGCGAGCTGCGACCTGGCGCTCATCGTCGACACGTTCCATCACTTCCCGGACGGCGTCGCTTACCTACGAACAATCGTCCGCACGCTCAAACCCGGCGGGCGGGTCGTGAACATCGACTTTCGCGAGGGGGAGTTGCCTGTCGGACCGCCGCCCGAGCACAAGGTGTCGCGCGAGGCGTTCTTGCGCGTCGCGCATCAGGTCGGCCTGCTGCTGGAGAGCGAGCAGACCTTCCTCCCCTACCAGTACTTCCTCATCTTGCGGCCATCCTGAATCCTCCGGGCGTCAGCCCGGCTCTACCGGAGCGCGAATGGCAAGTGCCTGGTTCTACGACCTGTTCATGAGCCCCTTCGAGCGAGTCGGGCTCGCGCGGGCGCGCCGGCGGCTGGTGGGAAATCTGCGCGGACGCGTTCTCGAGCTGGGCGTCGGCACGGGACTCCTGTTCTCCGCCTACGAGAATCCACCGGCGGTCGCGATCGACATCGACGCCGCTGGATTCTTTCGCGCTCGGAGGCGCGACCCACGCGTCAGGCTGGTACAGGCCGATGCGCAGGAGCTGCCTTTCAGGGATGGCGTGTTCGATGCGGTGGTGGAGGCTCTTTCGCTCTGCAGCGTTCCCGACCCTGCCGCCGCTCTGATCGAGGCGCGCCGAGTATTGAGGACCGGTGGGGAGCTGCGCTTGCTCGAGCACGTTCGCCCGCCAGGGCGGATTCTCGGCCGGGTGTTCGAATGGCTTGCGCCGGTCTGGTCGAGGATCTCCGGAGGTTGCCATCTGGATCGCCGGACCGCGCAGCTGGTGGGACCGGCAGGTTTCGGCGTCACGCGCACGCGCGAGAACGTGAAGGGAATCGTCGCAGAAATTCGCGCCCGCAAGATGGAGGAGCAGGCATGAGCGCAGGAGTCGTGGTGGCAGTCGTGGTGGGATTCATTGCCGGACACCCGATCTGGTTCCGCCTGCGTTCCGGCCGCGCAAGGGCGCTGGTTGCCGCCGGCGCCGCGCTCATCGACGTGCGTACGCCGCGGGAGTTCGAGGCCGGCCATCTGCCGAACGCACGCAACCTGCCGCTGGATCGCCTGGTGGCGAGACCGCAGGCGGTCGGCTCGAAGGAGCGGCCGGTCGTGGTCTACCGCCGCAGCGGCTCGCGCAGCGGGATGGCGGCTCGCGTGCTGAGGCGAGCCGGCTACGGTACCATCGTCAATCTGGGTCCGATGATCGCCTGGGGAGCTCAGACCTAGAATTTCACGGCGCGGAGCAGGAGCCGGCCGATGCGGGGTCCCCGATTGAATCTGCGTCGCCGACGCGGCATCCGCGCTCGGTGGCGTTGGAGACATCTTGGAGGCGAGCAAAAACAAGCCAGGTAAGGCCCAGATCCCCAAGAGAAGAGGAGGGGGTGTACGGGACACTCTGGAGCCCGAACAGAAGAGGCTGGCGGGGTGTACGGGACGCAGTCTTGCGCGGGGAAGCCAGCAGTCGACCGGCTCAGAGCTAAGCGTCAGAATCTACCAGGCAAAAGGAGTGGCGGGGTGTACGGGACTCGAACCCGTGGCCTCCGGCGTGACAGGCCGGCGTTATAACCAGCTTAACTAACACCCCAACAAGTGGGCGGGACAGGCATCGAACCTGCGACCCTCGGTGTGTAAGACCGATGCTCTACCGCTGAGCTACCCGCCCGGCAGCGAGCGGGGGCGCTTTGTACGGGACCGGTCCGCGGAAGTCAAGGCCGAGGAGCGTCGAGCGCTCGCTCAGATGCCGCCGCCGCCCACGAACGCCTCTGCGTCCGCGGCCGCCTGCGTGATCCGGCTGCCGGCCGGCACCGAGTGCGTCAGCCAGACGTTGCCGCCGATGACCGATCCGCGCCCGATCGTCACCCGCCCGAGGATGGTCGCCTCGGCGTAGATCACCACGTCGTCCTCGACGATCGGGTGCCGGTCCGCTCCCTTCACCGGCCGCCCCTGCGCGTCGCGCGGGAAGCTCTTCGCCCCGAGCGTCACGCCCTGGTACAGGCGCACCCGGTTCCCGATCCGCGCCGTCTCGCCGATCACCACCCCGGTCCCGTGATCGATGAAGAACGACTCCCCGATGGTCGCGCCGGGGTGGATGTCGATCCCGCTCTTCGAGTGCGCCGCCTCGGTGATCATCCGCGGCAAGAGCGGCACGTCGAGGAGATAAAGCTCGTGCGCGAGCCGCTGGCTGGTCACCGACAAGAGCCCCGGATAGGTGAGGATCGCCTCATCGCGATTGCGCAGTGCCGGATCGCCTTCGAACGCCGCCTCCACGTCGGTCGCCGCCAGCCGGCGGATGTCCGGAAGCCGGGAGATGAACTGATCGACCACCTTCGCAGCGCCGTTCACCTGCGCGCCTGCGCTGGCGAAGGAGAGCGCGCGCCGGACCTCCTCGGTCAGCGCCTCCCTCGCGAACTCGACCTTCTCGCGCACGAACGCCCGCGCCGACGCCGGGGCGCGCTCGAAGTACCCGGGAAAGAAGGCCGAGCGGATCGCCTCGATCGCCGCGAGCACATTGAGCCGCGACGGCAGCTCCCCCATCGGCAACGGCTCCGCCGCGCGCGCCAGCTCCTCGATCGCGTTCACGCCGTCTCCTCGAAGAGCCAGGTGCTCAGGTATCGCTCGCCGGTATCCGGCAGCACCACCACGATGCGCTTGCGCGCGCTCTCCGGCCGCGCCGCGATCTCCAGCGCCGCATGCAGCGCCGCGCCGCTGGAGATGCCGGCCAGGATCCCTTCCTCGCGCGCCAGCCGCCGCGCCACCCGCCCCGAATCCTCCGCGCGCACCTGCACCACCTCGTCGACCAGCTTCCGATCGAGCACGGCGGGAATGAACCCCGCGCCGATCCCCTGGATCTTGTGCGGCCCGGGCTTGCCGCCCGAGAGCACCGCGGACTCGACCGGCTCCACCGCCACCGCGCGCATCGCCGGATTGCGCTGCTTCAGCACCTGCGCCACGCCGGTGATCGTCCCGCCGGTGCCGACGCCGGAGACGAAGATGTCGATCTCCCCGCCGGTGTCCCGCCAGATCTCCTCCGCGGTGGTCCGCCGGTGCACCTCGGGATTCGCCGGATTCTCGAACTGCTGCAGGATCAGGTACCGCGAGTCCGCCGCCGCCATTTCCTGCGCGCGCCGGATCGCGCCGGGCATCCCCTCCGGCCCCGGCGTGAGCACGAGCTGCGCCCCGAACGCCGCCAAGAGCTTGCGCCGCTCGACGCTCATCGTCTCCGGCATCGTCAGCACCAGCTTGTAGCCGCGCGAGGCGGCCACCATCGCCAGCCCGATCCCGGTGTTCCCGCTGGTGGGCTCGAGCAGAATCGTGTCGCTCCGGATCGCGCCGTTGCGCTCCGCAGCCTCGATCATCGACAGCCCGATCCGGTCTTTCACGCTGGAACAGGGGTTGAAGCTCTCGAGCTTCACCACGATGTCCGCCTGCACGCCCGCGCAGAGGCGGGGCAAGCGCACGAGAGGAGTGTTTCCCACCAGCTTCGTCACGTCCGCGGCAATGGCCATCGGTTTCTCCAAAGCATCGAGAGTGCCAGCGCGCTGAGCGACGCACTTGCCCCCACAGGGCGAATCATTTGCGCGCAGTCTCGCGCTCCGCCGCACGAAGTGCAAAGCCTGCGCGCGCTACAGTGGCTGCCGTGGAAGGAATCGTGACCACCGCACCCAGCGGCGATCCCGCCGAGGCGGAGGAGCTCGCCGCGCGGTTCGGAGGACTCCGCGCCCAGGCCCGAGCGGGCAGGGCGCTCTCCGAGGTTCTCGCCGCCGCGGGCGGCGCCCCCGTCCTGGTGCTCGCCGCCCGCCGCGCCGACCTCTACGACCGCGGCCGCGTCTTCCGCGCCAGCGTGGGGATGGCGTTCCTTCGCGTGCTCCGCGCGCGCAGGGGCGAAACCGATCCGCTGATCGCGCACGCCGCTCTCCGCCCCGGCGACGA
>JBGQLA010000248.1:0-8055 GCA_041499865.1 Deltaproteobacteria bacterium
ACGCGAAGAGCGCCGGATCCGCGGGCGCCGCAGGCTTCGGCGAAAGCACCGACGGAAGCGCGCTCTCGAGGAGCGGCAGCGCTTCGTGCTTCGCGGGCGCCACTGCCGCGCCGCGCATGAACAGCCCGCGCTCGCCCTGCGCCGGCAGAGCGCCCAGCTCGCCGGCGCGGGTGACCGCGCGCTTGCGCGAGATCGATTCCAGATTTCCGGGGGGAAGCCCTTTCAGTCCGAGGCGCTTCCCGAGCTGCAGCAGCACGTCGGAGGAGGAGCGCGTGTCGAAGAGCGGCGTCATCGCCGGTTGCGCGAGCGCCAGGACCCCCTTGCGGATTTCGATGTCGCCGAAGGATTCGAGCCAGTGGTGGTCAGGCAGGACGATGTGCGCGAGCGCCGTCCCCGGGTCCGGCCGGCTGCTGAAGGAGACGATCAGCGGCACGCGGGTGTCGTCAGCGGCGGGCTCGGCGTGGTGCAGGAGCAGCACCTGCGCGCCGCCGCGCGCCGGAGCAGCCGGCGGATCCAGCAGGGGATCCTGCCCGAGGAGGACCGTGCGCCCCAGGTTGCCGAGCAGCTGGTTGGCGAGCAGCAGCAGCGCGGCCAGCTCCGCCGTTCCCGATCCCAGGAGCGCCGAAGGTCGTCGCGAGACCACCGCGCTGCCGAGCGCGGCGACCTGATCCCGCGAGATGCCCGCCCGGCGCGCGCCCGCTTCCGGATCGAAGCCGGCAAGCGCCGCCCGGACCGCGGCCGCCTGCGGCGACAGGTCCGCGACGCGGCTCCCGGGATCGACCATCCACCGCAAGAGCAGGAGCGCCACGTCCAGCTCCCCGCCGGGCCGGCACGCGATCCACTGATCCGCCCGGGCGCCCGTGGCGCCGAGTCGAGGGCCCACCCAGGCCAGCGTCGTGCGCTGCGCCTCCGGCTGCCCGCGCCCCGAAGCGAATCCCCGTGCCAGCTCCACCGGCGACAGCCAGGTCTCGGCGAAGTCGGCGCCGAACGCAGCCACCGAGCGGGCAGCGGAGAGGTCGTAGCCCGGCACCTCGGCGCGCCCGTAGAGCATGGCGCAAGCCTCGCGCAGCGCCCTCCGGTCCGGCCCCTCGGTGACCATGCGGTGCTCCGGCGCGGCTCCCAGCGAAGCCATGAACGCGCGCTGGATCGCGCCGGCGCTCCCCGGCTCGCTCCGCGTTCGAAGGCGCACGCCACCCGGCGCCACGGCCTTCAAGGCGTCGGCGAGCTTCGCCAGCGCCACGTCCCACTTCACCGGCGCGAGCTTTCCGTCCGGACCGCGAAGCATCGGACCGCGGAAGCGGTCCGGCGCGTAGAGTTGCTGCAAGGCCGCCTGCCCGCGCGCACACAGCGCGCCGCCCGAGATCGGCTCCTCGGGGTTCCCCTCCAGCTTGACGACGCGACCTTCCCGCGCCCGAGCCGTCACGCCGCATCCCGCGGAACATTCGCGGCACGCGCTTCTGTAGAACAGCGCCTTGCCGGGCACCATGTTCTCCGCTGGCACCAGCAGCGGGATGAGCTTCTCCGGCGCGTGGGCCGGCGAGCAGCCGGCCGCGACGCCGGTCGCGCCAAGGACGCGAAGGAAGAACCGCCTGCCGATGCCTGGTTCGCTCACCCGTCCCTCACTTGTGGCAAGTGATGCAGTCGACGCTCGCCTGGCGGAGGGTGTGGCACTCCACGCAGAACCCCATGTGCATGTCCTTGACGCGCATGTCCTGCGCCATGTGCGCGACGTCTCCATGGCACTCCGCGCACTTCACTCCGCGCGCCAGGTGCCGTTCGTGGCTGAAGTACACGTGGTCCGGCTCGCGGAACACGCGCGTGAACTCGAGCGGCCTTCCCGCCTCGGCGGCGGCCTGGATCGCCTGGATGGTCGCCTTCTCCTTTCCGGCGAACTTGTGGCACCCCATGCACGTGGCCAGGGAGGCGACACCGGCCACCGCCGAGTGGCGTGCGTACGGGTGGCAGGTGCTGCACCCGATCAGGTTGTCGGTCACGTGGACCTTGTGGTTGAACTTCGTGTAGGTGCCATCCGGCGCGATCACGACGCCGGCGTCGGGCTCGCCGGCCTGCGCGCGGGCGCAGGCGGCGAGCGCGAGCGCGAGCGCCGTGGCCCGGATCAGGTTCATCTGGCCAGCGCGAATTCGGCGGAGGCGGTTTTTCCCGCGGCCACCGTCACGCTCACGTCCTCGGCCTTCAGCTTCGAGTTCCAAACGGAGAGCTGGTACGTGCCCGGTGGGACGTTCTCGATCTTGAAGCTGCCGTCCTTCTTCACCGCTGCGGCGTAGGGGTTCTGGCCCACGAAGATGTACGCCAGCATCTCCGGATGGATGCTGCAGAGCTGCGTGTAGGCGCCGGTCTTGGTGAACTTGTGCTCGCGCGACTGGCCCTTGGGGAAGACGCCCAGGTTGTAGGCCTCGCCGTCAGGCGTGTAGACGTTGTGGTCCACGCCGTCGCTGTTGAGGAACTTCACCGAATCGCCCACGGTGATCAGGAGAATGTGCGGGCGGAACTCCATGCCCTTCTGGTCCATCGAGTGCGTCTTCGGCGCGAAGGTGCCCGGCACCTCCTTCAGGTACACCACGGTGTCCTTCAGGTACTTCTCCGGCGTGGCGGTCACCTTTCCGGCGACTGCGCCGCCGTCCGCGGCATGGACGGACGACGCGCAGAGGAAGACAGCGGCAGCTCCGACAATGCGTTTCATCATGGCGTTCTCCTAGAAGGCGATGGCAGCGCTGAAGACGACGGCCTCGAATTCGGGACCGAGCGAGGAGACGGCATCCGGCGGCGCGACGCTGCCGCCGACCTGGCCCCAGCCACCGGGCGGATTGCCGGTGGCCCCCTCGATCACGGCAACCGCGACCAGCTTGACGTTCGGAACCACGGTGAGCGCGACGCCGGGAAGGATGCGATAGAGGCTCTGCCGGGCGCTGCCGGTCGGCGAGAGCGAGAAGTACTCGAAGCGCACTGCCGGCACGAGCCAGGACAAGATCATGTACGAGAGCTCGTCGTAATGCGCGAATGCGTCGGCGCTGCTCCCGGAACCTGCGATGAGGTCGGGGACCGCGCGCGTGTGGTGCTCGTAGTAGATGCCGGAGTTCAGCTCCAAGGACCCCCACTGCGCGCGCAGACCTCCGCCCACGCCGTTGGTGGTGTCGTCCAGGCTCAGGGTGATCGGGGCGCCGCCGGCATCCACCCCGGCGAAGTCGACCCCGCCGAACGCGTGGTAGGCGAATCCCTCCAGCGTGAACGCGGTCTCCTCCCACGGCCGCTCGGCGTTCGTGCTGCTCTTGCCTTCGCCGTCCAGGCGCATGCCGCCGATCTTGTAGCCGGCGTGCGCGTAGACGTTCTCCGGGTTGCGCAGCGTCGAGCTGGCGCCGGCGTTGAGGCCGATCGCGTAATCGAGCCGCCCGCCCAGCACGCCGGTGACCTCCAGGCCGTTGTAGTGGTCCAGCACGTTCCACGAGGGCGTTCCGCCCTGCAGCCCGGCGACGGCCAGCGAGACGCCGCGCGTGTCGGAGAGGTACGAGGAATGCGGACCGAAGGTGGAGATGGTGTTGAACCCCCGCCCGACGCGCAGGTTCACCGCGTGCTGCGGCCCGAGGAGATCGTTGAAGTAGACCTGCGCATGCTCCAGGTCGATGGTGCCGTCGGAGACGAACGTCACTTCGCCGAAGTACGTGATCTTCTCGCTGAGCGACCCGCCGGTCCAGACGTGTCCCTCGGCGACGAGGTCCCGCAGCGAGAAGCGCGTGGAGTTGTCAGCGATGGTCGCGCTCGCCGTCTTGTCCGGGTGGACGACCACGTCGCCGTTCGCGCCGAAGGAGAGCGGCGGGATCGCCGTGAGTGTGGCGCCGTCGCCCGAAGCCGTCTTCGGCTCCAGCGCGACCGTCTCCTGCTTCCAGTAGTCGCTGTCGGTACCCGGGAAGCGGAACCCGTTCCGGCGGAAAGCCTCTCCGAACGGCGTGAGCTTCGGATAGACGGTGTGGCACGTCTGACAACTCGTCGCGTACTTGCGGGCAAACACGGGGATCGCTTGCGCGGGGAAAGCTGCGGCGGTGAGCAACGCGATCATGCCCAACCAGGCGAATCGTTGCATGCAGGCTCCTCGAGGCGGCGAGCGCCTTCAGGGTCCTGCGTAGAGCACCGCATTTGTCGCGCGCATATCGTACCTTCGTCCTAAGCGCAAATTTTTCGGGCCGGGACTGCACCCGCAAAAAGTTCCGATGTCCGAGCGAGCTGTCCGCACACTCTGGCGGGCGCATCCAGGAGGGCGATCGTGCAATTCCTCGGCCGCAAAATCTGCGTGCCGGCCGGCTCGCTTCGCGAGTTCAGGAGCGCAATGATGCGCCCCGCACGCTTCAATGGGGGACGCATGCGCAAGATCCGACGGCGTACGGTGCTCGGTTGGGGCCTCGGCCTCGCAGCCGGTGGATCTCTCGCACAGGCGGGAAAAATCGAACCCGTGTTCAAACCGGAGAAGGACGCCACGCTCCGACTCCTGCGCTGGTCTGGCTTCGTCAAGTCCGACGAGGAGCTGTGGAACGCGAACACGAAGAAGTTCACCGAGGCCACCTCTGTCCCCGTCACGGTCGAGTACATCACCTGGGAGGACGTGCGGCCCAAGGCCGCCCTCGCCGCCAACCTCGGCACCGGGCCCGACATCATCATGGGCTGGTACGACGACCCGCACATCTATCCGCAGAAGCTCGTCGACGTCAGCGACGTCGCCGAAGGGCTGGGGAAGCAGCTGGGCGGCTGGTACGACGTCGCCCGCACCTACGGGTACAGCAAGAGGATGAAGCACTGGATCGCGGTGCCCGTCGGCGGCACCGTCGAGTGCCTCACCTATCGCACGGGCTGGATGAAGGAGGCCGGGTTCGATCAGTTCCCCAAGGACCCATCCGGTCTGCTGAATCTTGCCAAGGCGCTGAAGGCGAAGGGACATCCGGTCGGCTTCGCGCTCGGCCACGCGGTCGGCGACGGCAACAACTGGACGCACTGGCTTCTCTGGACCTTCGGCGGCAAGGCCGTGGAGAAGGACAACAAGACCATCGCCATCGCGCAGAAGCCGAGCCTCGACGCCATCGAGTACGCGAAGGAGCTGTATGCGCAGATGGTTCCCGGCGTGGGATCGTGGCTCGATCCCAACAACAACCGCGCCTTTCTCGCCGGCGAGGTCTCGGTCACCAACAACGGGATCAGCATCTATTACGCCGCGAAGAAGGACTTCCCCCGGATCGCGGAAGACATCAACCACGCGGCCTTCCCCGTCGGGCCGGTCGGGCGCCCCACCGAGCTGGCGAACTTCACCCAGGCCTTCATCTTCAACCACTGCCGCTTCCCCAACGCGGCGAAGGAATACATCCGCTTCATGCTCTCCGCGGAGCAGGCGGGGCCCTGGGTCGAGGCGATGAACGGATACGTCACGCCCGCGCTGAAGAAGTACCAGGAGCTTCCGGTGTGGACGAAGGACCCGAAAGCGACTCCGTTCCGCGACGGGATCGCGCGCATGCTGCACAACGGCTACGCCGGAGAGCCGGGGCAACAGGCAGCGGCGGCGCTGGCCGAGTTCATCGTGCTCGACATGTTCGCCGACGCCACCGTGAACGGGATGAGCGCGAAGGATGCGGCTGCGCGCGCCGAGAACCGGCTGCGGCGCATCTATCGCGGCTGATGGCGCGGCTGCCGCCGTTGCTCGATCGCACGCCGGTGCTGGCGACGCTGCTGATCCTCCCGGCAGCGGTCCTGGTCGGCGGACTGCTGGCGTTTCCGCTCACCCTCGGCGTCCTCCTCGGGTTCAAGGATGCCACCATCGGCGAGCCGGGATCGTTCATCGGCCTGGACAACTACCGGTACCTGATCACGGACCCGGTGCTGCGCATCACCGCGCTGAATACCGCGCTCTACACGCTGGTCACCCTCGTCTTCAAGCTGGCGCTCGGCCTCGCGCTGGCCCTGGTCCTCAACCAGCGATTCACGGGCTACCGCTTCTGGCGATCGGTGCTGCTCTTGCCCTACGTCGTGCCGACCGTGCTCTCCGCCTTCGCCTGGTGGTGGATCTTCGATCCCCAGTTCAGCTTCATCAGCTGGGCATTGGTGAAGCTGGGCCTGCTCGACCACAACCTCGACTTCCTGGGCAACCCGTGGCTCGCGCGCGGCTCGTTGATGGTGGCGAACATCTGGCGCGGCATCCCCTTCTTCACCGTGGGTTACCTCGCCGGCCTGCAAGCGATCCCCAACGAATTGCACGAGGCGGCCCGGATCGACGGTGCACGCGACTGGCAGATCTTCTGGCAGATCACCTGGGTCCTGCTGCTTCCGCTCACCACCATCCTCACCATCTTCTCGGCGATCTTCACCTTCACCGATTTCCAGCTCGTCTGGACCATCACCCGCGGCGGCCCGGCGAACGCGACGCACCTCTTCGTCACCCTGGCCTACCAGCGCGCCATCGCCGGGGGAGCGATGGGCGAGGGCGCGGCCATCGCGGGCTTCACCCTGCCCTTCCTGGCGGTGCTCGCCTGGGCCGCGCTCGACGCACTGCGGAGGCAGCCTTGAAGCGCGCGCTCACGCTCTGGCTGCCGCTCGGGGCGTTCGCGCTCTTCCTGCTCTTTCCCTTCTACTGGATGGTCCTCACCTCCATCAAACCGAACGAGGAGCTGGTCAGCGTCACCGCCAATCCGTTCTGGGTCGTGCGCCCCACGCTGGACCACATCAAGTACCTGCTCTTCTCGACCAGCTACCCGCGCTGGTTCTGGAACACGATGGGCGTCGCCTCCGCCGCCACGGCGCTCAGCGTCTCGGTCAGCTTCCTCGCCGCGTTCGCGCTCGCCCGGCTGCGCTTCCGCGGCGCCGAGGGCGTGAGCCTGGGCATCTACCTCGCGTACCTGATTCCGCCGGCCATTCTCTTCATCCCGCTCGCGGAAGTGATGCTCAAGCTCGGCTGGTTCGATCACCTCTGGGCGCTGGTGCCGGTCTATTCCACGTTCCTGGTCCCCTTCTGCACCTGGCTCCTCGTCGGCTATCTCAAGAGCATTCCGCAGGAGCTGGAGGAGGCGGCGATGGTCGACGGCGCCAGCCGGCTGCGCATCCTCTTCCAGATCATCCTGCCGCTGAGCGCGCCCGGCCTGATCTCCGCCTTCATCTTCTCCTTCACGCTCTCCTGGAACGAGTACCTCTACGCGCTCGTCTTCATGTCCGCACCCGGCAACAAGACGGTGCCGGTGGGGCTCGCCACGGAGCTGGTGCGGGGCGACATCTACCAGTGGGGGCCGCTGATGGCCGGCGCCCTTCTCGGCAGCCTGCCGGTGGCGGTCCTGTACTTCTTCTTCGTCGAGCACTACGTGGCGGGGATGTCCGGGGCGCTCAAGGGCTGAGAGCCGGATGTCCCGAATCGTGGGATCAATGTCCTTGCGGACATGCGCGCGCCCGGTCACCATGCGGGCCATGGAACCTCGCACGCCTGGGCGCCCCCTGCGCATCGCGCTCTTCGCCTACCCCGGAGTCCAGGCCCTCGACCTGTCCGGCCCGCTGGAGATGTTCGCGCGGGCCACGCGGTTCCTCCGCGACGAGGGCCGTGCCCACCCGGGCTACTCGCTCGCGGTGGTCGGCACCGGGAAGGGCCCGCTTTCGGCTTCCTCGGGCTTCCGCTTTCTTCCGGACACGACCTTCCGCGCGCTCCGCGGCAGCGTGGATACCCTGCTCGTGGTCGGCGGCCGCGGCATCGACGCCGTGGCCGGCGACCGGGCCATCCTGGGGTGGCTGCGACGGGTGGCGGGGCGGGTCCGGCGCCTCGGTTCGGTGTGCACGGGCGCCTTCCTGCTCGCCGAAGCCGGGCTGCTGGACGGTCGGACGGCGACGACGCACTGGTCACGCGCCGCCGAGCTGGCGCGGCGCTATCCGCGGGTGCGCGTCGAGGAGGATCGGATCTGGGTGCGCGATGGCAACCTCTACACCTCGGCGGGCGTGACGGCGGGCATGGACCTGGCGCTCGCGTTGATCGAGGAGGACCTGGGGGCGGAAGTCGCGCTGGCGGTGGCTCGGGCGATGGTCATG
>JBGQLA010000249.1:0-8007 GCA_041499865.1 Deltaproteobacteria bacterium
CCTGGCAGCAGGCGCTGAGGAAGGCCGCCATCCGGATCGACGAGGGCGTGAAAGTGGTGGGCATCGAGGGCAACGACGGCGCGTTCCGGGTGCAGACCGACAAGGGATACGTCGACACCGGGAAGGTGGTGCTGGCCATCGGCCGCCGCGGCACACCGCGCAAGCTCGGCGTGCAAGGCGAGACGTTGCCCAAGGTCACCTACCGTCTGATCGACGCCGAGCAATACGCCCGCAAAGAGGTCCTGGTGGTGGGGGGCGGCGATGCCGCGCTGGAGGCGGCGATCCAGCTCGCGGAGCAGGGAAACACCAAGGTGAGCATCTCCTACCGGGGCGAGACCTTCGGCAAGTGCCGCGAGGCGAACCGCAAGCGGGTGGCGGAGCTGATCTCCGCGCGCCAGGTCCGCGCACTGATGAGCTCCGAGGTCAACCGGATCTCGGAGAAGGAGGTGGTGCTGACCGTCGGCGGCGCTCCGGTGACGCTGCGCAACGACTACGTGATCGTCAACGTCGGCGGAGAGCTTCCGCTCGAGTTTCTCTCCAAGCTGAAGATCTCGCTGGAGAAGCACTTCGGCGAGGAGCTGAAGAAGCCCCCGCCCGCGCCCGGCCGCCGCAGCTCTGCCCCGCAGAAAGAGGCGAGCGAGTCGCGGCGCCCGGCGCATCTCTTCTACTTCGCCACCGGCGCGCTGATCCTCGGGTGGCTGGCGCTGAAAGGCTGGGACTACTACCTGCTCTCGCGCGCCGCCCGGCTCGCCTCGCCCCTGCACGAAAACTTGCGCTCCGCCGGGCGCTGGGGGCATGGCGTTGGCATCGTGGCCACCGCCTTCATGCTCTCGAACTTCCTCTATCCGGTGCGCAAGCGCTCGCGCCTGCTCTCCGGGAAAGGCTCCATCCGGGGCTGGCTCGACTTCCACATGTTCGTCGGCTTCATGAGCCCGCTGGTGATCGCCTTCCACGCGGCGTTCCAGTCCAACAACATGCTCGCCACCGGCACCGCGGGCGCGCTCCTGATCGTGGTCCTCACCGGCATCATCGGCCGCTTCATCTACGGAATGGTGCCCAGCGACGGAGGCAAGGCGCTCGAGCTCACCGAGGTGACCAGGCGCTGGGAGCGGCTGCGCAACCGCCTGCAGCCGATCATCGACGGGTCGGACAATCCCGCGCTGCTCCACCGCATGTTCGACGCGGCCGCGCGCCCGGTGCGCGGCCGGTCCTTGCTGTTGCTCTTCCTCTCGCTGCCGTTCATGAAACTGCGCATGCGCCTGCGCCTGTTGCGCGCGCGGTGGCACTTCGATCGCGCGGCCTACCGCGAGTTCCGCAGCGGCACCCTGCAGCTCTCGAAGCTGCGCGTCCAGATCGGGTTCTACAAGGGGCTGAAGAACCTGCTGCGCGGCTGGCGCCTGTTCCACGCCTCTCTCGCCGGCTTCCTCGTCGTCGCCATCGCAGCGCACATCGCCGTCTCGGTGTATCTCGGCTATGTCTGGTTCCGCTAGGCGCCTCCTCGCCCTGGCTGTCGTTCTCGCCGCCTTCGCCGCGCGCGCGGACGTCTTCTCCCCGGGCCCGCTGAGCGCGCCACACGCGAACCTCGAGGGCCTCGCCAACTGCACCAAGTGCCACGTCGCGGGCTCGCGCCTGTCGCCGGACACCTGCATCGCCTGCCACGTCGAGCTGAAGGATCGGATCGCGCAGAAGCGCGGGTTCCACGGCAAGATCGCGCCGGCCGAGCTTGCCTGCCAGAAGTGCCATCACGAGCACCAGGGACGCGACTTCAAGCTGGTCGACTGGGGGAAGGGCGGCGAGAAGGAGTTCGACCACCGCCGGACAGGCTTTCCCCTGAAGGGCAAGCACGCGCAGGTGGCCTGCGCGCAGTGCCACACTGACAAGCTGATCGCCGACGCGGCGGTGCGCGCCCTTCGGGCGAAGGAGCCCGGGCGGAAGACCTTCCTCGGCGCGCCGAAGGAATGCTCTTCCTGCCATTTCGACGAGCATCGCGGCCAGTTCAGCGGCTCCTGCGCGCGCTGTCACAACGAGACCTCCTGGAAACCGGCGCCGGGTTTCAACCACGCCAAGACGCAGTACCCGCTGCTCGGCAAGCACGCGCGCGTCGAATGCGCGAAGTGCCATCCGTCGGAAACCGACGCCCGGGCGCACAAGGATCCGGTGCTGAAGCCGCGTGCGGCGACCTTCGCGGTGTACAAACCGGTGGCCCACGGCGAATGCACCGACTGCCACAAGGACCCGCACGAGGGCAGGCTGGGACCGGCCTGCACCAGCTGCCACACGGAGGACGACTGGAGGGAGGTGAGGGGCACCAAAGGAGCGCGGGCGTTCCACGACAAGACGCGCTACCCGCTGCGAGGCGCCCACGAGAGCGTCGCCTGCAAGAGCTGCCACGGCCCGTTCCCCGGGATCAAGGCGGTGTTCAAGAACATGCGCTTCGGCGCCTGCACCGACTGCCACGTCGACGCGCACGTGGGGCAGCTGGGGACGCCGCCGCCATCCTGCGAGCGCTGCCACTCGATCGACTCGTTCCGCCCCGCGGTGTACGAACCCTCGATGCACAAGGGTTATCCCCTGGAGGCAAGCCACGCGGCGGTCTCTTGTGGCGCGTGCCATCCCACCGATCCGTCGCTCGCCCCGCGCGCCGCTCCGCTGCGCGCGTTCATCGAGAAGCGCGGCCGGAAGGACACCATCAGCCTGACGCGCTTCCAGTCGCCCGGCGACAACCGCCGTTGCGACACCTGCCACACCGATCCGCACCGCGGCCAGTTCGCGGGCCGGGTGAAGCAGTCCGGGTGCGCCGACTGTCACCAGCTCTCCTCGTTCGCGGACGTGCGCTTCGACCATTCCCGCGAGTCGTCCTACCCGCTGACCGGTGCGCACGCCTCTGCCACCTGCGGCGGGTGCCACTTCGCCGACGCGGCCGGCGTGGTCCGCTACCGACCCCTGCGCACGGAGTGCGCCTCCTGCCATGCGGACCCGCACGCCGGACAGTTCGTCGCCATGCGGTGCGAGCAATGCCACGAGACCGCCGCCTGGAAGCAGGTCTCGTTCGAGCACCGTCCGCCCTTCACCTCCTTCGAGCTGGAGGGAAAGCACGCCAAGGCCCGCTGCGAATCGTGCCACCGCGAGGTTGAGGTCGGCGGCGCAATGCGCGTGCGGCGATACCGCGGCCTGCCCCTCACCTGCGCGGGCTGCCACGTCGACGTCCATCGCGGCGCCTTCCGGGAGTTCGTCCCATGATCGGACTGCTGCTCTTGCTCGCGGTCGCGCAGGGCGGGTCGCCGAGATCGGCGGCGGCGCACGCCGGCGCGGAGACGCGCTGCGAGTACTGCCACTCCACCTCCGGGTGGTCCCCGATGACGTTCGACCACTCGCGCACCGGCTTTCCCCTCGAGGGGGGGCATCTAATGGCGGGATGCCACTCCTGCCACAAGTCGGACGACTTCCGCGCGCCCGTGCCGGCGAGCTGCGCCGCCTGCCACAAAGACGTGCACACCGGCGAGTTCGGCACCCGCTGCGGCTCCTGCCACGACGCGCGCGACTGGACCAGCCGCTTTGGGCCCGAGGCGCACCGGCGCACTGCCTTTCCGCTCACCGGCAGGCACGCGGCGATCCCTTGCGAGGAATGCCATCTGAACCAGCGCGACCGCCGCTTCACCCGCGCGGCCCTCGATTGCGTCGCCTGTCACCTGTCGGATTACGCGCGCACTGCGGGTGGCGCGCTCGATCACGCGCGCGCCGGCTTCGGGACCGACTGCAAGAGCTGCCACTTCCCCAGCCGCTTCAAGGGCGCGCGGTTCCAAGCGCACGAATCGTGCTTCCAGATCAGCCGCGGCCCGCACGCGGGCATCGGCTGCCTCGACTGCCACAGCGCTCTGACCTCGTTCGCGGCGTCAGGGACCTGCTCGACGAACACCGCGGACTGCATCCGGTGCCACGCCTGCAGCCGGGTGACGCCGCAGCACAGCAACGTCGCCGGGTTCCAGTGCAAGAATCTGAAGTGCTACGAGTGCCACCGGTTCACCACCCCAACGGGGCTGCTCCCGGCGCGGAGGGTTCGTTGATCCGCCGCGCGGTCGCCTTCGCGCTCCTGCTCGGGACAGCGGCGCCCGGCGCCGAGCCGCGGCGGGTCGGCACCGTCGCCTACGCCACGCTCCGGCGCCTGTATCTCGACGCCGGCGCGCGGGAGGGGCTCGCGCCGGGGCAGGTGCTGCACATCAAGGGCGGGACGTGCCGGGTGGAGGAAGTCTCCCCCAGATACGCGAGCTGCGTGGGACGCGGACGTCCCGGCGACACCTTCGACCTTCCCCTTCCTCTACCGGCGCTGGTGGTGCGGCGCTTGCCGCTGCCCGCGCCTGCCGCGGTCTTGGAGCAGCGCCGATCGGTGCTCTCCGCCGCGGCGTTCGAGAAAATCGACTACCACGCCCCGCCGGGGGCGCCGCCGTCCTCGCACACGGTGGAGGTCGGGATCGGGCACACCAGCTGGATCTCGTCCGGAGCGGAGCCGTGGCACCTTGAGCAGCTCGATGCGCACCTGATCGGCACGCCGATCGGCGGCGGCTTCACGCTCGACGTGGACCTGAGCGCGCGGCGCTGGACGCGGAGGACGGACCCGATCAGCTTCCGGCCGGAGGATCCCACCCAGCTCTACGTCTGGGAGGCGGCGCTGTCCCGCCGCAGCGTCGGCGGCGGGCCCGCGTTTTCGCTGGGGCGGGTGCGCCCGTGGTGGATGCCGGGGCAGTCCATTCTCGACGGCGCGCAGGCGGGTTGGAGCACCTCGGGCGGGAGCCAGGCGGGCGTCTTCGGAGGCGTCGTGCCGGATGCCGTGACGCTTTCGCCCTCGCTCAGCCAGGGAACGTTCGGCGGGTACTGGTCGGGCATGCACACCGGCGCAGCTGACTCGGTCCTTCGCTTCTTCCGGCACGAGCTGCGCGTCGCGTTCGTGAACACCTCGGAGTTCGGCCGCCGGGTCGAAGGCGAGGGGCTGATCGAGGCGCGCATCACCCGGCGCATCGATGCCGCGGTCGACGTGCGGGTGGGCAGCGGCGATCGCCAGGCGCCGGCATTGCTCGACGCCGTCCGGATTGACGGTGCGGCGCGCCCGTTCGATGGGCTGAGCTTCAACGGCTCGTTCCGGTACGAGGGACTCTCCGTGCCGGAGCTCGACGGCCCCGGCCGCATCCTCAGTGGCGGCGCGGCCCGCCACGCGGACCTGTCGATGGCCTGGGAACCGACGCCGCGGATCCGCGTCACCGTGCTCTCCGGCCTCAGCACCGACCTGGTGGTGGGGCAGACGCGGCGCTGGATTGGTCCGGAACTGGGGGCGCCGCGGCTCTTCTCCGACCGCGTCGGCGTCTCGGCGGGGTACGTCCAGGAAGGAGGGTGGGCGCCGGGCAGAAGCGCCTGGCTGCAGCTCCTGGTCCGGCCGGCGATGCTGGTGCAGGTCCTCACGCGGCTTTCCTGGTCGCGGACGCGCTCCATCGCGCCGGTCGATCTCGACGAGGTCGGCGCCTCCGCCGCGGTGCAGGCGCAGTTCGGTCCTCACGTCGCGCTGCGCCTCTCCGCGCTCGGGCGCACCACCCTGAACGGCGACACCGCGCTGTTCGGCGGCGCCTCCGGGCAGACCGGTGTGCTCAACGCGGAAGTGACCGGTCAGTTCTGATCGCCCAACGCGGGGGTCATTCCAACCCCGGGGGGGATTCCAACCCGGGGGGATTCCATCTCAAAAAGACGTCTCGGTCACCCCCGCATAACACTGTTACGCGATGGGGGCGTCCGGGCCGACCTGAGTGGCGCTGAGTGGCGCGTAACGGTGTTCCGGGCCTCCCGTCGCTAACAGTGTTATGGACGGCGGCGAAGGTTCGAAAAAAGATCAACACCCGGGACGTCTCCGCAGCCTGGAGTGGTGCAGGCGCCGGATCGCGCGAAATCTGCGCGGCTACGTGCGCTGTGGCATAGCGAATGCTTGAGAGCGGGGTTAAAGGAGGCGAACCATGCCGCGCGTCCTCGTCGTCTACGGAAGCACCGATGGTCAGACCCGGCGCATCGCGGAGCGGATGGCCGCCGTGCTCGTCAGCCAGGGCCAGGAGGTCCAAACGGTGGACTCCGCCGCGGCGCCCGCCGACATCGCGCCCGGGGACTTCGACGCCGCCCTGGTGCTCGGCTCGGTCCGAATGGGCAAGCACCAGCAGGCATTGGCCGATTTCGTGCGCAAATTTCGCCTCGAGCTGGACGCCATCCCGAACGCGTTCATCTCGGTCAGCCTCTCCGCTGCGCGCAACAAGCCTTCCGCGCAGCGCGAGGTGGCGAAAACCTTTCAGCACTTCGTCACCCGGACCGGCTGGCGGCCGAACGCCCGCCTCGCCATCGCCGGCGCGCTTCCGTACAGCCGGTACACCCTGCGAATCCGGCTGGTGATGAAGCTCATCTCCTGGATGACCGGCGGCGACACCGACACCTCGCGCGATTACGAGTACACTGACTGGGAGCTGGTCGAGGACTTCGCTCGCCGGTTCGCTTCCGCGCTGGTGCAGGCGCCCATCGCGCGCGCGGTTGCCGAGGAGCTGCAGCTGCACTGAAAGGCGGGTCCGGGTGGAGATGAAGCGGCCACCAGCGTTCGCGCCGGCGGCCGTGGACCGGCTGCTGCTCGCCTTTCTCCTCGCTCTCGCGCTGGTGACCGCGGCGTGCGTTCCGTCGCCCGGGCTCCTCCTGGCCGCGATCGCCGCGATGGCGGCGAGCATCCTGGCGCTCGCGCGCTGGCGCGGGCGTTCTCCCCTCCTGCGCACCGCGCACGCCTTCATCGCGATCCCCGTGCTGGCGGCGCTGGTGAACGTCGTCGGCCCTGCCATCGAACGCCTCAATCCTCGGCGCTACGATCGCGCGCTCGCCGCGATCGACGCGCGCTTCTTCGGCCCGCTCGCCACCGCCTGGACCCACGCCGGCGGGCGGCCGGACTGGCTCACCGACGCGGCCTCGATCGCCTACGCCAGCTACTACATCCTGCCGATCGCCTGCGTGGCGGTCCTCTGGAAGCAGGGTCGCTTCGCTGAGTTCGACCGGCTGGTCTTCTCCCTCACCGTCGTCCTCCTCGTCTCCTACGCCGCGTACTTCATCGCGCCGGCGGCGGGCCCCCGGGTCCCGCAGGCCCACGCGCAGGCGCAGCTCGGCGGCGGCGCGGCGAGCGCGGCGCTGCGCGCCTTCCTCCGCGGCTGCGAGCGCAACGAGCTCGACGCATTCCCCAGCGGGCATACCGCGACCTCGCTGGTCTTCCTCTTCCAGGCATGGCCGATGTTCCGCCGGCAGCGCTTTCTGCTCGCGGCCACCGTCGCCGCGATCGTCTTCTCCACCGTGTACCTGTCGCTGCATTACGTCGTCGACGTGGTCGCCGGCGCGGCGCTGGCGGCGCTGGTGGTGATCGCGCTCCGGCGGTTCGCGCTTTCCTGGGTCGAAAGCGGCCGTTGGGCTCCGGTGTCGCCGCGCTCGCTGGACGTGACGGGTCCGGCGCGCGGCACATTGCCACGTTGACCGCGGTCGCGGCCGGTTACATTCCCCGTGCGAGAGATGCCCGGGGCCATCCGGGCGCGGGAGCCAAGAAGGGCGCATCCCGCTGCCGGCGACCTCGGCGCTCCCGCAGACGGAGGTCAATCCGGATGCTGGTCCACAAGGAGCCACAGCGGTTCTCCAGCTTTCCCATGTTGCGCAGCCTGATGGAGTGGGAGCCCATGCGCGAGCTGGCGCCGCTCTTCGAGAAGGAGGAGCGCGAGCTGTTGTTCGTGCCCACGTTCGACGTGAAGGAGACGAAGGAGGCGTTCCTGGTCAAGGCCGACCTGCCCGGCGTCGCCGAGAAGGACATCGAGGTGACGATCAGCGGGACCCGGCTGATGGTGACCGGCAAGCGCGAGGAGGAGAAGAAGGAGAAGGGCGACGTGTACTACACCTGGGAGCGGTCGTTCGGGATGTTCACCCGCTCCTTCAAGCTGCCTGAGGGCGTGGACGCCGAGCACGTCG
>JBGQLA010000250.1:0-7959 GCA_041499865.1 Deltaproteobacteria bacterium
AGAACGCCGACACCATCACCAGCTCACCCTGGCCGAAGTTGATGCTCTTGCTGGTGGCGTAGGTGAGCTGGAAGCCGTAGGCGATCAGCGCGTAGACGAGGCCCATCAAGGCGCCGCTCACGGCCATCTGGGCGATGATGGACAGCGTCACGGACGGGCCTCGATTCCTTGGTTACTTGCCCTTGGCCGCGCTCGCGAGCCGCTGGCGATCGGCGTCGTGCGCGAAGACCACGCGCCCATCCTGCACCATGCCCATCACGGCTTGCTCACGGCGAAACGCCTCGTGCGTCTCGACGTTGGTCTGGTCCCACTTGCTGTAGGGATGCTTCCAGGTGGCGATCACTCCCTGCACCGGATCCTTCAGATCCTCGAGTGCGGCCTTGATCTTCTTGCTGTCGGCGCTTCCGGCCTGCTTCACCGCGGCGGCAAACAGGTAGACGACGTCGTAGCCCTGCGCCGCCGAGACCGCCGACGGGATGCGTTTCACGCTGTAGGCCTTGTGATACGCCTCGATGAACGCCTTCGCCTTCGGCGTGATCGGCTCCTCGATGAACGTCTGCGGCATCAAGGCGCCGTTGCCGTTCTTGCCCGCGTTGTCGATGAAGTTCGACATCGAGAGCGTCCATCCCCCGATCAGCGGGGTGGTGAGGCCCATCTTCGCCTTCCCGTTCGCCACCGCGGCGAGCTCCGGGCCGATCGCCCAGATGAGGATGGCCTCGGCGCCGCCGGACTTGGCGCGGAGCAGCTGCGCGGTCATGTCCTTGTCGCCGATGTTGAACTTCTCGGTGGCGACGACCTGGAGCTTGTCGCCCTGCTTCTTGATCTGGGCGAGGAGATCGTCGCGGCCCGACACTCCGTAGTTGGTGGCGTCGTGCAGGATCGCGACCTTGGTGAACTTCCGGTTGATCGCCTCCTCGACCACCATCGCCGCCTGGATCGCGTCGTGGGCGGCGAAGCGGAAGATGGAGAGGTCCGGCGCCTTGTTCAGCCACTGGGTCATCGACGCCGAGCCCGCGGCGGGGGTGATGATCTTGGTGATGCCCTTTTCCTGAAGATGGCGGTCGCCGGCCATCACCACGCCGGTGTTCACCGACCCGATCACGGCGGAGAGGTCGGGCATGGAGGCGAGCTCCTGCGCGATCAGCGCGCCGCGCTCGTTCTTGGCCTCGTCGTCGCGCTCGATGATCTCGATCTTCATCTTGGCGCTGCCGACCTGGACGCCGCCGGCGGCGTTGATCTCGTTGATGGCGAGCTTCGCGCCATCGCGCATCGATGCGCCCATCGGCGCCGAGCCGCCGCTGAACGGGCCGGTGATGGCGAGCTTCAGGCTGTCCGCAGCGGACGCGGGGAGAGCCAGACCGAACGTCAACAGGGATGCGATCAGTTTCATCATGATTTCGTGGACCTCTCCGCGAGCCGCCGAGTGAAAGGGGTGCGGACGCTATCATGGTCCGTCGCGCCTCTCCACAGCGTCATCCGTTCGCCGGCTTTCCCGTCCCGCGCTAGCATCGGCGCATGGACAAGTCGGCTCTCGATGCGGCGCACGCGGCTGCCGTGCGCTTTCTCGACGGAGTGCAGGGGCGTCCCGTAGGAGCAAAGCTCGATGCGGCAGCATTGCGCGAGGCGCTCGGCGGACCCCTTCCCGACGCAGGCGAGCCGGCCAGGCAGGTGGTGGAGCGTCTGGCGCGCGATGCCGACCCGGGAATCGTCGCCACCGCGGGGCCGCGATTCTTCGGGTTCGTGGTCGGCGGCAGCTTGCCGGCCGCGGTGGGGGCCGACTGGCTGACAACGGTCTGGGACCAGAACGCAGGCCTGTTCGTGCTCTCCCCCGCCGCATCCGTCGTCGAGGAGATCGCGCTCGACTGGCTCACCGGGCTCCTCCGCTTGCCGGCGGGGACGGGGATGGGCTTCGTCACCGGCGGGCAGATGGCGAACACCACCTGTCTGGCCGCGGCGCGCCAGTCCGTGCTCGCGCGGGCCGGCTGGGACGTGGCGGCGCGCGGACTGATCGGTGCAGCGGAAGTCGCGGTGCTCGCGGGCGACGAGGCGCACATCACCGTCTATGGCGCGTTGCGCCTGCTCGGGCTCGGGGACGCCTCGGTGGTGAAGATCGCCAGCGACGGCCAGGGTCGAATGCAGCCCGACGCGCTCCGCGATGCGCTGCGCAGCCGCCGCGGCAAGGCGGTGATCATCTGCGCGCAGGCGGGCAACGTGAACACGGGCGCCTTCGATCCGCTGCCGGAGATCACGCGCCTCGCCCGCGAGCACGGCGCCTGGGTGCACGTCGACGGAGCTTTCGGTCTCTGGGCGGCGGCGAGCCCGGCGACCCGGCACCTGGTGGAGGGCGTAGAAAGCGCGGACTCCTGGGCGACCGACGCGCACAAGTGGCTCAACGTGCCGTACGACAGCGGCCTCGCCTTCGTGCGCGACACCGCGGCCCATCGCGCGGCCATGGCGCGCAGCGCCTCGTACCTGCAGCCCACGGACGCGAACCGCGACAACTACGAGTGGACGCCGGAGTTCTCGCGCCGCGCCCGCGGCTTTGCCGTGTACGCGGCGCTCCGCTCCCTCGGCCGCAGCGGCGTCGCCGAGCTGATCGAGCGGTGCTGCGCGCATGCGCGGTCGTTCGCCGAGCTCCTCTCGGGTGCTCCCGGCGTTCGGGTGGTCAACGAGGTGGTGCTCAACCAGGTGCTGGTCCGGTTCGAGCCTCCGTCCGCGACGCCCGAAGAAGGGGACCGCTGGACTCGCGAAGTGATCGCGCGCGTGCAGCGCGACGGCACCTGCTGGCTCTCCGGCACGGTATGGCGCGGGCGTGCGCTGATGCGGATCTCGGTCTGCAACTGGAGCACGAGCGGCGACGATGTCCGGCGCTCGGCCGCGGCGATCCTGGCGGCGCACCGGTAGGAAGCGCTGGTTGGCTTGGCCTGGCTGACGCGGAAGAGCTTCGAAGAGCAGCTGCGGGGCAAGTGACCGGGAGCGTCCACCGGCAGGGTGCTCCACTCCGGCCCTTGACATTTCATTTGAGTTGTAACTAAAGTTACGCTGTGCTCGCTTCCGCCCTTCTCAAAGCGGTCTCGTCCCCCAGGCGGCGGGAGATCCTGCGGCTCGTCTGGCGGGAGGAGCGGAGCGCGGGCGAGATCGCCGGGGCGATGCCCGACGTGACGTTCGGCGCCGTGTCGCTGCACCTTCGCGCCCTCACCGAGGCCGGCCTCGTCGAATCCCGCGCTGAGCATCGGTACCGCTTCTACCGTGCCCTGCCCGGCGCGCTGGGTCCTCTGCGGCAGGTGCTCGAGGAGATGTGGGACGACGCGCTCTGGCGCCTGAAGCTGGCGGCAGAGTTGGAAGAGACGCGGCGCGGTCCGCGGCAAGGAAGCCGGAGTCGCAAGCGCACCCGTTCGCGAAGGAGAACGCAATGAAAGCTTTGCCGCATCGGCTGGAGAGGACGTTGATCATCTGCGCCGCACGCGAGACGGCATTCCGGTACTTCACGGACGATGCGCGGTGGGCGCGATGGTGGGGCGCCGGCTCGACGATCGATCCGACGCCCGGCGGCCGTGTCCGGATCCGCTATCCCGACGGAACCGAGGCGGCAGGCGAAGTGATCGAGGTGTCCGCGCCGGAGCGGATCGTCTTCACCTTCGGATACCTGACCGGGAAGGTGATCCCGCCAGGAGGGTCGCGCGTGACCATTCATCTGCAGGCGAACGAGGAGGGAACGCGCCTGCATCTGCTGCACGAGTTCGCCGATGCGGCGGCTCGCGATCACCACGTCCAGGGCTGGCGCTACCAGCTTTCGCTCTTCGGAAACGTCGTGTCCGACGAAGTGAATGCCGGCGCCGCCGAGAGGGTGGACGAGTGGTTCGCGGCGTGGACGGTGACGGACGACTCGGAGCGGGCCGCACTGCTCGCGCGCTCGGTGTCGAGCGATGTCAGGTTTCGCGACCGCTTCAGCGCCGTCGACGGCCTCTCCGAGCTCGCGCCGCACATCAGCGCGGCCCGGCACTTCATGCCGGGCATCCGCCTGGAGCGGAGAGGCAACGTGCGCCATTGCCAAGGCACGGTGCTGGCCGACTGGGTGGCCGTCGGAAACGACGGGCAGCAGCGGATGAGCGGCACGAACGTATTTACCCTGCGCCTGGATGGCCGGATCGGCTCGGTGGTCGGATTCTGGAACTGAACGACGCGGAAGGCGGAGGGCGCTCCCTCACCTGAGGGCCGGCTTGATGTCGAGGACCGGAGTGCCGTCGATGGCTTCGATGGGGCCGATGCGCAGGCGGTTCCCTTCGATCGCGCGCACGAACACGGGATGAAGACCCAGCGGGTTCGGCCTGTCCGGGGCCCGCGTCGCGAAGACCCCCGTGAGCGGATTCCGCGGGTCGGACCGCGGGTGGACCTGGAGGACGTCGCGACGTGCCCGGTGGAACCAGGTGATGACGATGATCTCATCGCCGACGGCGAGGCCCTGGAGTCCTTTCGCCGCCCAGGGCTGCACCTCGAGCCAGGCATCGGGCGCCCCCTCCGAACCTTGTTTCGGCGCTTCGCGGCGCGCTCTCAAGGCGGACGAGATGACGCCGATCGGCCGCAATCGGGTTCTGTTCGGCGCAGCGGGCGTTGTTCTGGCGCTCATGTGGGGTCTGTCGTGGCGTCGAGGACCGCCAGGTCGAGCTCGCGGAGGCGCGCGGGATCGCCGACCACCTCGATCCCGGCGATCTTCCCGCGCGCGAGCGTGAAGCAGAGCACCCGGAACAGGCGTCCTCGCGGAGCCATCACGGCTCCCACGGTCCCATTGACCAGCGCCGGTCGTGCGAACCGCGCGGCGCGCGAGAAGCTGATCGCCTGTTTCGCCCAGTTCCGCGCACCGCGGACCTCCGCTGCGCCGGCGCGGACCACGAGATCCGGATCGAGCACGGCGAGAAGCCCCTCGAAGTCGCCGCCGCGCAAGGCAGAGAGGAATGCGTTCACGACTTCTCGCTTTCGGGCCAGATCGGCCCCGTTAGCGGTAGCAGCTCCCTGCACCCGGCGGCGGGCGCGGCTTGCGAGCTGCCTTGCGGCCGTTGGTGAGCGTCCCACGATGCGGGCGATCTCGTCGAAGGGCAGGGCGAGCATGTCGTACAGCATGAACGCCCTCCGTCGCGCTCCGTCATGGGAGTGACGAACGAAACGTAGCCGATGTGACCAGAAGATGGCGGCGCGGCGATGACCGCTCGCAACAAGGAGGCAGGACGATGAAACCGCACGTCAGCAGCATTACGCTCGGCGTTCGAGGCCTGAAGCGGGCGAGGCAGTTCTACGGCGAGGGCCTTGGCTGGCCGATCCAGCAGGAGCAGCAGGGCCATCGGGTATCCTTCAGCCTGAACAATGGCTCCTCGGCGCTGGGTCTCTACTCCTGGGACGCCCTTGCCGGAGACGCCGGGGTAGCGGCGGACGGGAGCGGTTTCCGCGGCATCACCCTCTCCTACATCGTGCGGTCCGAAGAACGCGTCGATGCAGTCCTGGCGGAAGCGAGGCACGCCGGCGGCAGGATCGTCAAGGCGGCGCAGCGGGCGCAGTGGGGCGGATACTTCGGCTACTTCGCCGATCCGGACGGCTACCTGTGGAAAGTGGGGGCCGCCGCCGGCGAGCAGCCGTTTACCGCCGAGTAGGCTGCGACAGCGCTCTCAGCGGGCAGCCTGCAGCGGCTTCGCCGAGAGCGCGCGGTCCTGCTCCGGATGCGCCGCCGCCTGATAAGCCCAGCCGAATTCGGGCTGGTCGGGTTTGCGGCATTCCAGCGCGACGCGGTACCAGGCTGCCGCGTCGCGCGCGCGGGACTCTGCCGCGGCGCGAACGCCGAAGTAGTAGGGCGCTTCGCACGGCCGCGATCCGTTGGTCGCCTCATCCGCGAGATCGTCCTCGCCACCCTCGCCGAGCACATGGCGCGCGAGCCGCACTTCCCAGCTCGCGTGCATGCCCGGGAGGCCGATGGCCCGCGCGAGCCGCCCTTTCCACAACGCCAGCGGATCGGAGATCGCGCCGAGCACCGCGTCGCGCCGCGCACCGCGTTCGCCGCGACGGACCAGCGAGGCGGCGCGCAGGAGCGCCAGGCGATCGGCGAACGCGGGGTCGAGCGGCTTCTTGGGGAACAGCTCCCACAGCGCGTCGTCGAGGCCCTCGCCGTATGCGGAGGTTGCGAGCGCATCGCCGGAGGCAGAATGCTCCGCGTCGATCTGCTTGCGCAACCAGGCTTCCGCAGCGGTTGCTCCTTTCGCCGCGCGGAGGGCGCTCCAGGCGCGGAGCGGCACGGCGGCGAACTTCTCGGGCGGCAGCTGCTGGCTGAGCAGCGCATAGACCTCGAAAGCCTGCGCCGCGGCCCCGGCTCTCGCCAGGGGAGATCCCAGCTCGACGACCGACTGCGGCTGGATTCCGGCCTGGAGCAGCGCCTCGATCGCGCGCTTCACGTCCGCCGCCGGACGGCCGCGGAACGCCGCCGCGAATCGTTCGCCGACCTCGCGGAAGTGCCTGGGCGCGAGCGGAACGGGCGAGTGCGCGAGGATGTCCGCCGCGCCCGCGTCGTCATGACTGCGCCAGCGCACCTCTGCCGCTACGGCGGCGGTCTCGGGACGCGGATGGCGCGCGAGGAAAGCGAGCAGCAGGCCTTCCGCGTCTTCCTTCCTGCGCAGCTCGGCGAGCTGCACCGTCGCGATCGTATAGGCGCAGACCGCCTCGGTCGGGAGCCCCCGCTCGACCATCGTCAGGGCGTCCTCGTGCCGGCCCATCGCGTCGAGCTGCCGGGCCGCTGCGCACCGCGCGCGCGCGACGACGTAGGAATCGTCCTCTCCAAAGAGGCGCACCAGGGCAAGCCCCGCGGCGAGGGCGTCGCCCGGCCGGCCGGCGTCGTGCAGGAAGCGGATGAGGCGCTCCTGCGCGTCCACATCCGCGGGTCGCTCGCGCCCGAGACGCCGCAGCGCGCGGTCCGCCAGCGCTTTGGGTCCGCGATCCGCGAGCGCTCCGGACGCCTGGAGCCGGGCGGGGAAGGGGAGCTTCTCGTCGAGCGCGAGCCGCTCGAGCCTGTCGATCTCGCCGCGCTGCTTCGCCAGTGCGACTTCGTCGGCGGGATATGCGCCGGGCGCGTCGTCGACCACGCTCGCAACCAGGTGGGCCGACCGATCGAGATCCCGCTCGTGGACCCGGAGCACCTCCGCCCAGATCAGACGGCTGAGAGGACGGGAATCGAATTGCCGCCGCGCGATGCGAACCGCTTCGACGATCCTCGGATCCGGCGATTCGGACTGCTTCGCCATCGCATCGAGGAGGTCGGCTACGGCGCGGCCCCCCGGCACCTTCGAGTTCGCCAACGCTTCGTACCCCTCTTCCAGGCTTCCCCGATCCAGGGCAATCCTCGCCTTCAGCCAGCGACTCAGCTGGGACGCGGCGGGGACAGGCCAGGTGCCGAGCTCGTCGGCGAGACCGCTCGCGTCGTTGCGGAGAACGTAGCCGGAGCGCGCCGAGCCGAGGAGAGCCGCCGCGGTCGCCGCCGCATACCAGGCGCTCGTATCCGCTCCGCGCCAGAGGGGGCCGTCGCCGGCCGTATCCGCCTGGCGGAGATCTGCCGCGAGGCGCGCACGCGGATCTTCGTTGTTCCCGAGGTTCTGGAACGCGGAGTTCCGCGCGGTCATCAAGATGTTCACCAGCTCGACATCGGCCGGCGCCGTGGCGTGCACGCTCTCCAGCTCGGCCAACGCGAGCGCCGGCAGCGCGTCGCTCGCGGCCGCAACCACCTGGAGGTCGGCGTCGACCAGGAGCTGCCCGACCGCGGGAACGGAGATGTGCTCGTCGTTGCGCGCGGCGCCGGTGAAGCGGAGCAAAGCCGGCTCGTCCGCATCCTGCATCAGCCAGCGAAGGAGCAGGTGGCGGTCGCCTGGGCTCGCGTCCTTCCGCCGCGCGAGATCGATGAGCTTCCGCCGATCGAGCGTCACGAAGGCA
>JBGQLA010000251.1:0-7941 GCA_041499865.1 Deltaproteobacteria bacterium
CTGCCCTGGCCTGCGAGGGGCTGATGTGCATCCCGCCGGCGGAAGGCGATCCGCGCGCCCACTTCCGTGCCCTGCGCGCGCTGGCGTCGGCGCTGGGCCTCGCGCAGCTCTCGATGGGGATGAGCGCGGACTACGAGGCCGCCATCGAGGAAGGGGCCACGCTGGTGCGCGTCGGCACGGCCATCTTCGGAGAGCGGGCCCGATGATCCCCGCCCTGCTGCTCGCCGCCATGCAGGTGGCCGGCGCGCCGGTCTCGCAGGACCCGCTCTCGGATCCGCCGCAGGTGGGGGAGGAGACCATCGTGCAGCGGGTGCGGCCGCTTCCCTCCATCGCGGCGTCGGTCTGGGTGGTCGGCGGGTACGACTGGACCTCGAACAGGCGCGCGATGTCGCTCACCGCGCCTCCTCCGCCTGTCATCGTCCTCCCCGGAGGCCCGCCATCCGCCTTCGGCGGCGATGTCGGTGGCGACCTGTTCTTTCGCGTCGCCGGACCGATCTATCTCGGCGGAATCATCGACTACGGCTTCGCGGGGCCCAATGCGTTCCTCGTCGCCGGCGGGGCGCGGATCGCGATCGCGGACCTCGCCCTTTCCGGCGGGTTCGGCTACACCAATTTCGACCAGGGTGGTCCCGGCGCCATCGCCGGGGCGGACTTCGCCATCTCCAGCGCCTTGGCGCTCCGCCTGCAAGGCTCCTGGCGCCACAGCAGCTTCACGGTCACTTTTCCCACGCCCGCCGAGTACAGGCGCACCGTCTGGTCCTTGATGGGAGGCCTGTCACTCCACCTCTGATGCTCTTGCCTCCCCGGAGCGCCGCCGGTATGAACCCGCGCCATGGCGCCCTTCGTGGACGAGAAGCTGACCGCCGCCATCCGCTCCTTCAACGAGCGCGGGCAGGTCGGGCCCGATCCGCTCGGCGCGCGGTACGCGGAGCGCCGCGCCGGATACTCGCTGTTCGCGCGGATGATGAGCGACGCGGAGATCGAGGCGCTGCGCCCGTACATCTTCTGCTACGGCGAGCTGCCTGCGCGGCGGAAGCTGATCATCCGCAACTTCATCGCCGGCGAATGGCGGCCGCCCGCGTCCGGCGAGCACGCCGCCATGTCCTGCCCGGCGGACAAGCGCGTGCACCTCTTCGAGGTGCCGGTGTCCGGGAAGCAGGACGTGGAGGCGGCGGTCGCCTATGGCGATCAGGTGTGGAAGTCGCTCGCCTGGGCCGAGGAGGGCCTGGCGTACCGCAAGCAGGTGGTGAAGAGCGTCTCCCGCATCCTCGCGCACTTCACCGAGGAGTTCCTCCACGAGATCCGCCAGCAGATCCCCAAGACGAAGCTGGAGGCGGAGAAGGATTTCTTCGAGGCGAAGCGCGCCTGCGATCACCTGGAAGGGAGCTTCGAGGCGGCGATCCAGGGCGAGCTGGTGCCGGACATGGTGGCCGGCCAGCGCTTCTGGCGCGACGCGTTCATGCCGGCGGGGCTCGCCGCGATCATCACGCCGATGAACTTCATCTGGGGGATCCCGACGATCCACCTGGCGGGCGCGTACCTGACCGGGTGCCCTTGGATCCTCAAGGGACACCCGTTCGCCGCCGCCACCAACACCTCGATGGTGCGCTGCTTCCTCGCGGCGGGCGCGGATCCGCGCTTCATCCAGAAGGTGGAAGGGTTCGGCAAGGGCATCGCGCCGCTGGCGACCGATCACCGCGTCGCGGTGGTCGCGGTCACCGGATCCTCCGACACCGCGCGCTCCATCTCCGCCGGCCGCGGCCTTGCGCGCACGCGCTTCGAAGGCGGCGGGTGCAACTGGTCGTGGGTGGACGACGGCTACACGGACGAGGAGCTGGAGAAGATCGCCGTCCGCCTCACCTACGCCAAGCTCGGGCTCTCCTCGCACAAGTGCACCGGGCTGCAGGGCGTCTGCGCTTCGCGCGCGACGCTCGATCGCCTGGTGCCGATGATCGCCGCCGAGATGGATCGCTGGCAGGTGGCGGATCCGCGCAGCCCCGACGCCATCGACAAGACGCTGGGTCCCTTGATGGTGCACAAGGCGCAGACCGCGCTGGACGTCGTCGCCGAGGCGCGCAAGGCCGGATTGAAGATCGTGCGCGAAGGCGGCCGCGCGGGCGGCGAGTACGGCGCGAACGCCGAGGCGGTGAAGCCGGCGCTGATCGATGGCGTCACTCCCCGGACGACGCTGCGCCACGACTGGGACGGGAAGGGGGTGCGCGAGTACCGGATCGCCACCACCGAGCTGTTCATGCCGATCCTGATCTCGATGCCGCTCGCCTCCTTCGAGGACTTCATCCGCTTCTCGCTGTTCGAGAACCCGCACGATCTGGCCACCAGCATCTGGACGCGCGACGACCGCAAGCTGACGCGCGCGCGGCGCACGCTGGCGGGCATGCTGAAGGAGAACGACGGGACCGATTCGGCGCTGGAGTGGGAGGAGTTCGGCGCCTCGACCATCGGCGAGAGCGGGAACATGGGAGTGGGCGAAGTGAAGGCGACGGTCTCGATCTACTCCCGGCGCCAGAAGGGCCGCCACTTCGTCTTCTAGATGCGCATTTCGCTCGACGGGCAGGCCATCGAAGCGCGCGAGGGCGACACCGTCGCGGCGGCGCTCCTGCGCGCCGGCGTGACCACCTTCACGCGGTCGATCAAGTACCACCGGCCGCGCGGGCCGTTCTGCCTCGGGGGATCGTGCGGCCAGTGCCTGATGCGCGTGGACGGCGTGCCCAGCCTGCTCGCCTGCCGCACTCCCGCCGAGGAGGGGATGGCGTGCGAGCGGCAGAACGCGCCGCTCGGCGCGGAGAAGGATCTCTTTCGCGCCGCCGACTTCCTCTTTTCCGAGGGGCTCGATCACCACCACCTGCTGACCGGCTCGCGGATCCTCGGGCGGGTGGCGCTGGAGATCGCGCGCAGGCTGGCGGGGCTCGGCGAGCTTCCCGCGCAGCCGCGCCCGCCCGGCCGGGGAGAGCTGCGCGAGGTGCCCCTGGCGGTGATCGGCGCGGGGCCCGCCGGCCTCGCCGCGGCGCGCACGGCGGCGGAGCAGGGTGTGCGCACGCTGCTGGTGGAGTTCGGCGGGGCGGCCGGTGGTGCGGCCCTGCTCGGCATCGACCCTGACGCCCCGGACCGCGGGTGGATCGCGGAGCAGCAGCGCGCGTTCGCGTCGCGGGGCGGAGAGCTGCTGCTCTCCTCCGGTTGCGTCGGGCTCTACGCGAACGACACCGCGCGGAGAGGCAACGCCCTCCTGGTGGTGCGGCAGCGCGAAAGCTTGATCGCCGTCGTCGCGGAGCGGGTGGTGGTCGCGACCGGAGGCGCTTCGCAGCCGCTCCCGTTTCCGGGGGTGGACCGGCCCGGGGTCCACGCGGCGCGCGGGCTGATCGAGCTGCACGCGCGCTGCGGCGTGCGGGTGGGCGACAAGCTGGTGGTGATCGGCAGCGAGCCGCGGGAGCTGGACAACTGCGCGGCCGCATTGCGCAGGGCCGGTTACGAGCTGGTCCGGCTGGCGAGCTCGCCGCCGCGGCGCGCGCTCGGCAATCCGGTTCGCGCCGTCGACCTCGACGGCGAGCGCATCCGCTGCGACGCGGTCGCCATCGCGCTCCCGCCGGCGCCACTGCACGATCTGGCGACCTCGGTGGGAGCGACGGCGCGCTGGGACGGCAACGGCTTTCCGGTGGAGACCGACGCGGCCGGGCGCACCGCTATTCCCTGGCTGTTCGCGGCAGGCCGCGTCGCGGGAAAGCCCGCCGTCGAGTCGGGCGAGGCGGCGGGAAGGGCTGCGTGCCTCTAGCCGACAAGGCGATCGTCTGCGCCTGCGAGGACGTCAGCGTCCACGACGTGGAAGCCGCGATCGGGCACGGCTTCGCGGACATCGAGAGTCTGAAGCGCTACACCGGCCTCGGCACCGGTCCCTGCCAGGGCAAGAGCTGCGAGGCCGGCGCGATGCGCATCTGCGCCGGGCGGAGCGCCGTCCCGCCGGAGGCGCAGGTCCCCTTCCGCTCGCGGCCGCCGTTCTCGCCCACCGCGATCGCGGCGTACGCGGGGTTGCCGGACGAGGTGATCGGCGCGCGGCATCCGACGCCGGGCCTCCGTCCGACCTGGGGAAAGGGACGGCATCCGCTCGAGCCACAGGCCGCGCTGCCCGAGCGCGTGGACGTGGTGATCGTCGGCGGGGGCATCATGGGGCTCGCCCTGGCCTGGAACCTCGCGGGCCTCGGGGCGGGACGGATCCTGGTGCTCGAGCGGGGGTACCTGTGCGAAGGTGCTTCCGGGCGCAACGGGGGCGGCGTCCGGGCGCAGTGGACTACGCCAACCTTGATCGAGCTGGCGAAGGAATCGATCGACTTCATGGGCCGCTTCGCCCAGGAGCTGGGGATCAACGTCTGGCTGCGCAAGGGCGGCTACCTCTTCCTTGCGCACGACGAGGCGACCCTGCGCCGCATTGAATACGGCGCCGAGTTGCAGAAGCGCCACGGGCTCCCGACGCGGGTGATCGGCCCGGGCGAGGCGGGCGAGATCGTGCCCCACCTCGACATCTCGAAGTTCATCGCCGCGTCCTGGAACCCGGAGGACGGGGTGGTGTTCCCCTGGCCGTTCCTCTGGGGCTATGCGGACGGCGCGCGCAAGCGCGGCGCGCAGGTGGAGACGTTCACGCGCGTCACCGGCATCGAGGTGGGCGAGGGCCGGGTCCACGCTGTGCAGACGGATCGCGGGCGCGTCGCCGCCGATCGGGTGGTGATCGCGAGCGGCGCCTGGAGCCCCACGGTGGCGCGGCTCGCCGGCGTGCAGCTCCCCAACGTTCCGTACCGGCACGAGATCGCCTCCAGCGAGCCGCTCAAGCCGTTCCTCGGACCGCTGGTCTCGATGCTCGGCACCGGCCTCTACTTCTCGCAGTCGATGCGGGGCGAGATCGTCGGCGGGATGGGCGATCCGCAGGAAGCGCCGGGGCTCAACCAGGCCTCGTCGCTGCGCTTCCTCGCGCGCTATGGGAGGGCGCTGAGCGACCTGATGCCGCAGGTCGGGGCGGTGAAGCTGCTCCGGCAATGGGCCGGCTGCTACGACGTGACGCCCGATCACTCGCCGGTGCTGGGCGAAACACCGGGGGTCGCGGGGCTCCTGCAGATGAGCGGCTTCGTCGGCCACGGCTTCATGATGGCCCCCGCGGTGGCGCGGCGGATGGCAGCCTGGATGGGCGGGGCCGAGGACGAGATCTTCGATCGGTACAACCTGCGCCGGTTCGCGGAAGGCCGGTTGATCCAGGAGACATTCATCATCGGCTGAACGTTGTGCTACTTCCGGTTGCATGGTCACGGAAAAGAAGCTCGGGTTCATCGGCGCCGGCAACATGGGCGAGGCGCTGCTCAAGGGGCTGTTGAAGACCAAGGCGGCGAAACCGGACCAGATCCTGGTCAGCGCCCGGCGTCCCGAGCGGGTACAGGAGCTGGTCAAGGCGTACGGCGTGCGCGGCGGCAGCAACGGCGAGGTGGCGCGCGAGAGCGACGTCCTGGTGTTGTGCGTGAAGCCGCAGATCCTCGATCAGGTGCTGCGCGGCATCTCGCCCGACGTCTCCCGCGACAAGCTGATCATCAGCATCGCCGCGGGCGTGCCCATCGCGGCCATCGAGCGGCGCCTGCACTCCGCGATGCGGATCGTGCGCGCGATGCCCAACACGCCGGCGACGGTAGGCGCCGGGGCCACCGCGCTGGCGCTGGGCGCCCACGCGACCGAGGCGGACCTCGCCACGGCGACCACCATCTTCGACAGCGTCGGGCTCACCGTGCTGCTGGACGAATCGCAGCTCGACGCGGTCACGGGGTTGTCGGGGAGCGGGCCCGCTTACCTGTTCCTGATCATCGAGGCCCTCGCCGACGCCGGGGTGAAGGTCGGGCTCTCGCGGCGGGCCGCGATGCAGCTGGCGGCGCAGACGGTGCTCGGGAGCGCGAAGCTGCTGATCGAGAGCGGGCAGCACCCGGGGATGCTCAAGGACAGCGTCACCAGCCCGGGCGGGACCGCGATCGCGGGGCTGCACACGCTGGAGGCGGGCGGGCTGCGCAACGTCCTGATGAACGCCGTCGAGGCGGCGACACGCAGGTCGCGGGAGCTGGGCGAGGAGTTCCTCCGCAAGCTATAGGAGGCGGATGGACCTGGCTGGCATGCAGCTCGCGCTCGAGGGCGCGACCGACGCAGCGCTGGACGCGATTCCGAATCTTCCCGCCGATCTGCGCGCCTTCCTCGCGCGCCACGACGGAGGGCGCGGCACCGTGGGGAAGCGGCCGGTGGTCCTCTGGAGCGCGGAGCAGATCGCGAGCGAGGCGGAGTCGCAGGAGGTGTCGCTGGCCACGCCGGGGTTGCTGCTCTTCGGGACCGACGGCGGCGCGCTGGGCTACGGGTACCTCGCGAGGCTGCGGGCGCACAGGTACGGCCGGATCCCGCTGATCGCGGCGGGCGTGCACGAGTTCGAGGCGCTGGCCAATTCGCTGGAGGAGCTCCTCCAGCTCATCGGCGACGGGCGCTGACGCGGAAAGCGTCTACTTCACGCGGACGGTGACGTCCGCGGAGAGCCCCGGGCGCAGCGCCACGTCAGCGGGGACGTTCACCCAGACGATCCGCACCGGCGCGCGCTGCACCACGTTCACGAAGTTGCCGGAGGCGTTGTCGGGCGGGAGCAGCGAGAAACTCAGGCGGCTTTTTGCAGCGCGGCCAGGAGCTTGCCGGGAGCGGGGTGGTCGCCCGGTCCCATGCTGACGTAGCGATAGGGGACCTTCCCGCCTGGCAGGACGATCAGGGCGCCGCCCTGCTGCCAGGCGTTGCCGGCGGTCTTTCCCTGGCGGAAGCCGTGGAGGTTGGCGCGGAGCCAGCGGAGGGCGGCGAAGGGGCTGAAGGTCAGGGCGGTGGAGCGCTTCAGGCCCGCGACGTCGTAGGCCTTGCCGGAGGGGTCGGTGAGCACGGACACCGAGGGTGGGAACCCGACGTGGGTGGCCCAGGACTTCGCCATGGCGGGCCAGCCGTTGCCGATCACGGCCAGTGTCGCCCCGGCTTTTTCGAACTCGTCTGCGTGGGGCCGCAACTCGGCCACCTGCTCGCGGCAGAGGGCTCAGCCGTAGTGGCGGAGGAACACCAGCACGGCTGGACGGTCGCGCCAGAGGTCGCCGAGGCGCACGTCGGCGCCGTTTACGTCCTTGGCGATGATGCTTGAGAGTTCCAGGCGTGTCTCCTGCGGCTGTCACCGCTGGGGGGCCGCCCGCGCCTCCGGTGCGGGCGGTGCTGCGGTGCGGCTGAGGCTAATAATCGTCGGGTGAGAACGACTCGTGCGTCGTGGTCTGATCATACGAGAGCACCTGCTCGTTTTCCACGATCTTCGACTTCTTCCGCAGCGAGTCCACCCACCTCGCGTACAACTCGCCCTGCTTCTGTCCGATCAGGCGGTCGCGCACCGACCTCAGCTCCGCGGGATCGATCTTCGACGGATCCGCCCGCTCGCGCGACTTCAGGCGGAAGACGTACCAGGTGTCGCCTTCCTCGACGGGCGCCTGCGGCACGGCCCCCGGCTGGGTGAGCGCGAACACCGTCGCGGAGAGCTTCGGGGCCTGCCCGATCCCGGGGACGTATCCCCCGGCAGGATGGAACGTCTCCGTCTCCGAGGTCTGCGGGGAAGTGAACGCGCTGAAGTCGAACTGCCCCGGCTCCGTCTTCTTCTGCGGAAAGAGGTCCTTCAGCTCCTTGCCCGCGCGGACCTGCAAAAGCGTCTCCTCCGCCTTCTGCTTCGCCAGCTGCTTCGCTTTCTCGCTCTTCAGCAGATCCCCGGCGATCAGCGTGCGCACCTCGTCGAGCGTCTGCTCGCGGCCCGGCCGCTCCTCTTCCGCCTTGAGCACGTGGAAGCCGGAGCGGTCCTTGAACACGTCGCTGACCTGTCCGGGCTTGAGCTTGAGGGCCTGGTCTTCCAGC
>JBGQLA010000252.1:0-7920 GCA_041499865.1 Deltaproteobacteria bacterium
CAGCGCGATCGACAAAGCCCGGGTGGTCGCCGTCATTTCGAGCGCGAGGCCGGCAGGCGGTTCGCTGCGCGCACGCGCTATCCGGCCTGGAGAACGCCGCAGGCGACGCGCGCGCCGGAGTTGCCGGCGGGGTCCGTCTGCAGATCGTCCTGCTTCTCGTGGACGACCACCGCCTTGCCCACCACCTGATCGATCGAGAGTCCGGGGACGTCGACGTCCAGCGAGCCCTTTCCGCTCGAGTCCACCAGAATGTTCCCGAGATCCCCGCCGTGGCGAACCGGCGTGTTCAGGCCGCCGTGGTGCGCGCCGCCCGCGGGGTTGTAGTGTCCGCCGGCGCTGGTCGCCTTCGGATCGCTGCAGTCGCCCTTCTCGTGGATGTGCACGCCGTGCTCGCCCGGGGTCGCGCCCTGGATCTCGACGTGCAGGGCGAGGCCGCCGCTCGACGGGGTGGCGCGCGCGGTGCCGGTCACGCTGCTTCCGCTGCGAGCTTCGAGCATGGCGACCACGCCGCCGCCCGCCGCCGTCGAGGCGCGCGCCGCGGTGGCGTGGGGCGTCGAGGACGAGGTGGCGCAGCCGCAGACCAGGATCGTGAGCAGCGAGGCGAGGCGCATCACAAGGGACCTCCGAAGATGGGCCGCGCACCCTAGCAAATCTGCGCGGCTTGTCGACGGCCTCAGCCGACCGGCGTCAGCCAGGCTGCCGAGCGTGCGTGTTCCCCGCGGACGCACGCATGGTACGCCTGCTGCAGCGCGCGGGTGACCGGCATGCCGCGGCCGGAGCCGATGGTCCGGAAGTCGATCTCGCGCAGCCCGATCACCTCCGCCGCCGTCCCGGTGACGAACACCTCGTCGGCGATGTAGAGCTGGTCGCGCGAGATGGGCTGCTCCACCACCTCGTGGCCCAGGTCCCGCGCCAGGGTCATGATCGAGTCGCGGGTGATGCCTTCGAGGATCGCGCCGGGCGGCGGCGTGATCACGCGCCCGCGGCGCACCACGAAGACGTTCTCGCCGGTGCACTCCGCCACCATCCCCTGCGGATCGAGCAGGATCGCCTCGTCGAACCCGAGGCGCAGCGACTCGGTCTTGGCGAGCACCGAGTTCGGATAGTTCCCGCTGATCTTCGCCTTGGTCATCATCACGTTCGGGTGATGGCGGGTGAAGGTGGAGATGTTCGCCCGCACGCCGTGCTCGAGGGCCGCGGCCCCGAGGTACTCCTTCCATTCCCAGACGGCGATCCCGACGTACGGCACGCCGCCGTCGACGGTCAGGTTCCAGCCGCCTTCCGCCAGCCAGATCAGCGGGCGGATGTAGCACTCCGCGAATCCGCTCGCGCGCACCACGTCGCGGCATCCCTGGGCCAGCTCTTCCACTCCGAACGGCAGCTCGCGCCAGCCCAGCACGCGCGCGGAGTGGACCAGCCGCTCCAGGTGCTCCTGGAGGCGGAAGATCGCCGGCCCGCGCGGCGTACGGTAGCAGCGGATGCCTTCGAAAGCCGCCACCCCGTAGTGCAGCGCCGGGGTGAGGAACTCCACCCGGGCCTCCGAGGGCGGGACCAGCTTGCCGTTGAGCCACATGCGATCTCCGCCGATCTTCTTCGTCTCCATCGCTCTTCCGTCTCCTATTTTCAAACCAGTTCATCTACGGGGACACCATCATTGGTGTCCCCATCTCCGTTACCGAGTCCTCCGAAGCGCTGTCCCTCTCCGATACCGGTCATTGCCAACTGGGCGACTCCCGAGTGGCCACCAGCCTTTGTTCGCCCAGTCCCAAACCGCCAGTAAAGTCCTGGGGACACCATTTCATGGTGTCCCCGTCTCGGGTTTTGTTTGAACTATGCAAGTGCCGCCGGACGAGGTTTGCGAGGAGCCTCGCTGGAGTCCTTCCGCGCATCGCGCAGCCAGCTCATCAGCTCCCGCATCCGCCTGCCCACCTCCTCGATGGGGTGCGCCTTGCTTTCCGCCCGCAGCTTCTCGAACGCGGGCCGGCCGGCCTGGTTCTCCAGGATCCACTCCCGCGCGAACTGCCCCGTCTGGATCTCGCGGAGGATCTTCTTCATCTCCGCCCTCACCGTCTCGTTGATCACCCGCGGGCCGCGGCTGTAGTCGCCGTACTCCGCGGTGTCGCTGATCGAGTGCCGCATCCAGCCCAGGCCGCCCTCGTACATCATGTCCACGATCAGCTTCAGCTCGTGCAGGCACTCGAAGAACGCGCTCTCCGGCTGGTACCCCGCCTCGACCAGCGTCTCGTAGCCCGCGAGCACCAGCGAGGTGATGCCGCCGCAGAGCACCGTCTGCTCGCCGAAGAGATCGGTCTCCGTCTCCTCCTTGAAGGTGGTCTCCAACACCGCCGCCCGGGTGGCGCCGAGTGCGCGCGCGTACGAGAGGCCCAGCTCCTTCGCCTTCCCGCTGGCGTCCTGGTGGACGGCGATCAGCGCCGGCGTGCCCTGCCCGCTCTCGAACAGCCTGCGCACCATGTGGCCCGGCGCCTTGGGCGCGATCAGGACCACGTCCACGCCTTCCGGCGGCTGGACCTGCCCGTAGTGGATGTTGAAGCCGTGCGCGAAGAAGAGCGCCTTGCCGGCGGAGAGGTGCGGCCGGATCTCCTCCTCGTAGATCTTCTTCTGCTTCTCGTCAGGCGCCAGGATCATGATCAGATCCGCTTCCGCCGCCGCCTCGGCGACCGAGAGGACGCGCAGACCCGCGGCCTGGACCTTCTGGCGCGACTTGCTCGCCTGGGGCAGCCCGACGCGCACGTCGACGCCGGAGTCCTTGAGGTTCAGCGCGTGCGCGTGACCCTGGCTGCCGTATCCGACCACTGCGACCTTGCGCCCACGGATCAGATCCAGGGTCGCGTCTTTATCGGTGTAGATGATGGCCATCGTTCACTTCCTTCGCTTCTTTCGGGGTGGAATTGCTGCTTGCGGGAACCAGCGTGACCGCGCCTTCCGCGGCCGAGGAGACGAGAGCGGCGTACTTGGCGAAGACGCCGGAGGTGTAGCGGAGCGCGCGGGGGGCCCAGCCGCGCAGGCGGGTGGCCAGCTCGGAGGCGGAGATCTCCACCTCCAGCGTGCGCCGCTCGACGTCGAAGACGATGCTGTCGCCCTCGCGCACGGCGGCGATCGGGCCGCCCATCGCCGCCTCGGGGGCGACGTGCCCCACCATCAGGCCGCGGGTCGCGCCGCTGAAGCGGCCGTCGGTGAGCAGGGCGACGGACTCGCCCAGCCCCTCGCCGACCAGCGCGGCCGTCACGCCCAGCATCTCGCGCATCCCGGGGCCGCCGCGCGGGCCCTCGTAGCGGATGACGATCACGTCGCCGGCCTTGATCCGGCGATCGCGGACGGCGGCGAAGGCGTCCTCCTCGCGATCGAACACGCGCGCCGGGCCGCGGTGGAAGGTGCGCTCGTGGCCCGCCATCTTCAGCACGCAGCCATCGGGCGCGAGGTTGCCGCGGAGGATGACCAGCCCTCCGGTTGCGCGGATCGGCTGGGCGATGGCGCGGACCACCTTCTGGCCCGGCGCCTCCGAGGCCCGTCTCGCGTGCTCGCTCCAGGTGCTCCCGTCGCCGGTGCGCGCGTTGCCGTCGAAGCGCTTCGCCTCCAGCAGGCGCTGGACGAGCAGCGGGACGCCGCCGGCGCGGTGGAGATCGACCGCGGTGTAGTGGCCGCCCGGCTTGAGGTCCGCGATCAACGGGGTCCGGCGGCTGATCGAATCGAATTCGTCGAGCTCCAGGGGAATGCCGGCCTCGCGCGCCAGCGCCAGCAGGTGCAGCACCGCGTTCGTCGACCCGCCGGTGGCGGCCACCGACGCGATCGCGTTGTCGAACGAGGCCCGGGAGATGATGTCGCGCGGACGCTGGTTCTCCTTGAGCAGCCGGACCAGCGTGGCCCCCGCCTCCCGCGTCGCCTCGTCCTTGCGTGGGTCCTCGGCGGGAATGGTGGCGTAGCCCGGCGGCGAGAAGCCGAGGACCTCGGTCGCCACGGCCATGGTGTTCGCGGTGTACTGCCCGCCACAGGCGCCGCTGCCGGGGCAGGCCACGTCCTCGAGCTCCTTCAGGCGGGCGAGCGGAAGACGGCCGGCCGCGTGCGCGCCCACCGCCTCGAACACGTCCTGGATGGTGACGTCCTTGCCGTCGAAGCGGCCGGGAGCGATCGAGCCGCCGTAGAGCAGCAGCGAGGGCAGGTTCAGGCGCAGGAGCGCCATCGCCGCGCCCGGGATGGTCTTGTCGCAGGCGACCAGCGTCACCATGGCGTCGAACAGGTGCCCGCGGCCGACCAACTCGATGGAATCGGCGATCACCTCGCGGCTCACCAGCGAGGCCTTCATCCCCTCGGTGCCCATGGTCACGCCGTCGCTGATGGCGATGGTGTTGAACTCCATCGGCGTCGCGCCCGCCGCGCGGATGCCCTCCTTCACCCGCTCAGCCAGCCGGCGGAGGTGGAAGTTGCAGGGCATGGTCTCGGTCCAGGTGTTGGCCACCCCGACGATCGGACGAGAGAGATCGGCGTCCGAGAACCCGATCGCCTTGAGCATCGCGCGCGCCGGAGCCCGGTCGGGTCCTTCGGTGATGGCGCGGCTGTGCGAGCGCGGATCTTCCGGCATCAGCGAGTCTCCTTGTGCAACGAGAGGGCCCTGAGCACGGCCTCGCCCGCCTCGGCGGTGCTGCAGGCGCGCTCGCCGGGCCCGGCGACGTCCGTGGTGAGCGCGCCGGACTCCAGCGCGGCGGAGACCGCGGCCTCCAGCGATCGGGCCTCGGTTTCCAGGTGCAGCGAGTGGCGGAGGAGCAGCGCGGCGCTGCGGATCGCGCCGTACGGGTTGGCGAGGCCCTTGCCGGCGATGTCCGGCGCGGAGCCGTGGACCGGCTCGTAGAGGCCCGGACCGCCATCCCCCAGCGACGCCGACGGGAGCATGCCGATGGACCCGCCGAGCACCGCGGTGAGGTCGGTGAGGATGTCCCCGAAGAGGTTCTCGGTGACGATGACGTCGAACTCCACCGGCTTCTGCACCAGCCGGAGCGCGCACGAGTCGACGTACTGGTGGTCGAGCCGCACCTCCGGGAACTCGTCGCGCACCACGCGCGTCGCCACCTCGCGCCAGAGCCGCGAGGTCTCCAGCACGTTCGCCTTGTCCACCGAGGTGAGCCGGCCGGAGCGCGCCTTCGCCAGCCGCGCGGCCACCCGGACGACGCGCGCGATCTCTTCCGCTCCGTAGGTGCAGAGGTCCTCCGCCCAGTCCGGCTCGCGCCGCTTCTCGCCGAAGTAGATGCCGCCGGTCAGCTCGCGGACGATCAGTACGTCCACGCCGCGGAGGACCGACGGCTTGAGCGGCGAGGCGTCCACGATGCGGGGGTGGATGGAGGCGGGCCGCAGGTTGGCGAAGACGCCGAGCGCGTGGCGCAGCGCGAGGAGCCCTTGCTCGGGCCGCACCGGCGCCGACGGTCCCCAGCGTGGACCGCCGACCGCGCCCAGCAGCACGGCATCGGAGGCGCGGCAGATCCGGACGGTCTCGGGCGGCAGCGGCACGCCGGTGCGGTCGATGGCGATGCCGCCCAACGCGGCCTCGCGCAGCTCGAAGGAGTGGCCGTACTGGCCGCCGACGGCGACCAGCGCGCGCACCGCCTCCGCGGTCACCTCCGGACCGATGCCGTCGCCGGGCAGGACCGCGATCACCGCGCGCATCCCGCCTCCTTCTCCCAGGCGGCGATCGCCTCTTCCTGCGCGAGCAGGTAGCCGAGCTCGTCCACTCCTTCGAGCAGGCACTTGCGGGCGAAGGGATCGATGGCGAACGACACCCGCGCGTCGTCGAACTCCAGCGTGCACGACTCGAGATCGATCGCCACCCGCAGCGCGGGAGTGGCGAGGAGGATCTCGTGCGTGGCCGGATCGACGATCACCGGCAACAGCCCGTTCTTCAGCGAATTCGCCCGGAAGATGTCCGCGATCGACGAGCTGACCACCGCCCGGAAGCCGTGGTCGAGCAGCGCCCAGGGCGCGTGCTCGCGGGAGGACCCGCAGCCGAAGTTCGCGCCGGCGACCAGCACCTGCGCGCCGCGCGCCTCCGGAGCCGAGAGCGGGAACCCCGGGCGCTCGCGCCCGGTTTCGTCGTAGCGCCACCCGGCGAACAGCCAGCGCCCGAGCCCTGCCCGCGTGGTCCCTTTCAGGTAGCGGGCGGGGATGATCTGATCGGTGTCGATGTCCGCCTGCGGAAGGACCACCGTGCGCGATTCGAGGCGGCGGAAGGGTTGCAGCGTCATCGCAGCAGCTCCCGCGGGTCGGCGATGGCCCCGGCCACCGCCGCCGCCGCCGCGGTCAGCGGGCTGGCCAGGAAGGTCCGCCCTCCCGGCCCCTGCCGTCCTTCGAAGTTGCGGTTGCTGGTGCTCACCGCCGACTGCCCCGGCTGCAGCTGGTCGCCGTTCATCGCGATGCACATCGAGCATCCCGGCTCGCGCCACTCCGCGCCGGCGTCGCGGAAGACGCGGTCGAGACCCTCCGCCTCGGCGGCGCGCTTGACCTGCCGCGACCCGGGAACCACCAGGGTGCGCACCCCTCGAGCCACCTTGCGCCCGCGCAGCACCGTGGCCGCGGCGCGCAGATCCTCGAGGCGCCCGTTGGTGCAGCTGCCGATGAACACCACCTCGATGGGATGCCCGAGCAGCGCCTGCCCCGGGCGCAGGCCCATGTACCGCACCGCCCGATCGAATGCCGCCCGATTCGCGGCGTCGGTGGCGGACCCCGGATCCGGCACCGCGCCGCGAATCGGAACGGACATCGAAGGATTGGTCCCAAACGTGATCCGCGGCTCGAGCGCGTCCGCGTCGATGGTCACGGTGCGGTCGAACGCCGCTCCCGGATCCCCGGGCAGCGTGCGCCAGCGCGCCACCGCCGCGTCCCAGGCCGCACCCGCCGGCGAGCGCGGCCGGCCGGCGAGGAACTGGAAGGTGACGTCGTCCGGAGCGATCAGGCCCGCGCGCGCACCGGCCTCGATGGACATGTTGCAGACCGTCATCCGCGCTTCCATCGAGAGCGCGCGGATGGCGCTGCCGGTGTACTCGATCACCTGGCCCGCGCCGCCGGCGACCCCGATGCGCGCGATCACCGTCAGGATCAGGTCCTTGGCGGAGACCCCGGGCCGCATGCGCCCCTCGACGCGCACTTGCAGCGTGCGCGGGCGTCGCTGCAGCAGGGACTGGGTGGCGAGCACGTGCCCCACCTCGGTGCTGCCGATCCCGAAAGCGAGGGCCCCGAAAGCGCCGTGCGTGCTGGTGTGGCTGTCGCCGCAGACGATGGTCGTCCCGGGCTGCGTCAGGCCCAGCTCCGCGCCGATCACGTGCACGATGCCCTGCTGCTCGCTCTCCAGCGAGTGCAGCTCGACGCCGAACTCCGCGCAGTTCGCCTCCAGCGCCGAAAGCTGCGCGGCGCACTCCTGGTCCTGGACCACGAACCGGGTTCCCGCCGGCCGCGGAGTGGTGGGGATGGAGTGGTCCATCGTCGCCACCGTCCGCTCCGGCCGCCGGACGCGGAGACCGCGCTCGCGCAGGACCGAGAACGCCTGGGGCGAGGTCACCTCGTGGACGAGGTGCAGGTCGACATAGAGCACGGCCGGCGCCTCGTCCGTCTCCGGACGGACGAGGTGCGCGTCCCAGATCTTCGCGAACAGCGTGCGAGGACTACACTGCCCCACACACCACCTCTGGCTCGGGACCGGACTTGTGCTGCAGGCGGCCCGCGGCGATGCGGTTCACCACCTCCAGATAAGCCTCCGCGCTGGCAAGCACGATGTCGGTGTTCAGCCCGCGGCCGCGGTACGTGCGCCCCTCGTGCTCCACCACCACCACCACTTCGCCCTGCGCGTCCTCGCCGGCGCTGACGCTGGCGATGTTGAAGTCGCGCAGCCGCGCCTTGATCCCGGTGATCCGCTCGATGCAC
>JBGQLA010000253.1:0-7916 GCA_041499865.1 Deltaproteobacteria bacterium
CGCATCGGCGAGACGCTGGTGGATCTGCGCAAGGACGGAGGCGGCGACCTGCTCGGCAACCTGGCGGCGGACGCGCTCCGGTCCGGTGCGGGCGGGAGCTTGAAAGCCCGGTACGCGCTGCAGAACGCAGGCGGGCTGCGGATCCCGGAGATCCCCGCGGGCCCGATCACGTACGGGCAGATCTTCGATCTGTATCCGTTCGACAACGAGCAGGTGGTGCTCTCGCTGGCGCCCAGCCAGGTCCGCGACGCGCTGGAGGCGGTGCTGCACGCGGGGAAGGCGCCGATGCGGGTTTCGGGGCTGCGGTACGTGATCGACTGGGACCGCTTCGGCGCCGGCGCGGACCCGAGGCACGCGCCGGCGGGGGCGATCGTGGTCCGGATGGTGGACGAGGAGAGCGGCAAGGTGCTCTGCGAGACGAAGAGCTGCACGGAGCGATCGTGCGAGCCGGCGTGCGCGGAAGGAGCGCAGCCGGTGTCGCTGACCGATTTCCTCGTCAATGGCGGCGACGGGCTGCGGCTTCCGCAGGACGCGCCGAAGCGGCTGGGCGGCGCGCTGGCGCGGGACATCATCGTCGCCTACGTGAAGGATCACCGTCCGCTCAGCTCGCAGGTGCTGGGCGGCCCTGCCGGCGGGCGGCGGTGGGTCGAGATCGGCTCGGCGCTGCGCGGACACGTGAGGCGCTGAGTGCGGCTCGACGTCATGTTCGATCTGGGGCTCGCTGCCCTGGTCTTCCTCGGCCTCTGCGCCTGGCTGATCCGCAAGGTGGTCAAGGCGGCGCGGACCGAGAGCGCGCTCGAGGAACAGCGGCTGGAGGGCGCGCTGGCGGAGGAGCTGCGCGCCGCGCGGGCCCGGGCGGCGGCGTCGCAGCGCCCGAACCTGATCGCGGTGGTCGATCCGAAGAGCGCCTCCGAGGCGGGTCCCATCCTCGATCCCCTCACCGGCGCCGACCTGCGCGGGGCCGATCCGGCGCACCTCCCGCTGATCGTGGAGATGGTCCGCGACCGCGAGCTCCAGCTGCGCGCGCAGCACATCGGCGAGACCGACGTCGCCCGGCGGGTGGAGGTGCTCTGGGTCCGGAGCAACGAGCTGCACGCGGCCTGGTGCGAGCGCCGGCACGCGGGCACCGTGGCCGCCCGGGCGCTCACCCGCGACGTGATCTGCGTCGCCCGCATCGAGCGCGGCGTGGTGGTAGAGCGCTGGTTCTTCCGCTAACACCGCCCCGAGCTTCGCTCGGGGCGGAAGATCCAGATTCGAGAGGCTCGTCCCAAGCTCGCAACCACTCGCGCTTCCCCCTCCTCATCCGCTCAGGGCCCGTAGCGCCGCCTCCGTCGCCTCCAGCATCGGCTCCGCCACCACCGGCTTCCCCGTCGCATGCTCCATCCACAAGTCCGGCAGCACCCGCCCGAACGAGGCGGCCCTCTCGAACGCCTTCCCGCTCTCCGCGCCACGGAGCTTCTCCTCCAGCTGGAAGGCGATCAGGTGCCCGATGGGATACCGGTACAGATAGAGGAAGCTGTTGATCATGTGCGAGTAGATCCCCAGCTGCGGGTTCCCGGGCTTCCCCAGGACCGGCGCGTAGTACTTGTCCCAGTACCCGCGCGCGATCGACACCGTCGCCTCGCGCAGCTCCGCCGGCGTCGCGTCCGGGTGCGCGTACATCCAGTGCCACACGTCCAGGTCGGTCAGCGCCACGCCGGCGATCTCCCAGGAATCCCAGAACGCCTTCAGCGCCCGCGCGTGCTCCATCCCCGGGTCCGTCTTCGACTGGCCGAGCAGCTCCAGGTCCCGGTGCTGGCAGGTGAAGGCCAGCGCCTCGGTGAAGGCGGTGCCGGGCACGCCCTGCAGCAGCGTGTCGTCCACCTGGTACAGCGAGAACGTCTGCTCCACGTTGTGGCACATCTCGTGGACCGCGATGTTGTAGCCCTTGTAGTCCATCCCGTCGGGGTTCACGCGCGTGCGCAGGTGCGCGGAGTCGCCCGGGCCCCACCACGGGTACATCTCGCTGCGCCGCTCCGCCCCCAGCGCGTGCCCCGACCCGCGCGCCGGGTCGACCACGATGTGCGAATCGACCCAGTGCGCCTTCTCCGGCGTGAATCCCAGGCCCTGCAAGAGGCGCGGGATGTCCTTCTTGTAGGCGTCGGCGGTGGGATACCGGGCGCGCGTCAGCTTCGACAGCTCGCCCTCCGGCTGCTTCTCGATGAACCCGTCGTACCAGATGTCGAACGGCTGCAGCAGCCGCCCGAGCCGCTTCTGGATCAGCGCGGCGACGCGGGGGACCAGCGGGGACTCGAGCACCTGGGTGAGCAGCGCCCGGACGCGCTGCTCGGGGATCTCGTCGTCGAGCTGGAAATGGCGGTCGATCTCGGTGCGCGCCATCGGCGAGTCCTCGTCGAGCTGCCGCGCGGCGCGGAAGTCGGCGAGCAGCACGGCGTAGCGGGTGTCCGGCTCGCGCTGCGGAGAGATCGACGGCGAGGCCGGGCGCTTGCCCTGCGCCTTCATCTGCTCGGCCTCGATCTCCTCCGTCGGCGAGGCGCTGACGGTGTTGCTGGCGGGGTTCCAGTCGACGCGGGGATCGTCGATCACTCCCTGGGGGATGGTCTGGGTGACGATGCGCTCCATCACTTCCCGGATCAGCCCCTGCCGCGCCAGCGCCAGCGTTTTGTCCGGCTCCGCGTAGTCGGCCTTGATCTGATCGCGCAGGTTCCAGTGCGTGAGAAGCCGGACGCCCTTGGGGAACAGGCGGCGCCCGTCGGGCGCGAGCACGTGGTGCATCCAGACATTGTACCCGGCGATGTACGCCTCGGCCCCGGCGCTCGCCCTCGCCACCGCCTGCCGGGCCGCGCCGCTCGGCCGCACCGCGAACCGCCGCGTCAGGCGCGCCTCCGCCCACTGCTTGCGCGACCAGCGCGGGCCCTCGGCGACCATCTCCTGAAGGTCGGGCTGGGCGAAGTTGAGCAGGGCGACGAAGGCCAGCTTCGAGGAGAACAGGTCCTCCGGCAGGTGCGCGCTGACGTCCAAAGCGGCGAAGAGCTGGTCCACCTCCATCTGCGGCCCGAGCTCCAGCTCGCTCCAGCTGCGGAGGGCGCGGCCGATCTCCAGCATGTGGCCGTCGATCTGCTCCGTCGCCAGGGAGAAACGGCGGTGCAGCGCGTCGAGCTGCTGCGGGTCGGAGAGGAAGCCCTCCTCGACGAGGGCGCGCAGGGTTCTGGCGTCGCCGTCCTCGGCGCGCCAGTAGGCGGCGACCTGGCGGACGCCGCGCTCGGCGCGGGCCCGGGAGGGCTCGCCGTGCTTCTGGACCAGCGACCCGACCAGGGCGGGCTGGTCGACATTGATTCGGGCAGACCTGGCCGGGGCGGGGGTTTCGGCGGCGGAGGGGGTCTTGCAGGCGAGGGCGGCGAGGAGGAGGGCGAGAGGGAGGGAGCGCATGGGGGCGGACTTCTAGCACGGCAGGTCGGCGACGACAGGTTTGGAAGCCCCCGCGGTTGCGAAATCGGGACGAGTTTCTCGAACATGTATCTTCCGCCCCGAGATCCGCTCGGGGCGGTGTTTGGGGTTGACGCGCGCCCTGCGCGCCGTAAGTTCCGCGCCCATGCCCGTTCAGCCCTCGTTTTTCGCGCGACTGTGGCTTGCCATCGCCTGCTGGTTCCGGATCGTCTTCGACGCGCAGTTCGCCGCGAAGGTGGCGGCGTTGCGGCAGGCGGGGGCGCTGCCCGCGCAAAGCGAGCGGCCGGCGTTGCCGCAGACGGGCGCGGCTTCCGCGGCGGCCGGCGGGCCGGCGCTTCATCTGCTGGCCCTGCTCCAGAGGGAGGGGCGACTGATCGATTTCTGCGAGGAGGAGATCGCCGCCTTCTCCGACGCGCAGGTCGGAGCGGCGGCGCGCACCGTCCACGACGGGTGCCGCAAGGCGCTGCGCGACGCGTTCACCTTTGCTCCGGTCCGCAGCGAGCCGGAGAGCAGCCAGATCACCCTGGACGCGGGGTTCGATCCGCGGGCGGTGCGGCTCACGGGTAACGTCGCGGGGAATCCGCCGTTCTCCGGCGTGCTCCGCCATCACGGCTGGAAGGTGGTGGAAGCCCGCATGCCGGCCGCGCCGGGAGATTCCAGCGTGGTCGCGCCGGCCGAGGTGGAGCTGCCTTGATGGAACCGCGCTACTCGGTCGGGATCGACCTGGGGACCACCAACAGCGCCGCCGCCGAGGTGGATCTGGCAATCGAGCCCGCCGGTCCCGGCGAGCCGCTGCCGGCGCCGATCCCGGTGGAGATTCCGCAGATGGTCGCCCGGGCGGAGATCGCGCCGCGCGAGCTGTTGCCGTCGTTCATCTATCTGGCGCCCGCCCACGAGGGCGTCGGCGATTCCGTGGTCGGGGTCCATGCCCGCGAGCGCGGCGGCCAGGTCCCGGGCCGGCTCGTCAGCTCGTCGAAGAGTTGGCTCTCCCATCCCGGGGTGGACCGGCGATCGCAGCTCCTTCCGCAGGGCGCGGGCCCGGAGGTCAAGCGGATCTCCCCGCTCGAAGCCGCCGCGCGCATCCTCGGGCAGCTCAAGCAAGGCTGGGAAGCAGCGCACGCGCACGAGGAGCTTTCGCTCGGCGATCAGGCAGTGACCTTGACGGTGCCCGCCTCGTTCGACGCGGTAGCGCGCGAGCTGACGGTGCAGGCGGCGGCGCAGGCCGGTCTGGCCAACCTCACGCTCCTGGAGGAACCGCAGGCGGCGCTCTACGCGTGGGTGGAGGCCGCGGGAGACGAGTGGCGCAAGCATGTCCGCCCGGGCGACGTGATCCTCGTCGTCGACGTGGGCGGCGGCACCAGCGACTTCTCCCTGATCTCCGTCGGGGAAGAGGACGGGCGGCTGGAGCTGACGCGGCTCGCGGTAGGCGACCACATCCTGCTCGGCGGCGACAACGTCGACCTCGCCCTCGCCCACCTCGTCGACGAGAAGCTGAAGGCGCAGGGCACGCGGCTCGACGCCTGGCAGTTCACGGCCCTCGCGCACGCCTGCCGCAACGCGAAGGAGACGGGGAGCACGTCCGTCGCGATTCCCGGGCGCGGCAGCGGTCTGGTGTCCGGGACCATCCGCGCGGAGATCGCGCCGGAGGAGTTGCGCCGGACGGTGGACGCCTTCTTTCCGGAGGTGGAGATCGACGCCGCGCCCACCGTGCAGCGGCGGACCGGTCTCACCACCCTGGGCCTCCCCTACGCGCAGGACCCCGCGGTGACGAAGCACCTCGCCGCCTTCCTCCGCCGCAGCCGCGGCGCCCTGGAGCGGAAGCGCGCGGCCACCTTCCTGCACCCCACCGCCATCCTCTTCAACGGAGGCGTGTTCAAGGACGTCTCGCTTCAGGAAAGGCTCGCGGCGCTGGTGAACCGCTGGGTGTGCGCCGAGGGCGGGCAGGAGATCAAGGTGCTCCGCTCCGCGTCGCTCGATCTGGCGGTCGCCCTCGGCGCCTCCTACTCGGGCCTGGCGCGCCGCGGGCGCGGAATCCGGATCCGCGGCGGCACCGCTCGCGCGTACTACGTCGGCGTCGAGGCCGCGACGCCGGCGGTGCCCGGATTCGCGCCGCCGGTCCGCGCCGTCTGCCTCGCACCCTTCGGCATGGAGGAAGGCAGCACCGTCGATCTCCCCCAGCTGGAAGTGGGCGCGGTGGTCGGGGAGACGGCGTCGTTCCGCTTCTTCGCCTCCAGCGCGCGCCGCGAGGATGCGCCGGGAGCGGTGCTGGACGACGTGGACGAGCTGGAAGAGCTGCCCGCGATCGAGACCACGCTGCCCGCCGCGGAAGGCCAGGCCGGCGACGTCCTGCCGGTCCATCTCCGATCGCACATCAGCGAGGTGGGCACCCTCGAGCTGCACCTGGTGTCGGGTGCGGGCCGCGCCTGGAAGCTGGAGTTCTCGGTGAGGCAGGAGTGACGCTGCGGTACGCGCTGGGGATCGATCTCGGGACCTCCAACTCCGCGCTCGCGTACGCCGATCTTTGGGAAACGGACCCCGCCGTCCACGTCTTCGAGATCCCGCAGCTGGTCGACGCGAACTTGCGCCAGCCGCGGAAGCTGCTGCCTTCGCACCTCTATCTCCCCTCCCCGCACGAAGGCCTCGGCGATGCGGTGGCCGGCGCCTTCGCGCGCGATCGCGGCGCGCTGGTACCCGGCAGGCACGTGGCCTCCGCCAAGAGCTGGCTCTGCCACCCGTCGGTCGATCGCACCGCGGACATCCTCCCCTGGGGAGCGCCGCCGGAGGTGCCGCGCCTTTCGCCGGTGGCAGCGAGCGCGCGCATCCTCCGGCACCTGCGCGAGACGTGGGACGAGGCGCACCCGGACGCGCCGCTGGCCGCGCAGGACGTGGTCGTCACCGTGCCCGCCTCCTTCGACGAAGGCGCGCGCGCCCTGACGCTGCGCGCAGCCGCCGACGCGGGCCTGCCCGGGATCGTGCTCCTCGAAGAGCCGCAGGCCGCCTTCTACGACTGGACGCGCGTCCACCGCGCAAGCCTCGAGTCCGAGCTGCACGACGTCCACCTCATCCTGGTGGTGGACGTGGGCGGCGGCACCACCGACCTGACGCTGATCCGCACCACCCTGCGCGAGGACGCCCCGCCGCTGCTGGAGCGCATCGCGGTGGGAGATCACCTGCTGCTCGGCGGCGACAACATGGACCTTTCGCTGGCGCGCACCGCGGAGCAGCGCTTCGGGCAGAGACTCGGCGCGTCCCAGTTCGGCGCGCTGGTGCAGGCCTGCCGCGTCGCCAAGGAACTGCTCCTCGGCGAAGGCGCGCCGGAGCGCGCGATGGTGGCGGTCGCCGGGACGGGATCGCGGCTGATCGGCGGCACCTTGAGCGCGGAGATCGGCCGCGACGAGGTGCGCGCGCTCTTGCTGGACGGCTTCTTCCCCCGGGTGGGCCCCACGGACGCGCCGGCGCGGGCGGCGCGCGCGACCGGGCTCGCCGAGCTGGGATTGCCGTATGCCGCGGACCCGGCGATCACCCGGCACGCCGGAGCGTTCCTCCAGCGCCATGCGCGCACCGCCGGCGAGCTGCGCGTGGACGCGGTCCTCTACAACGGCGGCGCGCTCGCTCCGCCGCTGCTCGCCGATCGCCTCACCGAGGTGATCTCCAGCTGGACCGGGACCTCCGTGCGAAGGCTGCGCAACGATGCTCCCGATCTCGCGGTGGCGCGCGGCGCCGCGGCCTACGCGCTGGTGCGGCGCGGGCTGGGCCTGCGCATCGGAGGCGGCAGCCCCCGCGCCTACTACGTCGGCGTCGGTGACGAGGGCCAGGCCGTCTGCGTCGTTCCCCGCGGCGCTCCCGAGAACGTCGAGCAGGCGCTGAACCGCGACTTCTCGTTGGTGCTCGGCAGGCCGGTGCGCTTCCGCCTGTTCGCGTCCGCCGGGTTCCGCCCGGAGCGCGCGGGCGATCTGGTGCGGGTCGACGAGGACCTCGCGGAGCTGCCGCCGCTGCAGACCGTGATCCCGGGCGAAGGGACGACGCCGGTCCGGCTGAAGGCGACGCTCACCGAGATCGGCACCCTGGAGGTGTTCTGCGAGGGGGCGCAGCGGTGGAAGCTCGAGTTCCAGCTCCGCGGCGAGGCGCGCGAGGCGGGCGGCCTGTCGCAGTTGCCGCGGACCATCGATGCGGCGCGGGAGCAACTGCAGGTCGTGTTCGGGAAAAAGCCGGTCCACGATGCGTCGGCCAAGGACGTCTGGCGCAATCTCGAGCGCGTGCTGGGCGACCGTTCTTCCTGGACGCTGGCGACCGGGCGCGATCTCTGGGGGGTGCTCTGGGCCGGCGCGCAGAAGCGGCGGCGGAGCCCGGATCACGAGCGCGTCTTCCTTTCGCTTTGCGGGTACCTGCTACGGCCCGGCTTCGGCGCACCGCTGGACCGCTGGCGCGCGGAGCAGACCTGGACGCTGTTCGCGCAGGGGCTGACGCAC
>JBGQLA010000254.1:0-7845 GCA_041499865.1 Deltaproteobacteria bacterium
CGCAGCGCTCAGCCAGGGTGCGGTCGCTGTTCGTGCCCGCCTCGACGAGGAAGATCAGCGTCACGATGATGTACCGCTTCTCCGCGGAGATCCGGCTGATCTCGTCCGGCCCCTCGCCCAGCTCTTCCTTCTCCGTCGCCAGGCTCCCTTCGATCCCGCTCGACCAGGATTCGAACTCCTCCTCGGCGTGGCCGCCGGTGATCAAGTCCCAATACCCGAGCTCGAAGGCGGGCACCGCCTCGTTGAGGACGGCGGTCACGCGCTTCCAGAACGTCCGCTTCTCCGTCAAGGACTGCTGGTCTCCCGACCCCGCGATCAGCTCGTGAAGCTGCCGCCGCAGCGGGTCGCTGACGAAGTTCTTCACCACCACCTGGATCCCGAAAAACGTCTGCGACATTCCTGGGCTCCCGATCATCCGCCGGAGGAGCCGGCACGTCCGAAGGAGCCGGTCCGGCCGGTGCGAACGCCGCTGATCCTGCCGGTCGAGCGCGAGGTGCGAACGGAGACGACCCCGAATCCCGACGGCTTCTGTTTGCCGACGCCGGCTCCACCGCCTGTCCTCCGCGCCGAGAAGATCGTCGGGCGCAGGGCGGGCCGGTACATCGCCCCGCGAGAGACGTTCGGCGGCGGCCGCACCGGCGCCGGGACCGGGCGCTGCGGAAGCGCGCGGGGCGTATGCCAGCCGTACGTGTTCCAGAAAAGCAGGTGCGTGTGCGAGGACCCGCCGTAGTAGTGGCTCGCGGGGGCTCCGCCGCCGGTCCCCGCGCGCGCCTCGGTCGCGGGCCGCTCGAGATCGGTCAGCGGCATGACCTTCACGTCCAGCGAGGCGTCGGCAAACGCGACGAAGTCGTCGTTGAGATCGTCGAGCTCGCGCAGGTCCGAGCTGGCCGGCGGCACGTAGAGGACGTGCCGGACGCCGAGCGAGCGAAGGTTCTCCGCCGTCGGCAGCTTCGCCACGTACCGGTTGTCGAACTCCGAATCCTCGTCCGTGTAGTGGGCGAGCCGACGCCGGTCGAGGACGAACACCGGCGGGGCGGGAGTGGCGCGATGGAGCCGCCCCTTCACGAAAAGGGGACGTTGATACAGCACCGCGCCGAGCGTGAGATGCGAGGGAACGACGCCAAGCGGGTGAGGCCAGTTGTCGAACGTGAACACCGGATCGAAGCCCTTCGCCATTCCCGCCGCGACCGCCACCGACGATGGGCCGTCGAGATCGAGGATCACCGCCGTGTCGGTTGGCATCTGCACCGCCGTGAACAACGACAGGATCGCCTCCCCGCGCAACACGTCGGCATTCCCCACGCCGGGCGGGACCGGGCGGACGGCCGCTCGCAGCGACGCGCTCGATGGAGCGCCGAGCGACTGGAAGAGGGTCGGCACGTAGAAGGGAGCGAGGGTCGGCTGCTGCGGCGCCATCTCCGCCGCGAGGGTCGTCAGGGCGTCTACCCATGCCTTGCCGCCCTCGACATCCACCTCGGCCGAAACCGGAAACCGCAGCGGCGCCTGCTGCCCGACGTTCCACCCTTCTCGTCTCTGGAGGTCCAGCGCGTCCATGCTGACGTCGACGTCGTCGTCGGATCGCGAGAGCGTGGCGATGAGACCAAATGCTGCCGCCGAACCGCCCACGAGGAGCAGCGCCTTCAGCGCATGGCGGCGGCCGACGGGATCCGGCGCCAGGCGGAGCGATTCCTGCCACCACCGCGCGCCCACCAGCGCCTGGCCGTCGAGCAACGCCTGGCGCGAAAACGGCCGATCGGGTCCTGACTCGGTCATCCGGCCGCCTCCGGCAGGATCAACACCGGCGCGGACAGCGCATGGCGGTCCGTCGCGTGAGAGGCGAGCCTGGTGTAGATCCCGCTCGCTTCGCCTGCGATCAAATAGACGCCGTGGTTGGCGCAGTCTCCGGCGACGTCGCGGATGGCCTCGAAGTAGCGCTGCGCCACCCAGCGGCCCGGGATCGCGGCCTCGAGAGCCTCCATCCACTCGCGCGGCTCGGTGTCCCGTCCGATCACCACCTGATCGCCTTCGCACCCGTAGTCCGATTTGAGCACCCACTGCTCCCGCTCGGCGAGTACCGCCCCGCGCGGCAGCGATTCCAGGCGGAACGTCTGCGGCAGGTAGCGCCGGATCGCCGCGCGGCTTCGCGCCGAGAACGTCTCGAGCCGCTCCCACATCAGCGCCATCGCGCGCTTGTTCTGCGGGACGACCGCGCCGAACGGGTTCACCACCGCGCAGGTCCCCGCGAGCGCCGCGCCGAGGAGAATCGCCAGCTCGTCCGAAAGCGGCTCCGGATCGGGGACCGGCGACTCGTCGGCCCAGGCTGGAACCCGCTCGGTCCACCAGTCCGTCTTGTAATGACGAAGGACGACGTCGCAGGGCGTATCGAAGAGGCCGGCGCGGTGCTCGCCGAATCGTCGCAGGTTGAACGGCGACCCTGGCGTAACGCACCAGCCGCGCTCCTCGAGCCATTGTCGGTAGAGGAGGACCATCGAGAGATCCTCAGGCATGTCGGTGGGGTAGACGATGCCGACGGAGAGCGGCGCATCCGGGCGACGCCGGCGGAGCGGCCGGGCGAGCGCGGAGATCATCGCGCAGAGCCGTTCGCCCAGCACCCCGTTCGGATCCGCGTGCTGCGGGAAGGCGGGCGCGACGGCGCGGTTGAGGAGAACGGCCTCCGCCTCGCCGCTCGGCGTGTCGCAATTCAGCTCGCAGACCACCGGGCCGGCGGAGGTGAGGAACACGTCGGCGCGCGCGATCCCGTGCCAGTGAGGGGCCGACGCGCACCACAGCGCCTGCTGCACCGGGGTGAGCCCGAGGAAAGTCGCCGCCAGCCCCGGATCGACCGCGCAGAGCATGCACAACTCGTTGAACGCCTCGGCCATGTCTTCCGCCGCGCGGTACAGCGCTCGTTGCGTGTCGGCGGTCAGCAGGACCGGCTCGGAGCGAAACCGCGGGCGGCCTTCGAACCATGGATCGGAGATGATGCCGGTGCCCGTCAGGCGCGCGGCGAAGGGCGCGTAGGGGGAATCGCCGGGCATCAGGCGACTCCCGTCAGCAACAAGGCGGCCGCGACGTACGAGACGGCCTCCACGGCGCTTGCGCCGACGTTTCGGTCCTGCGCGATCAGCCGGTCGAGCGCACCTCCGCGGAGCGAGAACGGTTGGCGCAGCATCAGGGTCTGCACCACGAGTTGACGGGTTGGGTACAACGCCAGGGACGACGCGAGCGCAACGAAGTAAGCGCGCAGCGACGGGCCCCAACCCTCGAACTCGCCCTCGGCGGCGTGACCCACGATGATGGCGATCGCGAGCATCGCGCCTGCGTAGCTGACGGCCGCGGCCACGTTCTCGCCGATGATCTCTTCGTCGTCCGCGTAGAGCGTCAGGGTCCGGAAGAGGATCACGAGCAGGTGCAGCGTCACCTGCGCGATGAGGAAGAAGATGACCGATATCCCCAGGGTCGCGACGTCGTCTCCATAGAGGCATCGAGCGGTCACCAGTCCGGTGGCGGCGTAATGCGCGCCCGCGGCGACGCCTGCAGCGACGTTCCCCCGCGCGATCTCGCTTGGGAGCCTCGAGCGCAGGAGCAAGCGCACGCCCAGGGAGCCGGCGGCGCCCAGGCAAAGGAGCGCGCTGACGCCGAAGACCGCGGTCCAGAGGACGTCCGCCCGGAAGTCTTCGCCGTGCACGCATCCACGGATGGCCGAAGCGATGACGAACGCCGCGCCGCAGACGAATCCGGCGCGCACCATCCCGCGGGCGGCGTTGCGATCGACTGCGGCTTCCGTCGGGATTGCGGGCATGGGTTACGCTCCGGGAATCCGGAGGAGCGACGAGCATGGTTCGGTTCCCTTCCAGCCTCCTCGCCGCACGAGACCACGCTAGCAGAAAGTGGCCGACGTCAGGTGCGGTCGCCGCCTGGGAGCGTGTTGCCGATTCACGGCAACACGCAGCAACTACGTAGCGGCATACTCCGCCTTCGGCGGAGAGCCGCTAGTGCAGGACGCCGGGCTCGCGGGCGTCGCGCTCGATCATCCGCATCAGCGAGACGAAGAAGCTGACGATCAGCGGCCCGAGGACGACGCCGAGCAGGCCAAAAACTTCCAGCCCGCCGAGCAGGGCGAGGAACATCAGGCCGGTGTGCATCTCGCCGCCCGAGGTGGCGCGGAGGATGAACGGCTTCGCCAGGTGCTCGAGCCCGACCACGAAGACGAAGTACCAGATGGCGAGACCGATGCCGGCGCCGCCGTGCCCGGAGAGCGCGAGCATGGCGATGGCCGGCACGGCGACGATGGCGGTGCCGACCACCGGGATGAAGGATGCGATGGCGGTCAGCATCCCGAAGAAGAGCGCGTGCGGCACGCGGAAGATGGCGAAGCCGATTCCCATCGCCACGCCCTGCAGCAGCGCGGTGGCGACGTTGCCGACGATCGAGCCGGTTGCCACCCGGTGGAACTCCGCGAGCAGCTCCTCGGTCTGGCGCGCCTGCAGCGGAGAGACGTTCCACAGCCAGGCGATCAGCCGGCGCCCGTCGACCAGCAGGAAGTAGAACGCGAGCAGCATGATGATGGTGTGGAACACCACCTCCCAGCTGCTCTTGAGCAGCTGGGGGCCCATCTCCTGCGCCTTGTCCGCCGCGTGCCCGGCAAACTCGTGCACCTGCGCCCGCGTCAGGTGCAGCGCGCGCAGGGACTGCTCCACCGGCGCCGGCAGGCGCACGGTCTTCAGATCGTCGACGCTCTGCACGCCCATGGTGTCGCGGACGAACTGGAAGCCGCTGATCGCCTCGCGGGCGGCAAAGGCGCCGATGCTGGCGAAGGGCATCACGATCACCACCACGATCCCCAGCGCGATCAGCAGGCCCGCGCTCTTCCGCCGCCCGCGCATCGCCCGCGTCATCCGCTCCAGCGGCCATTGGAAGACGGCGGCGAGCACCGCGGCGAGCAGCAGCGGAGAGGCGAAGGGGGAGACCACCCAGAGAAAGAGGGCGGTGGCGACGGCGGCGAGGATGCCCAGCGTGACCCGGGCGGCGCGAGGGTTGCGGCGCGCAGCCACCCGCTCGAGAGGCCTGGGAGAGGCGGGTCGGACCTGTGACTGCACACCGATCAGGTAGCCACGGAGCGCTGAGGATGGAATTGCGTTAGAAGCGGCACATGAGCGCCGAGGCCGCCTACCTGCACGGCACCTCTCCGGCCGAGCAAGGCCGGCTGTCGCTCCTGAACCGCCTGATGAACGAGGCGGCTCTGCGGGAGCTGAACGTCAAGCCCGGCGACCTGATCGTCGACTTCGGCTGCGGCCTGGGACAGCTTTCGCTGGAGATGGCGCGGGCTGCGGGCGCGCGGCTGGTGGGAATCGAGCGGAGCGAGGAGCAGCTCGCGGGCGCCGAGCGGCACCCCTTGCTCGATCTGCGCCGCGGCGACGTCGCCGATCCGCCGCTGCGCGACCGCGAATGGGGGAGCTTCGATCTGGCCCACGCGCGCTTCGTGCTGGAGCACGTGCGCGACCCGCTCGCCGTCGTGCGCCAGATGGTGCGCGCGGTCCGGCCCGGCGGCCGGCTGGTGCTGCAGGACGACGACCACGACGTCTTCCGCTGCTGGCCGGAGCCTGCGGGCTTCGCGGCGCTCTGGCGCGCGTTCCAGCGCACCTACGATCGGCTCGGCTGCGATCCCTTCATCGGGCGGCGGCTGGTCTCGCTGCTGCACGATGCGGGCGCGGCGCCGGTCCGCTCGACCTGGATCTACTTCGGCTCCTGCGCCGCGGAACCGAAGTGGCCCGGATTCGTCGAGAACCTCCACAGCCAGCTCGCGGGCGCCCGCGCGGCGATGATCGACGGCGGCCTGCTGGGCGCCGCGGAGATCGAAGGGGCGCTTGCCGCATTTCTCGAGTGGTCGCGGCGGCCCCAGGCCGCCATCTGGTATGCGATCTGTTTTGCCGAAGGAGTCCGCAGATGACTGCGCTGGAGAAGTGGGCGCGCGAGGTGTACGGGAAAACGGCGGCGAAGCCGGGCGCGCTGCGCAAGGCGCTGTTTCAGACTTCCAGCGGCATCCCCATCGAGCCCCTGTATTCGCCGCCGGAGCCGCCCGCGGCGATCGGGTTCCCCGGCCTGCACCCGTTCACGCGCGGGGTGCAGCCGACCATGTACCGGGGCCGTTTCTGGACCATGCGGCAGTACGCCGGGTTCGGGTCGGCGGAGCAGACCAACGAGCGCTTCCGGTATCTGCTGGCGTCCGGCCAGACCGGCGTTTCCACCGCGTTCGATCTGCCCACGCAGATGGGGCACGACTCGGACAGCCCGCGCGCGCGCGGCGAGGTGGGCCGCGTCGGCGTGGCCATCGACACCGTGGAGGATCTGGAGCGCCTCTTCAAGGGCATCGACCTGGGCAGGGTCTCCGCCTCGATGACCATCAACGCCACGGCCGCGACGCTGCTCGCTTTCTACCAGTCGGTGGGCGAGGCGCACGGGACCCCGGCGGCGGAGCTCTCCGGGACCATCCAGAACGACATCCTCAAGGAGTACATCGCGCGGGGCACGTACATCTATCCGCCCGGGCCCTCGATGCGGCTGATCACCGACACCTTCGAGTACTGCTCGAAGGTGGTGCCGAAATGGAACCCCATCTCCATCTCCGGCTATCACATCCGCGAGGCAGGCTCGACGGCGGCGCAGGAGATCGCCTTCACGCTCGGCGATGGCATCGCCTACGTGGATGCGGCGGTGAAGCGCGGGCTGGACGTGGACTCCTTCGCCGGCCGCCTCAGCTTCTTCTTCAACGTGCACAACGACTTCGTCGAGGAAGTGGCGAAGTTCCGCGCTGCCCGCCGGCTCTGGGCGCGGACGATGAAGGACCGGTTCAAGGCGAAGGACCCGCACTCCTGCACCCTGCGCTTCCACGCGCAGACCGCGGGGTCCACGCTCACTGCGCAGCAGCCCGACAACAACGTGGTGCGCGTGGCGCTGCAGGCGCTGGCGGCGGTGCTGGGCGGGTGCCAGTCGCTGCACACCAACAGCCGCGACGAGGCGCTCGGCCTGCCGACGGAGGCGAGCGCGCGCATCGCGCTGCGGACGCAGCAGATCGTCGCGCACGAAAGCGGCGTCTGCGACTTCATCGACCCCCTGGGAGGCTCCTGGGCGCTGGAATCCCTCACCGACGAGCTGGAGTCGAAGGCGGTCGACTACCTGCGCAAGATCGAGGAGATGGGCGGAATGGTGGAGGCGATCTCGCGCCAGTACCCGCAGCGGGAGATCGAGGACGCCGCCTACATCGCGCAGAGGGAAGTGGAGGAGAAGAAGCAGATCGTGGTCGGCGTCAACGAGTTCGCCGCCTCCGGCGATCCGCCCTTCGACATGCTCAAGCTCGACCCCGCGCTCGAGGAGCAGCAGGCCGCGCGGGTGCGGGCATTCCGCAGGCAGCGCGACAGCGCAGGCGCAACCCGCGCTCTCTCGGACCTGAAGCGCGCCGCGGAGGGCAGCGAGAACCTCGTCCCCCGCATCGTCGCCGCGGTCAAGGCGCGCGCCACCCTGGGCGAGATCGCCAACTCCATGCGCGACGTCTTCGGCGAGCACACGGCATAGTGACGGGGACACCGTGCCTCAATAGAGCCCTTCCGCTCCGTAGAAGCTGTGGCCGGTGAACGGTGTCCCCATCTCCGTGCCCCAATAGAGCCCTTCCGCTCCGTAGAAGCTGTGGCCGGTGAACGGTGTCCCCATCTCCGTGCCTCAATAGAGCCCTTCCGCTCCGTAGAAGCTGTGGCCGGTGAACGGTGTCCCCATCTCCGTGCCTCAATAGAGCCCTTCCGCTCCGTAGAAGCTGTGGCCGGTGAACGGTGTCCCCATCTACCGGGATTC
>JBGQLA010000255.1:0-7835 GCA_041499865.1 Deltaproteobacteria bacterium
GTCGAAGGTGCGGAAGCCCAGCTCCGCCATGTACTCGCGGACCTCCATGGCGATGAAGCGCATGAAGTTCACCACGTGCTCGGCCTGGCCGGTGAACTTCGCGCGCAGGCGCGGGTCCTGGGTGGCGACGCCCACCGGGCAGGTGTTGAGGTGGCAGGCGCGCATCATGATGCAGCCGAGCGCGATCAGCGGGCCCGTGGCGAAGCCGAACTCCTCGGCGCCGAGCAGCGCGCCGACCACCACGTCGCGGCCCGTCTTCAGCTGGCCGTCGACCTCGACGGTGATCCGGCTGCGCAGATCGTTGAGCACCAGGATCTGGTGCGTCTCCGCCAGCCCCAGCTCCCAGGGAATCCCTGCGTGCTTGATCGAGGTGAGCGGGGAGGCGCCGGTGCCGCCGTCGTGGCCGGAGATCAGCACCACGTCCGCGTGCGCCTTGGCGACGCCGGCGGCGATGGTGCCGACGCCCAGCTCCGCCACCAGCTTGACGCTGATGCGCGCGTCCTTGTTCGCGTTCTTCAGGTCGTGGATCAGCTCCTTCAGATCCTCGATGGAGTAGATGTCGTGGTGCGGCGGCGGCGAGATCAGCCCCACCCCGGGCGTCGCGTGCCGCACCTTGGCGATCCAGGGATAGACCTTCGCGCCGGGAAGCTGGCCGCCCTCGCCCGGCTTGGCGCCCTGGGCGATCTTGATCTGCAGCTCGCGCGCGTTCACCAGATAGTAGCTGGTGACCCCGAACCGGCCGCTCGCCACCTGCTTGATGGCGGAGTTCTTCGAGTCGCCGTTGGGCTCCTTCACGTACCGCACCGGATCCTCGCCACCCTCGCCGGTATTCGACTTGCCGCCGATGCGGTTCATGGCGATGGCCAGCGTCTCGTGCGCCTCCTTGGAGATCGACCCGTAGCTCATCGCGCCGGTCTTGAAGCGGCGCATGATCGCGTCCACCGGCTCCACCTCGTCCAGCTTCACCGGCTTCGCGGCAGCGCGGAAGTCCATCAGCCCGCGCAAGGTGGCGAGCTGCTTCGACTGGTCGTCGATCAGCGCCGTGTACTCCTGGAACACGGGATAGCTCCCGGTGCGGCAGGCGTGCTGCAGCTTGTGGATCGTCTCCGGGTTCGTCAGGTGGTACTCGCCGCCGGAGCGGTACTGGTACTCGCCCCCGGCCGGCAGGCTGGTGTGCACGATGGGCCGCTTGGGCGGGAAGCCCCGCTCGTGCCGCATGCGCGCTTCCTTGGCGATTACGTCGATCCCCACGCCGCCCACCCGCGACGCCGTCCAGGTGAAGTACTCGTCGACGAAATCCTGCGAGAGCCCGATGGCCTCGAACACCTGCGCGCCGTGGTAGCTCTGGATGGTGCTGATCCCCATCTTGGAGATCACTTTCACCAGCCCCTTGACGACCGCTTTTAGATATTTCTTCTCCGCGTCCGCGGCGGGGCCGGGGATCATCCCTTCCTTCACCTGCTCGTGCACGGTCTCGAAGGCGAGGTACGGATTGATCGCGCTCGCCCCGTAGCCCATGAGAAGGGCGAACTGGTGCACCTCGCGCGGCTCGCCGCTCTCCACGATCAGGCTGCAGCGGGTGCGCGTCCCTTCCCGGATCAGGTGGTGGTGGACGGCGGAGACCGCCAGCAGCGAAGGAATGGGCGCCGCCTCGGCGTCGTGCCCGCGATCGGAGAGCACGATCAGGTTGAACCCCTCGGCGATGCACTCGGAGACCTTCCAGCGCAGGTCCTCCAGCGCGCTGCGCAGGCCCGCCCCGTCGCCCTTGGGGTTGAACAGGGTGGGCAGCTTGATGGTCCTCAGCGCCCGCGACGCAGGCCCGCCGTCCAGCGAGCGGATCCGCGCCAGCTCGTCGTTCGTCAGGATCGGCGAGGGCAGCGCGAGCTGCCGGCAGCACTCCGGCCCGGCCTCGAGCAGGTTCGCCTCCGGCCCGATCGAGGTCTCGGAGGACATGATGATCTCCTCGCGGATGGCATCGACCGGCGGGTTCGTCACCTGCGCGAAGAGCTGCTGGAAGTAATTGAAGAGCAGCTGCGGCCGCTCGGAGAGCACGGCGAGCGGCGTATCGGTTCCCATCGAGCCCACCGCCTCGTTGCCGGTGGTGGCCATGGGCGTGATCAGGAGCTTCAGCTCTTCCGAGGTGTACCCGAACACCTCCTGGCGGCGGATCAGCATCTCCCGGTCGGGATAGATCGCGCGCACCGGCGGCGGCAGGTCGTTGAGGTGCAGCATCGAGCTGCGCAGCCACTCCTCGTAGGGCGCCTGGCGCGCGATGCGCTCCTTGAGGTCCTCGTCGGAGACGATGCGCTGCTCCGCCGTGTCCACCAGGAAGATGCGCCCGGGCTGCAGCCGCCCCTTGCGCACCACCTGGTCGGCGGGGATGTCCAGCACGCCGACCTCGGAGGCCATCACCACCAGGCCACCCTTGGTCACGTAGTAGCGCGAGGGCCGCAGGCCGTTGCGGTCGAGCACGGCGCCCACCCGGACGCCGTCGGTGAACGCGATCGACGCCGGGCCATCCCACGGCTCCATCAGGCAGGCGTGGAACTCGTAGAACGCCTTCCGCTCGGCGCTCATGGTCTCGTCGCGCGCCCACGGCTCGGGGACCATCATCATCACCGCGTGCGCCAGCTCGCGCCCCGAGAGCGTGAGCAGCTCGAGCACGTTGTCGAACATCGCCGAGTCGGAGCCCTCGGTGTCGATGATGGTGAGGATCTTCTGCAGATCCTTGCCGAACAGCTTCGAGCGCATCATCGACTGGCGCGCGTGCATCCAGTTGATGTTGCCGCGCAGCGTGTTGATCTCGCCGTTGTGCGAGATGTACCGGTACGGGTGCGCACGCCCCCAGGAGGGGAAGGTGTTGGTGGAGAAGCGCGAGTGCACCATCCCGATGGCGGAGACCACCGCCGAATCCTGAAGGTCGAGATAGAAGCGGCGGAGCTGCCCCGCGTTGAGCATCCCCTTGTAGACGATGGTCTTGTAGCTGAGGCTGGGGACGTAGAAGTAGCTGCGGCCGGGGATGGCGGAGCGGGAGACCTTCTTCTCCACCAGCCGGCGGATCACGTAGAGCTTGCGCTCGAAGGCGGCCTCGTCGGGAACGTCGGCGCCGCGGGCGATGAAGATCTGCCGGATGATCGGCTGGCTCGACTTCGCGGTCGCGCCCAGCGCGCCGTTGTCGGTGAGCACGTCGCGCCACCCGAGCAGGCGCTGGCCCTCGTCGCGGATGGTCTCCTCGAAGAGGCGGTTGATGGCCTCCCGCCCGGGTTCGCTGGGCGGCAGGAACACCATTCCCACTGCGTACTGGCCGCGCCCCGGGAGCTGGATGCCACCCTTGCTGCATTCCGCGGTGAGGAAGGTGTGCGGGATCTGCAAGAGGATGCCTGCGCCGTCGCCGGTGTCCTTCTCCGCGCCGGTCGCGCCGCGGTGCTCCAGGTTGCAGAGCACCTCCAGCGCCTTGACCACGATGTCGTGCGAGGGACGACCCTTGATGTCCACCACGAAGCCGAAGCCGCAGGAGTCGTGCTCGAGCGCCGGATCGTAGAGCCCTTGTTTCTCTGGGTAGGCTGCTTCCGACATTTTTGTCCCTTGCTGCAGGCGCATCAAAGCGCGTCCTAAAGTTCGTACATGAACGGGGTGGCCCGCCGCAACCCTTTCTGCCGCGCTGCGGCAACCGGTAGGCGAGCGGGACGCTACTTGGTCGCTGCGACGTGGACGCCGTCCCAATGCGCGGGGGGCGGCCGTTCGACGAGCGATCGGCAGCGCTGCAGCAGCGCGACGCTGGGCGGATCGCCCGGATGCTGCTGGAGGCGGGCGATCGCGCCGTCGAAGTCACGCCGGCTGTACGCCTCGAACGCGAGCTCGTACGCGCGCGCGGCGGCCAGGTTCGGGATCTCCTCGCCGGCCGCGCCGAGCAGCTCGTACACGAGGACGCCCGACGTCTTCCCCTTCACCGCTACGCGGTCCAGCAGGCGGAAGACGAACTCCCCCTGCGCCTCCTCGACGACGGCCCCGCTGGCGATGGCGTCGACCCCGTACTGCTTGCACAGGCTCTCCAGGCGCGCGGCGAGGTTCACGCCGTCGCCGAGCGCGGTGTAGCTGAGCCGCTCGGGCGCGCCGAAGTGCCCTACCATCACCCGGTCGCGATGAAGCCCGAACCGGGTCCGCAGCGCGGGGACGCCCTGCCACGCTTCGCTGGCGTACAGGCGCTGGGTCGCCGACCGGCAGCGCAGGATCGCCTGGCAGGCGAGGGACGCATGATTTGCGCGCGGGGTGGGCGCGTTCCAGAGCGCCATCACCGCGTCGCCCACGAACTTGTCGATGGTCCCGCCGCTGGAGCGGATCGCCTCCGCCATCGTCTGCAGATAGAGGCCGAGCCGGCGCGCCAGCTCGTCGGGGGAAAGCTTCTCCGCGAGCGAGGTGAAGCCTTCCAGGTCGGTGAAGAGGATGGAGAGGTCGCGCAGCTCGCCGCCGAGGACCGGCTCGCGGTTCTGCGACCACAGCTCGCGGACCAGATCGACGGGCACGTACTTTCCGAGCGCGCGCATGGCGGTCTTGGCCTGCTCGAGGCTACCGAGCACCTCCTGCACGTCCCGGAACGGGGCTCTGGTGTCCGCTGCCGCGAACTGGAGCTGGCGCATCCGCGCCGCGCCCTGGACGATGCTTCCCAGGCCGCGCCGGAGCGCCGCCAGCGCGATTCCTCCTCCGATCAGGATCAGGGCCAGAACCAACGCGATGGCCGTCGCGAGCCGCGCGCGCAGGCGATGCAGCTCCGCGGTATAGGCCGACTCGGGCACCACGATGCCGGCGAGCCAGTCCTGCGTCGCCGCCAGCGGACGGAACGTCATCAGGTAGCGCTCGCCGTCGACGATCAGCTCGCCGGACCGCTCGGCGCCGCGCGCTTTCTTCAAGACGTCGCTGCTCAGGGCCAGCTCGATCGCGCGCGGCAGGCGCGCAGGCCGGACACGCAGCGCGTCGTCGGCCAGCTCCAACCGATCCTCGGGCTCGAGGCGCGTCACCAGCCGCCCTTCGGAGTCGGCGAGGAACAGCCGGTGGGGATCCGCGGGATCGCTTTCGTTCACCTTGAGCTTCGCGATTCCGTCGATCCCCGCGGCGAGGATGCCGGCGCGGATCACGCCGACGAACCGGCCGCCGCTGTCCTCGACCGCCTTCTGCACCGAGACGAGCACGCGGCGGCGCTCGCGCGGAAGCGCGGCATCGAGCTGCGCGAATGCCAGGTCGGTCCAGATCGGCAGCCCGGACCAGGCGCGCGAGGCGGCGCTCCGGAAGGTGAGGTGCGTTGTGGGATCGGGCGCAGGCCCTTCGCGCACGAAGGCGCCCTCGGAGAACTCCGCGTCCCAGGAACGGGTGCGCAGCCGGGCGGCGAATCCGCGCGGCCCCTGGGAGATCAGCCGGGTGAGGATCGGGCTCTCGGCAGAGTCGCTGGCGCGGGAGACGGACACCTGCCACCGGCCCGCCGGAGCGATCTCGATCTCGCCGTCCTTGCCGTAGCCCACCCGGTCGGCGCGGATCAGCGTCACCTCGGCGAGCAGCGGGTCGCGCGCGAGCTGGCGGAACAGCGCCGCTTCCACGCTCAGGGGATCGTCCGCGCGCACCAGCCCGCGATCGAGGTCGCGCTCCACGCCGTCCACCGCTTCGGAGGCGATGGAGAGTTGCCGCAGGACCAACTCTTCCGCCCGAAGCGCCGCGGCGGCCCGCAGCTTCTCGGCGGAGTCGAGGATCGAGCGCCGCGTGCCCGCCAGCACCACCGCGGCGAGGACGCCGAGCAGGACCGCGACCAGCGCGGCTCCGCCGGCGAAGGTCTGGAGCAGCGTGAGGCGAGGGCCCGGCACCGGAGGAAGTCTACCGCGAAGGCCCTGGGGTTTACGGCCAGCGAGGGTGGCGTCCGTTTCCTGGCAGCGTAAAATGCGCTCCATGCCCAGGGTCACGTTCACCGCGAACCTGCGAAGGCACGTCGACGCCGGTGCGGCGGACGTCCCGGGAGCGACCGTCGGCGAAGCGCTGGCGGCCGTGTTCGCGCGCCGTCCCGAGCTTCGCGGCTACATCGTCGACGACCAGGGGGCGCTCCGGCGGCACGTGGTGGTGTTCGTGGGGGGAGAAGCGGTGCGCGATCGCGTGCACCTGACCGACGCCGTCGCGCCCGGCGCGGAGATCACGGTGATGCAGGCCCTCTCGGGGGGATAGAGATGGACACGCTCTACGTCGGCACGCGGAAGGGGTTGTTCACGCTTCGGGACGGAGAGATCGCGCGCGTCTCCTTCCTGGGTACGCCGGTGACGGCGGTGCTGTCGCGCAACGGTTCGCTCCATGCCGCGGTCGGGCACGGGCACTTCGGCGCCAAGCTGCACCGGTCGCGGAACGCCGGCGAGTCCTGGGAGGAACTGGCCGCGCCGAAGTGGCCGGACAAGCCGGTGGATGCGGACGACAAGAGCCCGATGACCGGCGCTCCCTGGCCCTGGAGCCTCGACCAGATCTGGATCCTGGAGGCGGATCCCCGCGCCGCCGGCGCGCTCTGGTGCGGGACCATTCCCGGCGGCCTGTTCCACTCTCCCGACGGCGGCGCCTCGTGGCGGCTGGTGCGCTCGCTGTGGGACAAGCCCGAGCGGAAGCAGTGGTTCGGCGGCGGGTACGACTTCCCGGGCATCCACTCCATCTGCGTGGACCCGCGCGACCCGCGCCGTGTGCTCGCGGGCGTCTCGTGCGGCGGCGCCTGGCTGACCGAGGACGGAGGCGAATCCTGGTCGGTGGCTTCGCGGGGGATGATCGCTGCCTACATGCCGCCCGGGCAGCGGGAGAACCCGGTGATCCAGGATCCGCACCGGATCGTCCGCTGCGCGGGAGCGCCCGACGTCCTCTGGGCCCAGCACCACAATGGCGTCTTCCGCACGACCGACGGCGCGCGGAGCTGGACCGAGGTGAACATCAAGCCGTCCTCGTTCGGCTTCGCCGTCGCGGTGCACCCGCGCGATCCGGAAACCGTCTGGTTCGTCCCGGCGGTGAAGGACGAGCTGCGCGTGCCGGTGGAGGGCGCGCTGGTGGTGACGCGGACGCGCGACGGCGGAAAGTCGTTCGAGGCGCTGCGCTCAGGGCTGCCGCAGAAGAACGCGTATCACCTGATCTACCGCCATGCCCTCGAGGTGGCGGACGATGGCCGGACGCTGGCGATGGGCTCGACCACCGGCGCGCTCTGGGCCTCGCGCGACTCCGGCGATTCGTGGAGCGCGTTGAGCCGGGATCTGCCGCCCGTGTATTGCGTCCGGTTCGGGTAGCGCAGCGCGCTGCATTCGTCATTGCGGGCCCAGCGCCGCGGCCGGCGACCAGTCCGCCTTCAGCCAGCTCATCGCCTGGGTGGAGATCTCCTGCGGGACCTCGTGCCCTCCCTCGAACTCCACGTACTGCACCGGGTAGCCGCGGGAACGGAAGACGCTGACGATTTCCCGGCTGGTCCGTTCGATGGGCAGGATCGGGTCCTGCTTGCCGTGCGAGATGAAGAACTTCGGCGTCCCGCTGCCTGCGCCGAGGGCTACAGCACGCCGATCTGCTTGAGGAAGCCGACCTGATCGTAGAACAGCTTCTCCTCCACGATCTCGCCGTTCTTCCAGCGCGCCACCGTGCAGAACTCCAGCTCGAAGCGCTTGTTCGTCGCCGGATGCACCTTGCCGTCCAAGCCCTTCCAAGGGCCGATCATCCGGCCCGTCCATCTCGCGACCGTGCAGGTCCAGTCGCCGGAGGCGATCATGATCTTGTAAGGATTGTTGTCGAGATGGTTCTCGATCGACTTGAAGAACGCCTCCGACTCCGCCTGGTGCGCGTCACGA
>JBGQLA010000256.1:0-7826 GCA_041499865.1 Deltaproteobacteria bacterium
CTGGTCGGCCCGGCCACGCTGCTGCTGGCGCTCGCGGCGGCGATGGGTGCGCAGAGGATGCTCGGCGCGGACGCTCGCGCGGCGCGCAAGGCGATGGCGATCTCCGCTGCGGCCGCAGGCCTCCTGCTCGCGATCTGCGGGGTGGCGGCGTTGCGGCACGATGCGATCGCGGCCTGGCTCGTCGCTCACGGCCGCGTCCATGCCGCGCAAGCGGCGCCGCTCTTCCTTTCCGCGCTCTCGCGCTCGCTGCTCGTCGAGGCGGCGCTCGCCGCGGGCCTGGCGATCGCGGCGGCGCCGGGACGCGGCCGCGAGCCGCTGGGCGCGGCGATCTGCGCGGTCTCCGCGCTCTTCTGCGGCAGCGGGCTCCTGGTCACCGCTCCGCGGGAGTTGCTCGAATCGCGGCCGCCGCTCGCGGAGCTGCTTACGCAGCGGGCAGGCCCGAGCGAAGGAGCCTGGCGCATCGAGTCCGACACCGAGCAGTCGCTGATGCTGCCGGGCCTGGATGCCAGGCTGCGCCGCGCCGCCTGGAGCGCGCAGGTTCTGGCGCCGCGGACGAACGCGGTCCAGCGCATCGAATCCGTCTCCGGGTACGGGTCCCTCAACGACGAGCGGTACCGGCTCGCGCAGGCGCTGGCGCCCGCCGCGTTCCGGGCGGTGCTGGGCGTGCGGTTCACCGTGCGCATGCCGTGGGAAGCGCCAGCCGATCCGGGGTGGATCCGCGGTCCGTACGGGATGTGGATCCGCGAGCAGCAGCCGCTCCCGCGCGCGTTCCTCGTCGCGCATGCGGTCCGCGCCAAAGCGCCGGTCGCCGCCCTGGCCGGCGCCGGCATCGATCCCTCGCGCGAGGCGATCACCTCCGAAGTCGATTTGGCGGAGCCGGGACCGCCTGGAGAGGCGCAGCTCGAGCGAGTCTCGCCGGAGCGCATGCGCATCCGGGTCCGCGCGCCCGGCCGGAGGCTCCTGGTGATCGGAGAGCACTTCGATCCCGGCTGGCGCGCGCGCGTCGACGGCAAGGATGCGGCGGTCGTCCGGGTCGATCTCTGCGCTCTCGGGGTGGAGTTGCCGGAAGGAGCGCGGGAGGTGAGCTTGCGCTTCCTGCCGCGCGGGCTCCTCCCCGGAGCGATCGCTTTCGCCGTCACCCTGGCCTTGCTCGCCGCGCTCAGCGTCCGTCGATATAGACGTGCAGTTGCTCGATGAGGAACTGCTTGTCGTCGAGCATCAGCTGGATCACGTCGCGCATGGAGATGATCCCCATCACCTGGCCGGTCTGCTCCACCAGGAGATGCCGGGTGTAGTGCGTGCGCATCAGCTCCGCCGCCTCGGCTTCGCTGGTCTCCGGCGTGATGCGCGGGAGATCGGTCCGCATCGCCTCGCCGATGGGCATCGCGCCGCTGTCTCCGGCGGCGAGCACGCGGGAGACGAGATCGCGCTCGGTGACGATGCCCACCACCTTGCCGCCTTCGCGGACGGCGACGGATCCGATCTTCTTCTCGTCCATCACCTTGGCCGCTTCGCGGCAGGGCGTGATTGCGTCGAGCGCCACGAGCTGCCGGGTGATGTGCCGTTCGATGGTGGCCATGGGCGCCTCCGCCGCAGGTCAGCCAGTATAGCTCAGGGCGAGAACGCGGAGGCCCAGGCGGCGATGCCCTCCGCGATGCGGGCCATGCGCCGGTAATCCAGGGTATCCGGAGTGTCCTGTGCCGTGTGATAGCGCGGGTTGCGGTACCAGGCGGTGTCCGTCACCATCGCGGCGCGGACGCCCGCCCGCCAGAAGCTCGAGTGGTCGGAGTCGCCGATGCCGGGGATCGACTCCGGGGCGTCGATCGAGCGCACGGCGGCGCCGTTCGCCCGCAGGCCGCGCTTCACCGACCGGACCAGCGCCATGTCCTCGAGCCGGCCCACCACCACGATGTAGTCGCCGCGCGACGGATAGAGCAGCTTGAGCGCCGCGAAGGGGAACTGCTGCGGCTGATCGAAGCAGCCGAGCATCTCCAGCGAGATCATCGCCCGAACGCCGCGCGCGGACCGCGCGTGCTCCGCGCTGCCGAGGAGGCCGTGCTCCTCGTTCGAGTACCAGGCCAGCTCGATCTCCAGCGGGAGCACGGCGCCGCGGAGAAGCCTCTCGATTTCGATCAAGGCTGCTGCCCCGCTCGCGTTGTCGTCCGCGCCCGGGTGTGGCCCGCGCGCGTCGTAATGGGCGCCGATCACCACCCGGCGCTCGCCCTGCGGCCCCAGGCGGACGATGAGGTTGCGGTAGCTCCCCCCGTGCGCGGAGTACCGCTGGTCCTCCACCCGCGCGCCGCCGAGCTGCGCGCGGATCCAGTCGGCTGCGCGCGCCTGGCCCGCCGCGGAGTCCCTCGGCCCCAGCGCCACCAGGCCGTGGACCAGGGCGGAGAGGCGCTCCGGATCCGCCGGCGGCCCGCGCCAGGCCGGCCCCTTGCCCAGCACGGGCTGGACCACGGCGGCGATCAGCGCCGCGATGCCCAGCGCGGCCAGCAGCAGCAAGGCGAGCGCGATCTTCACCGCTGGCTGGCCAGCCTTTCCTTTTCCGCGCTCGCGGTGTACGCGATCGCGGGTGTCGCCTGACCGCGCCGCCGTGACTACCGTCCAGCGCAGGACAGGTTCGCTGGGCGAGCTGCGGGCGCTGGAGCCGGGCCACTCCCACTGAGGAGAGCGCGGGGCGATGATTCCGGCCGGCGTCGAGCATCTCGAGGTGCAGGCCGGAGAAGTGCGCCTGCACTGCGCGGCGATGGGCCCTTCGCACGGGCCGCTCGTCGTCCTGCTGCACGGGTTCCCGGAGTGCTGGGTGTCGTGGCGTCACCAGCTTCCGGCGCTCGCGGCGGCGGGGTTCCGCGCCGTCGCGCCGGACCTGCGCGGCTACGGCGGCTCGGACAAGCCGCGCGGCGTCGCGGCGTACCGGATCGAGAAGCTGGCCGGCGACGTCGCGGGGCTGATCGGGGCCCTCGGCCGCGAGCGTGCGGACGTCGTCGGGCACGACTGGGGCGGGATCGTCGCCTGGCACCTGGCGATGTGGAACCCGGAGCGGGTGCGCAGGCTGGCGATCCTGAACATGCCGCATCCGGCGCGGATGCGGCGCGCGCTGCGCACCCTCCGGCAGCTGCGCAAGAGCTGGTACGTGCTCTTCTTCCAGCTCCCCATCCTGCCGGAGCGGTTCATCTCGCCGCAGTCGATCCGGCGCGCGTTGCGGTATCTGCCGGCGCGGCGAGGCGCGTACGACGAGGCGGACATCGAGGCCACCGTCGCCGCCGCCGGCGACCGGACCGCGCCGATCAACTATTACCGGGCCGCGGCGCGCCACCCTGGCCCGCCCTGGAAGCCGGTGGAGGCGGAGACGCTGGTGATCTGGGGCGACCGCGACCGGTTTCTCGGCGCCGAGCTGGCGGAGCCGGACCGGCGGTGGGTGCCACACCAAAGGGTGCAGCGCATTCCGGAGGCGTCCCACTGGGTCCAGGCGGACGCCCCGGCACGGGTGAACGAGCTGCTGCTGTCGTTCCTAAGCTAGCGGCTCTCCGCCGAAGGCGGAGTATGCCGCTACGTAGTTGCTGCGTGTTGCCGTGAATACGGCAACACGCTCCTAGCCTTGGAGGGCGGTCCGCGCAGGTGGAAGTGAAGTGGGCTACCCTCCGCGCCGAGCCGTGCCGACCGTACGTCCATGCCACGCGCACGCAGTCCCTCCGGCAAGCGCACGGCCGCACGGCCGCGGGGAGCGGCCTTGAAACGGCGGCTTCCAGAGTACGAAGCCAGGCGCGACTTCGCCGTCACGCCGGAGCCTGCTCCGGGCTCCGTCGCGCCGCATCCGGAGCCGGGCTTCGTCGTCCACAAGCACGACGCGACCCGGCTGCACTACGACGTCCGCCTGGAGATGGACGGCGCGCTCGCGTCCTGGTCGGTCCCCAAGGGCCCGAGCTACGATCCCTCGGTGAAGCGGCTGGCGATCCAGACCGAGGACCACCCGCTGGAGTATGGAAGCTTCGAAGGGCGGATCCCGGACGGCGAGTACGGCGCGGGCGACTCGCTGATCTGGGACAACGGCTCCTGCGACTCGGTGCCGCCCGGCCAGCTCTCGCAGCAGCGGAAGAAGGGCCACATCGTCGTCGAGTTCCGCGGCCACAAGCTGCGCGGCCAATGGCACCTGGTGCGCACGCACGGCGGCGAGCCCGGCAAGGCGCAATGGCTGATGTTCAAGGCGAAGGACGGCACCGAGAACCCCTCGTACGACGTGGTCGCCGAGCGGCCGGAGTCGGTGGTGAGCGGGCGGGTGGTGACGCGCGGGCCCGAGCGCAGCGGAAAGCTCCGCGCCCCGCGGGCGGCGCCCGACGCGATCCTGCCGGGGTACTTGCCGCCGATGCTCGCCACCCTCGTCGAGGACGCGCCCGCGGGACAGTGGCACGCGGAGGTGAAGTACGACGGGTACCGCGCCATCTCGGCGCTCTCCAACGGCCGGGTGGCGATGTGGACGCGCAATGCGCTGGATCTCGCCGGACGGTTCCCGCGCGTCGCCCGCGCGCTGTCGCGGCTGGTGGTCGGGGACGCGGTGATCGACGGCGAGGTCTGCGTGCTCGATCCGGAAGGAGTGCCGCGGTTCGAGCTGATCCAGCAGGGCCTCGCCGACCAGGCGGTGCTCTTCGCCTTCGACCTGCTCCGCCTCGACGGCCAGGACCTGCGCGCGCGTCCGCTGGAGGAGCGGCGCGATCTGCTGCGCAGTCTCCTCTCCAACGCGCCCCCGGAGCTGCGTCTCGCGGAAGAGGTCCCGGGCGAGATCCCGGCGGCGCTGGCGCAAGTCCGCGCGCGCGGCCTGGAGGGGCTGATCCTCAAGGCCCGCGGCTCGAGCTACGAGAAGGGCCGCTCGCGCGAGTGGCTGAAGCTGAAGGCGCAGGCGACGCAGGAGCTCGCGATCATCGGCTGGACGCCGGGAAAGGGAAACGCATCGGGGTCGCTGGGCGCCTTGCTGCTGGGGGTCGCGGACGGAAAGGGCGGCTACGAATTCGCCGGGAAGGTGGGGACCGGCTTCTCCTCCAGACAGCGGAAGGATCTGCAGAAGGAGCTCTCGCAGGACGCGCGCGTCACCTCGCCGGCGCGCGGCGCACCGCGGCTGCGGGATGCGCGCTGGGTGACGCCGCGGCTGGTCGCGCAGGTGCGGTTCACCGAGTGGACGCAGGACGGGAAGCTGAGACATCCCGCCTTCCAGGGCCTGCGCGCGGACAAGAAGCCCGAGGAGTGCGTCCGCGAGAAGCCCGCGGCGGCGCTGAAGAGCGCTCCGGCCTCGAGGAAGCGCGCGGCGCCCGGGCAGGCGCCGCCGCCGGCGACCGCGAGCGCGGGCACGCCGCAGAAGCTGACCAACCCCGACCGGGTCCTCTACCCGAAGGAGGGCATCACCAAGGCGGACGTCGCGGCCTATTACGACGCCGTCGCTCCCGCCTTCCTCGCCGCCCTCGAGGGCCGCCCGCTCACGCTGGTCCACTGGAACCAGGGCATCGCGAAGTCGAGCTGGTTCCAGCAGGACGTGGGCGCGAGCGCCGAGGACTGGATGCGGATCGTGGAGACGCCCGCCCGGACGAAGAAACAGCCGGTGCGCCACCTGGTGGCGGACAGCCCGCGCGCGCTGCGCTGGCTGGCGCAGAACTCGGTGCTGGAGATCCACGCCTGGCACTCGCGCGCGCCGACGCTCACCCAGCCGGACTGGGTGGTGTTCGACCTCGATCCCGCGGAAGGCGAGACCATCGAGCAGGCGCTGGAGGTGGCGGCGGTGCTGCAGGGGATGTTCGAGCGGCTCGGGCTGCCCAGCGTTCCCAAGACCACCGGCAAGCGCGGCTTGCACATCCTGGTGCCGCTGGCGAAAGGGCACACGTACGAGGACGCCGAGGCCTTCGCGCTGCAGGTCGGGGAGACGGTGGCGAAGCAGCTGAAGAACGTCACCCTCGAGCGGTCGCTGTCGGCGCGCCGGGGCCGGCTCTATTTCGACTGCATGCAGAACGCCTACGGGAAGACGGTGGTCGCTCCCTACTCGCTGCGCGGGGTGGACGGGGCGCCGGTTTCCACCCCGTTGCGCTGGGGCGAAGTGAAGCCGGGACTCGATCCACGGCGTTTCAATCTGAAGACGATGCCCGGGCGGCTGCGCGAGTTGGGCGACCTGTTCGCTCCCGCGCTGGCGCAGGGAGTGCGCCTGCCTCGCTACAAGCGGTGATACCCTCGCGGGGTGCGACTCCTCTTCTTCTCCCTTCTCCTGCTCGGCTGCGAAACGCCCTGTGCTCTGGTCTGCGACAACGACAGCCAGTGCGTCCAGCAGGGCGCCCTGCCGGGCTACTACTGCCTGAACAACTCGGTCTGCCTGCCCGACTGCTACAAGTGCGGCGGGAACTGCGTGGAGACCTTCGCCAACTGCGGCGCGTGCGGGGTGGCCTGCGCGCCGGGACAGGTCTGTTCCCGGGGCGCCTGCGCCGCCGCGTGCGAGGCGGGGTTCAGCAACTGCGCAGGCTCCTGCTACGACCTGGCGAAGGATCGCGTGCACTGCGGCGACTGCGGCCGCACCTGCGGCCGCGACCAGATCTGCCTGGACAACTCCTGCACGAACTCGATCTGCGGGTGACGCGTGCTACGCTTCCCTTCGTGAGCGACGAAGTCACCATTCCAGCTTTCCGCGCGGTCCCGCGAACGGGCGTCATCTACGTCACCTCCGAGGCGCACAAGCTCGGCTACCGCAGCTCCGATCCTTCCTGGTGCAACCTGGGACAGGGGCAGCCCGAGACGGGCCCCTTGCCCGGCGCGCCGCCGCGCGTGCAGCAGGTCTCGGTGCGCGTGGACGATCAGGAATACGCGCCGGTGCCGGGGCTCTGGGAGCTCCGCGAGGCGGTGGCGTCCCTGTACAACCAGCTCTACCGCAAGGGGCTCCCCTCGCAGTACAGCGCCGAGAACGTGAGCATCTGCGGCGGCGGCCGGGCGTCGCTGACGCGCGCGGCGGCCTCCCTCGGGCACATCAACCTCGGCCACTTCCTGCCCGACTACACCGCCTACGAGGAGCTGCTCGACGTCTTCAAGGCGTTCACCGCCATCCCCATCCTCCTCGAGGGAGAGCGGGGCTACGCCTTCACCGCGGACGACCTGCGCAAGGAGATCCAGGGCCGCGGCCTCTCCGCGCTGCTCTTGAGCAACCCTTGCAATCCCACCGGCAAGCTGGTGCAGGGCGACGAGCTGGCGCGCTGGGTGAGCACGGCGCGCGCGCAGGAGTGCACGCTCCTGATCGACGAGTTCTACTCGCACTACGTGTGGACCGCGCGCCCCGGGCAGCTCCCCATCGAGAGCGCCGCCCGCTACGTCGAGGACGTGAACCGCGACCCGGTGGTGATGTTCGACGGGCTGACGAAGAACTGGCGGTATCCGGGGTGGAGGGTCACCTGGACGGTCGGGCCCGCGAAGGTGATCGACGCGGTCGCCAGCGCAGGCTCCTTCCTGGACGGCGGAGGATCGCGGCCGCTGCAGCGCGCGGCGATTCCCCTGCTTGCCGAGGACGTGGTGCGGAAGGAGACGCTGGCGATCAACGCCGCGTTCCGCGAGAAGCGCGACGTGATGATCCGGCGGCTGGAGCGGATCGGGATCCGTCCCGACCGGGCCCCCGATGGCACCTTCTATGTCTGGGGCAATCTCGCCGGCCTGCCCCCGAACATCAGCGACGGGATGGCATTCTTTCGCGCCGCACTGGAAAAGAAGGTCATCACGGTACCGGGCGAGTTCTTTGACGTGAACCCGGGCAAGCGGCGCAGCCGCATTGCGTCAAGATTCCGGAGCTACACGCGATTTTCCTTCGGGGC
>JBGQLA010000257.1:0-7730 GCA_041499865.1 Deltaproteobacteria bacterium
AAGGGCCGGAGGCACGGCGCATCGCCGAGGCGATCGGCACCGAACACCGCGAGGTGGTGCTCAGCGAGCAGCACTTCGTCAGGCGGCTCGACGATGCGCTGGACAGCCTCGACCAACCCAGCTTCGACGGCCTGAACTCGTACTACATGTCGCGCGCGGTCCGCGACGCCGGGTTCACGGTGGCGCTGGTCGGCACCGGCGGCGACGAGCTGTTCGGCGGCTACACCACCTTCCGCGATCTGCCCCTGCTCCATCGCTGGTCGCGGCGGCTGCGCTGGCTGCCGCGGAGCGCGCTGGTCGCCGGGGCGAGGGCCGGCGTCTCTCGCCTGCAACGAAGGACCAACGGGTTCCCTCCGCAGACGCGCTGGGCCAAGCTGCCGGAGATGGTGGGGCGCGGCGACGACCTGCTCGCCTTGTACCAGCTCGCGTACGCCCTGTTCCTGCCGGACTTCCAGCATGAGCTTCTCGGCGCCAACGGCGCGCTGCCTCTCCAGGACGGGCTCTCCGACGCATTCCGGGCGCGGCTCGGCCGCGAGATCCGCTCGCGCAGCCTGCTCTCCGCCGTCAGCGTGCTCGATCAGCGGGTGTTCCTCGGCGAGCGGCTGCTCCGGGACAACGACGCGGTGAGCATGGCGGCATCGATCGAGCAGCGGCTGCCGCTGGTCGACCAGGTCCTGTTCGAGAGCGTGTCCCGGCTGCCCGACGCAGCCCGCTACCAGCCGCTCGGGCAGAAGGCGATGCTCCGGCGCATCGGGCTGCGGAGCCTCGATCCCGCGCTGTTCGCGCGGCCGAAGAGCGGCTTCGTGCTCCCGTTCGATCGCTGGATCCGCCACGGGCTGAGCAATGCGATCGACGAGACCCTTCGCGACCCCGCGGCGGTGAGCGCCGCCGGCCTCGACCCCACGGCCGTCGCCAGGCTCTGGCAGGCGTTCCGCGACGGCGCTCCGGGCCTCTACTGGTCGCGGATCTGGGCCATCTACGTCCTGGTCCGCTATTGCCTCCGCCACGAGGTGCATCGATGATCTCGCGCAGGTACTGCCTGATCACGCCCTGCCGCGACGAGGCCAGATACGCGCGGCGCACGCTCGACGCCGTCGCGCACCAGTCGGAGCTCCCGGCGCTGTGGGTGATCGTGGACGACGGATCCCGGGACGCAACCCCGGCGATCCTGGCGGAGTACGCGGCGCGGTATCCGTGGATCCGCATCGTCCGCCGGGCGGACCGCGGCGATCGCAAGCTGGGCGGAGGCGTCATCGAGGCCTTCGACACCGGGTATGCCACCATCGACCCCGCTGCCTTCGACTACATCTGCAAGCTCGACCTCGATCTCGATCTGCCCCCGGGGTACTTCGCCGGCCTGATGGACCGGATGGAGGCCGAGCCCCGGCTCGGGACCTGCTCGGGAAAGCCGTACTTCTTCAAACCCGGCGTCCCCGATGCCGGCGTTCGCTTCCCGCTCGAGGACCTGACGAACCTCGTCTCGGAAAAGACCGGCGACGAGAACTCCGTCGGGATGACCAAGTTCTACCGGACCTCCTGCTTCCGGCAGATCGGGGGGTTCGTGCGCGAGCTGATGTGGGACGGCATCGACGGACATCGCTGCCGCCAGCTGGGATGGATCGCGGCGTCCTTCGACGATCCCGCGCTGCGCTTCGTCCACCTGCGGCCCATGGGCACCAGTCACAAGAACTGGTGGACGGGGCGCGTCCGCCACGGGTTCGGGCAGTACTTCATGGGGACGAACCCCGTCTACATGCTCGCGAGCGGGCTCTACCGCATGACCCGCCCGCCGCTGCTGCTCGGCGGCGCGGCGATGCTCCACGGATACTTCAAGAGCCTGCTCCTGCGGAACCCGCGGTACGGGGACGACGAGTTCCGCCGCTTCCTGCACCGGTACCAGTGGGCGTGCCTGCTCAAGGGAAAGGCTGCCGCCACCAGCAGCCTGAATGCCCGCCAGGCGGACCGCTGGAAGCCGCCGGCATGAGCGACCTCGCCGACGTCGCGGTGATCGGCGCGGGCGTGGTCGGCCTCGGCGTCGCTCGCGCCCTCGCCCTCGCCGGTCGCGAGGTGATGGTGCTGGAGAGCGAGCGGTCCATCGGCTTCCACACCAGCTCGCGCAACTCCGAGGTCATCCATGCCGGCATCTACTACCCGCCGGGCTCCCTCAAGGCCCGGCTCTGCGTCGAGGGGCGCAAGGCCCTCTACGCCTATTGCGCCGAGCGCGGCGTGGCGCATGCCAGGCCGGGCAAGCTGATCGTCGCCACTTCGGAAGAGGAGATCCCGACGCTGGCGCGCCTCAAGGCGACCGCCGAGGCGAACGGCGTCGACGACCTCGTCTGGGTCTCGGCGGCAGAGGCGCACGAGCTGGAGCCGGAAGTCTCCTGCGTGCGCGGGCTGCTCTCGCCCTCGACGGGAATCATCGACAGCCATGCGCTGATGGCCTCGTTTCGCCGCGATGCCGAGAGCGCAGGCGCGATCCTCGCCCTGGCCACGCCGGTGCTCTCGGGCCGGGTCTGCGACGAGGGCGTCGAGCTGTCGGCCGGCGGCGACGAGCCCTGGCGCATGCGGTTCCGGCTGGTGGTCAACAGCGCCGGGCCGTGGGCCCAGGAGGTCGCCCGGCGGATCGAGGGCGTTCCGCCCGCGTCGATTCCGCCGCAGCACTTCGCGAAGGGCCACTACTTCATCCTCTCCGGGCGCGCACCGTTTCGCAGGCTCATCTATCCGGTCCCCGTGCAAGGCGGGCTGGGCACGCACGTGACGCTCGACCTTGCCGGGCGCGTCCGTTTTGGCCCCGACGTGCAGTGGTGCGACCGGGTCGAGTACGCGTTCGACGAGTCGCGGGTCCAGGGCTTCTACGATTCGATTCGCCGCTACTACCCCGCGCTGAAGGAGGGCGCGCTGCAGCCCGGGTTCACGGGCGTGCGGCCCAAGACCGCGCCGCCCGGCAGCCCCGCCTCCGATTTCCAGATCCAGGGGCGGTCCGCGCACGGCGTGCCCGGGCTGGTGAACCTGTACGGGATCGAGTCACCGGGCCTCACCGCCGCGCTGGCGCTGGCGGAGCAGGTCCGCGCGGCCGCGGGCGCCTGACGGCGAGCTACGGGGGATCGGCCTGCGCGCGCTCTGTCCGGGCCGCGAGAGAGCGCAACTGCTCCTCGCGCGCCCGCATCGCGGGGGTCGGCTGCATGCCAAGGGTCTCGAAGACGGTGCGCACGCGGTGGACCCAGTCGTGGCGCAGCGCCGCCTGCCGCACGTTCTCGCGGCGGATCCGCGCCAGCCGCCCGGGATCGTCTTCCAGCTTTTCCAGGATCGCGCCCACGTCCGCCGAGTCGAAGGGCAGCCGGATCACCGCATCCGCCCAGTCGAACTGCTTGCGGAACTCCTCCGACCGCGGCGGCTCGCCGATCAGCACCGCGCCCGCAGCCGCGCCCTCGTAGTAGCGCCCGGAGATCTCCTCCTTGCCCTCGGTCATTTCGGGCTCGTTCACCCGCGCGCGGTTGGCGACATAGTACTTGCTCCGCTGCAGGACGCTGGCGAGGAGCAGCCGGTGCTCGGCGGCGTTGCCCACGTGGAAGGTCATCTGTTTGCCGCGCTCGCCGCTCGCCCGCACCGTGTCGTAGTAGTAGAAGATGCGCCGCTCGCGGGCGAGGACCAGCAGCGCCGCGTGCGTCACCGGAGAGCGCCTGCCGATGTTGCACACGTCGATGGAGCGCGCGGGCAGATCCGGGTACGGCGCGAAACGCAACACGTCCACCGCCAGCGGCAGGTACGTGCAGGGGCGGCCCACCAGTCGCGCCACCTCCTCCGCCGGATGCCGCACGCCGATGAAGACGTGATCGAACTCGGCGAGCAGCTCGAGGAGATACCCCGGCAGCTGGTGCGCCCAGAGCTCGCTGATGAAGCACGCCGCCCTGCGGCAGCGCGCGCGCCATTCCGGCACCGCCGCCAGCGCGAACAGCTCGAAGGGATGGTTGAAGACGGGGAAGAACAGCTCGTACTCGCGCGTCAGGCGCGGCGCCGGCAGCGCGGGCGTCACCGCCCGCGCCAGCCGCCGCGACCCGGTGCCGAGTCGCGCCAGCTTGTAGACGCGCCGCACCCGGTCGATCGCTTCCGGGTTCTCCGCCTCGACGCGATCGGCGCCGGTGACCTCGCCGATCACGTCCTCGAATTCGTAGGGCGCGCAAAAAGCCACCAGGTCGTGGATGCGCCGCATCGAGAGCTGCAGGAGCGGGCCGCCGCCCCGCACGATTTGGGCTTCGCCGCCGGCGCCGACGCTGGAGAAAGACGCCATGGATGCCACCCGGGGGACGTTCGTCGCATCTAGCATGGGGTGGGTCCCGGCGTCACCCCGCAAGCACCGTTGCAGCCATCCCTCTTTTCTTGTTCGACCGCGCCCTCCTGGAAGATACTTGTCGAAAGAGGGGCACGACACAGCATGCTCGAGACTACCGACGTCGCAATCATCGGCGCGGGACCTTACGGCCTGTCTGTCGCTGCGCACCTGCGCGCCCGCGGCGTCGGCTTCCGCATCTTCGGCCAGCCGATGATCTTCTGGAAGCGCATGCTTCCGGGGATCAATCTCAAATCGCCGGATTTCGGAAGCAATATCTATACGCCGGAGCCGGGGAACACCTTCATCGAGTGGTGCGACGCGCGCGGCCTGAGCCGGCAAGAGCCCATCCCGATGTCCCGCTTCACCGAGTATGCCGTCGACACGCAGGCGCGCCTCCTGCCGATGGTCGAGAAGGTCGAGGTGACCCAGGTCCGCGCCGTCGACGATGGATTCGAGGTGACCACCGCCGCGGGCGCGCGGTTCGGCGCCCGGCGCGTCGTGGTCGCCGTCGGCTTGACCTACTTCGCGCACATGCCCGAGGCCCTCGGCCATCTTTCCCGTGACCTGGTGAGTCACACCTCCCACCACACCGACTACCAACGGTGGAAGGGAAAGCAGGTGATCGTGGTCGGCGCCGGGCAATCGGCGCTGGAGTCCGCAGGGGCGCTGCGTGAGATCGGGGCGACGGTCACGCTGGTGATGCGGAAGTCGGCGCCCTACTTCACCCCGGTCCCCTCCGGCCGCGGCCGGTCGCTCTGGCAGAAGATCCGCTACCCGCGCACCGTGCTCGGGGAAGGGCCGCTCAACTACTCTCTCCAGCACCTGCCGATCTGGCCGTATTTCCTCCCCGACCGGCTGCGGGTCTGGCTGACGAACAAGCATCTGGGACCTTACGGCACCTGGTGGCTGCGCCAGCAACTGGAGAACGGGGTTACGCTGTTGCCGAGGTCGACGGTGCTGGGAGCGGAGCCCCGGGGCGCTCGCGTCGAGCTTCGCATCCGCGACGGGGAGGGACGGGAGAAGGGCCTGGTCGCCGATCACGTCGTCTGCGGCACCGGGTACGAGACCGACATCGACCGGCTCCCCTTCCTCGGGCCCGAGCTCACCGCGCGCATCGCCAGGATCCGGCGCGCCCCCCGGCTCTCGCTGCAGTTCGAGTCGTCGGTGCCGGGCCTGTACTTCGTCGGACAGGCGGCGTCGTTCAGCTTCGGTCCGATCCTGAGGTTCGTTTGCGGCGCGGAGTTCGCGGCTCCCGCCGTCGCCCGGTACCTCGAGGCGAGCCTGGGCCGCGCCGGGAAAGGCGCCGCTTCCGGCGCGGCGGAACATGTCGCTACCCCGATCGCGCGCTGAAACAGAGCTCGCCGCTCCAGCCCGGGCCGGCGTCAGGCCGCCGGTCCTGCTGACGATGGCGGGCTACGGCGGAACCCTGGCCGCGGCCCGCTGCCTGGGCCGGGCTGGCATCGCCGTGACCGTCGCGTCCGACCACCGCGGCCAGCCCGCATCCTGGTCCCGGTGGACGCTGCGGCGGGTGCATTGCCCGGACTTCCGGGATTCGCAGCGCTTCATGGATTGGCTGCTCGAGTTCGGCGCGCGCGAACCGCGGCACGTGCTCTATCCCACCTGCGACGATCTCGCCTTGCTCTTCGCGCTGCACGCCAAGGAGCTGGCAAAGGACTTCCTCCTCTACCAGCCCGCAGCGGAGACGGTGCTCACGCTGCTCGACAAGAGGTCGCTCGCATCGGCGGCGTCCGCAGCGGGCCTTCAGACCCCGATCACGTACGTTCCTCGCGACGATGCCGAGGTCGAGCGCATCGCCCGCGAGGCCCGCTTCCCGCTGCTGATCAAGCCCTGCACGCAGGTGATGTTCCGCACGCTCAACAAGGGCGTCCGCGTGCAGCGGCCGGAGGATCTGCTGGAAGCGTACCAGGCCTACACCCGCGCGAACACCTACCTGCCGCGCCTCATCGCGGAGCGGCCGGACATCGAACGCCCGATGCTGCAGGAGTACTTCCCGGAGGCGGAGGAGCACATCCACTCCGTCGCCGGATTCGTCGATGCCGGTGGCAAGCTGTTCGTCGCCCGCGCTTCCACGAAGGTCCTGCAGCAGCCGCGGCGGGTGGGCGTCGGCGTCTGCTTCGAGGACGCCCCGCTCGACCCGGTGGAAGCGAGGGGCATCGCGGCCCTCTGCAAGTCGACCGGATACTTCGGCGTCTTCGAGGCGGAGTTCATTCGCGTCGGGGATCGCCGGCTGCTGATCGACTTCAACCCGCGCTACTACAACCAGATGGGGTTCGAGATTGCCCGCGGGCTCCCGATGCCCCTGCTCGTGTACGCTGGCGCCCGCCGCGACGAGCGGGAGCTGGAGCGCGCCGTCCGCGAGGCGCAAGCGGCGACCGATCACGGGCGCACGGCCTGGTGCCACAGCTTCGCCCTCGGCTTGATGATCGCGGCGCAGCGCTTGTCCGGGCGGATGAGCGTGGACGAGGCGCGGCGCTGGCGCGAATGGTCGGCGAAGCACCGCGACGGAACCGTCGAGGCGACGTTCGATCCGGACGACAGGCTGCCGGCGTTGATCGATGCCGCGCTCCACCTGAAGGGGGCGCTGCGCCACCCGCGCGCGTTCTTCCGCTCCATCATCATGAACCGGTAGGACGCGCGGCCCTCGCAGGGCGCGCGCTGCACGCTGCTCGACGACCGCCGCGAAAAGTTCGCCGGCCGCCGTGGTGAGCAATGTCTTTCGAATCCAGTGAAGGTGCTGTGGGCGAAACCGCCCTCGACCCTCTTCACGGCGCCGCATCTCGACGGCCTGCTAGAAGACCGCCTTGCGGCAGTAGAACGCCTCGGCGAAGCGGTCCGGGGCGGCGCACTCCATGCCGCGGATCCGCGCCACCGCCCGGAAGAGATCGGCGGAGAACCAGGACTTCCCCGCCTGGGTGGGAAAGGCGGAGAGGACCAGCCGGATCTTCCGCTCCAGCGTGGCCTCGGAGAGCGGGCAGAAGAAGCCCGGCGATCCGAAGTCGCCGTCGTACTTGGGGATCTCGTACTCGAGGATGAGGTGGTTGCGCCAGGTGTTCCAGGTCAGGTCGGAGACCGTCCGGTGGTCCTGGTGCCGGTCCTCGCGGTAGTGGGTGAGGATCAGATCGGGCGAGACCTCGCGCTTGAGCTGCTCGAAGTCCTCCTTCACCGCCGCGCCGGAGTACGGCAAGAACCCGTCGCGGTGCGACTTCACGATCACCTGCTTCTTGCCGGCGCCCTCGAGGAACGCCTCGGCGGAGGCCTGCGCCTCGCGCGCGCGCTCGGGGGTGGAGCAGAACACCGCCCAGGTGATCTCCAGATCGCGCCGCTCGGAGATCAGCCGCAGCAGGGTGCCCCCGCAGCCGATCTCGATGTCGTCGGAGTG
>JBGQLA010000258.1:0-7702 GCA_041499865.1 Deltaproteobacteria bacterium
CTACCACCATCTCCGGGCCGCCGCTCGCGCTGCTCTTCAACAACCAGGGATTGTCCAAGGACGAGTTCCGCGCCGCGCTCAGCCTCTTCCGCATCGTGGAATCGAGCTTCACCCTGGTCATCTACCTGGCGCTCGGGCTCGTCACCCGGCAGGCGCTGACGCTGGCCGGCACGCTGGCCCCGGCGGTGCTGGTGGGCGTCCCGCTCGGATACCTTGCCTTGCGGCGCATCGCACCCGAGCCGTTCCGCCGGACCTGCATGGCCACCGACGTGCTGCTGGTCGGATTCGCGCTCGCGCGCACGCTGGTGGACCGGCATTTCGTCGCGGCGCCCGTCGCCTGGGCCGGCCTCGGCGTCCTTGCCTGCATCGAGGGCGCGATCGTGGGGGCTTACCTCATGCGCAAAGTGGCGGCCGGCGCTGCCGGGCCGCAGCCCGTGCCCGTGCCAGCGGAGGGCGCCCGATGAGCGCGCCCCTGCGGCACCTCCCGTATCTGCGGCAGCTGGAAGCGGAGAGCATCCACATCATCCGCGAGGTGGCCGCCGAGTTCGCCCGGCCGGTGCTGCTCTACAGCATCGGAAAGGATTCGCAGGTGCTGGTGCACCTGGCGCGGAAGGCGTTCCATCCGGCGCCGTTGCCGTTTCCGCTGCTGCACATCGACACCACCTGGAAGTTCCGCGAGATGTACGAGTTCCGCGACCGCTACACCGCCCAGCACGGACTGCGGCTGATCGCCCACCGCAACCAGCGTGCGCTGGACGAGGGGATCAATCCGTTCGACCACACCAGCCAGAAGTACACCTTCGCGCTGAAGACGCAGGCTTTGCTGGAAGCGCTGGAGGCCGGCGGGTACGACGCCGCGTTCGGCGGAGCGCGCCGCGACGAGGAGAAGTCGCGCGCCAAGGAACGGATCTTCTCCTTCCGCGACCGCGGCGGCCAGTGGGACCCGCGCAACCAGCGGCCCGAGCTCTGGAACCTCTACAACGCCCGGATCGACAAGGGAGAGAGCGTGCGCGCCTTCCCGCTCTCGAACTGGACCGAGCTGGACGTGTGGCAGTACGTGCGCATTGAAGACATCCCGGTCGTCCCCCTCTACTTCGCCGCCCGGCGGCCAGTCGTGGAACGGGACGGCAACCTGATCGTGGTGGACGACGATCGCTTCCGCCTAGCTCCCGGAGAGGTCTCCCGGCCGCGGCGGGTGAGGTTCCGCACGCTGGGTTGCTATCCCTTGAGCGGCGCGATCGAATCCGGCGCGGAGACGGTGTCCGAGATCATCGCCGAAATGCTCGTCAGCCGCCGCTCCGAGCGGCAGGGCCGCCTCATCGACCACGACGAGGAAGGATCGATGGAGACGAAAAAGCGAGAGGGGTACTTCTGATGACCGCGGTTCCGCAGCAGATCGAGGCGGCGCTCGCCCTCGCCGAAGGCAAGGACCTGATCCGCCTGGTGATCATCGGTTCGGTCGACGACGGAAAGTCCACGCTGATCGGCCGGCTGCTGTACGAGACCGGCGCGCTCTACGAAGACCAGATCGAGCAGGTCCGCCGCGTCACCCGGAACGGAGATCCGATCGACTTCTCGCTCTTCACCGACGGCCTTTTGGCGGAGCGCGAGCAGGGGATCACCATCGACGTCGCCTACCGCACCTTCGAGACGCCCCGCCGCAAGTTCATCCTCGCCGATACGCCGGGCCATGCGCAGTACACGCGCAACATGGCCACCGGCGCGTCGACCGCCAACGCCGCGATCATCCTGGTGGACGCGCGGCTCGGCGTGCAGCAGCAGACGCGCCGCCACGCGACGATCGCGGCGCTGCTCGGGATTCCGCGCCTGGCGGTCGTCGTCAACAAGATGGATCTGGTCGGCTTCGACGAAGGCGTGTTCTCGCGGATCGCCCGGGAGCTCGACGAATTGTCGGGCCGCCTCGGCTTCCGGCAGGTCACCTTCCTTCCGGCCAGCGCGCGAAACGGCGACAACGTCGCGCAGGCCAGTCCCCGCACGCCGTGGCACCAGGGCGGCACCGTGCTCGGATTCCTGGAGGGAATAGAGCCGTTGCGTGGAGTGCCGCAAGCTCCATTCCGCTTCCCCGTGCAGACGGTGCTGCGGCCGCACCTCGACTACCGCGGCTTCGCCGGCCAGATCGCCTCCGGGGCGGTGGCGGTCGGGGACGAGGTGATCGTCCTCCCTTCCGGCGTCCGCAGCAGGATCCGCGCGATCGACACCTTCGATGGCGCATTGTCCAGCGCTTTCGCGCCAATGTCCGTGGCGCTGCGGCTCACCGAGGAGATCGACGTCGGCCGCGGCGATCTGCTCGCGCATCCCGGTGCGCCTCCCTCGGTTCTCGCGGAGTTCGAGGCAACCGCCGTCTGGCTCGGCGCTCGGCCGCTGGACACCGCCCGCGCATATCTCCTCAAGCACACCACGAGAACGGTGCCCGCGCGCATCGAGGCGGTGCGCTTCCGGATCGATCCCGAAACCCTGACCGAGGAAAAGGCCGCGCTGCTGGCGCCGAACGACATCGGCCGGATCGCGGTGCGCTGCGCGCGGCCGATCGTCTGCGACCCCTATGCAGCCAACCGGGTCACCGGAGCGTTCATCCTCATCGACGCGCTCACCAACGAAACCGCGGCCGCGGGCACGATCCTCGCCCCGGGCGAGCCCCCGCAGGCTGCACGCGGGTCCGGCCTGGCGGGGGCCGGCGGGCCGGCAGCCGGATTCAGGCGACAAGATCGGGGTGGCGTCGGGTACAATCCCGCGCGCCCGATGAAGACACGCGACCTGCACGTCGAGAGCAACCGCCCGCTGCTGCCGCCGGCGATCCTGCTGGAGGAGCTGCCGCTGGGCGAAGCCGGCTCGCAGGTGGTGGCGGACGCCCGTGACGAGATCATCCACCTGCTCAAGGGCGACGACGACCGCCTGCTGGTGGTGGTCGGGCCCTGCTCGGTCCACGACCCGGGCGCCGCGCTCGAATACGCGGAGCGGCTGAAGACCCTGGCGTCGCGCCTCTCCGCGGACCTCCGGGTGGTGATGCGCGTGTACTTCGAGAAGCCGCGCACCACCGTCGGCTGGAAAGGGCTGATCAACGATCCGCGGCTCGACGGGTCCTTCGCGGTCAACGACGGCCTGCGGCTGGCGCGGCGCCTGCTGCTCGACCTCGTCGATCTGGGGTTGCCCTCGGGTTGCGAGTTCCTCGATCCGATCACGCCGCAGTTCATCTCCGATCTGGTGGCCTGGGGAGCGATCGGCGCGCGCACGACGGAGAGCCAGGTGCACCGGGAGCTGGCGTCCGGCCTGTCGATGCCGGTGGGGTTCAAGAACGGGACGGACGGCGGGATCCAGATCGCCATCGACGCGGTCCGGGCGGCGAATCATCCGCACCGGTTCATCGGCGTCACCGAGCAGGGGATGGCGGGCATCGTGGCGACCCGGGGGAACCCGGACTGCCACATCATCCTGCGTGGGGGAGCGAGCGGGCCGAATCACGACGCGGCGAGCGTGCAGAAGGCGCTCGCGGCCCTGCGCGCGGCCGGCGTCGGGCAGCGGCTGCTGATCGATGCCAGCCACGGAAACAGCGGCAAGGACTACCTGCGGCAGCCCGAGGTGGCGCGGGAGATCGCGGCGCAAGTGGCGCAGGGCGAGGCGGGGATCGCCGGAGTGATGATCGAGTCCTTCCTGGTGGACGGGCGGCAGGAGCTGCAGGACCCGAAGCGGCTGGTGTACGGGCAGTCGGTCACGGACGCGTGCATCGGCTGGGAGCGGACGGTGCCCGTCCTGGAGGAGCTCGCGGCAGCCGTCCGGGCGCGTCGCGGCTCGCGCATCGCGGAGTCTCCCGTCGACCTTCGACCCTGAGAGGCCGCGAGGGTTGCGCGGCGCAGGCGCCCGGCGCTATGGCTCCGCACATGACTCCCGCCGGATTCGCCATCTTCTGCCTTGTCGGGTTCCTCCTCCCGGTTCCGATCCTGGCCTGGCTCGATCGCCCACGCGCGGTGCCCTGATGTACGCAGGCCACTTCGCGGCGGCGCTTGCCTTGAAGACGGCGCAGCCGCGCGCGCCCACCTGGGTGCTGCTCCTCGGCGTCGGCTTCCTGGACGTGCTGTTCGGAATCTTCGTGCTCCTCGGCATCGAGCGGGCGACGCTCACGCCGGGGCAGTCGCCCGGGTTCTCCCTCGACTTCATCGACTGGTCGCACTCGCTCGCGGCCTCGATCTTCTGGGCCGCGCTCTTCGGGCTCGTCTTCCTCCGCCGCGGCCGCGCCGTGTCCTTCGCGGCGGCGGTCGCCGTGTTCTCGCATTTCGTGCTCGATTTCTTCATGCACCCTCCGGACCTCGCGCTCTGGCCGTACGCACAGGCGCACGTGGGCCTCGGCCTCTGGGTCCGCTGGCCGCAGGGCTGGTGGTGGTTCGAGCTCGCGTTCATCGCGCTCTGCGGGGTGGTGTACTTCGTCGGCTCGCGGAGGGATCGCAGCTACGGGGGACGGGCGCTCGCTGCGTGCGCGGTCGTGCTCCTGCTGCATCTCGGCAATTCGCCCTGGGCGTCCTCCGCGCGCTAGGGACTCCGGCGAAAGCCGGATCTCTCGCGCGCTCGCGCAACAACTTCGCAATCAGCGACGTGCTGCAGCCAGGTGCGGCGAACACCAGCCTGCCTTATGGGGAGATCAGCATCGGGACTGGCGACGGCGACCACGACGGCGACGACCGCGGCGCCGGCACCGGCGAGCTCATCGTCCGCCCCGGCGACACGCTCAACGCGGGCTACGCCTTCAGCCTGAAGGGCAAGCACGCCGCGGCCGCCCTCACCTTCAGCCAGGCCCAGGTCACGCTCCAGGCGGAGTGCCTGTCCGGCACCACCATCACCATGAACCTCACAGGGCGGCGGGGCCGATCGTGATCAACATCGCCGACGCGAGCTACGCGGCGGCGCAGAACAGCGGGGCGTGGGTGCCGAGCGCCGATCCGCGGGACGCCTCTGTGCTCCAAGGATCGACCACGGTGCCGGATCTCTGCCAGGGCGGCGCGATGGAGGTCGGCGACGGAGCCACGTTCACGGCGATGGTGGGAAGCCAGTAGCAGGAATGCCCGGTTTAGTCGGCGCGGAGGGCGACGTTGGGGTCGACCTGTGCCGCGCGGCGCGCGGGAAGCCAGGACGAGAAGAGGGCGACGAAGGCGAGCACCAGAGTCAGGCCGCCGTAGGCGACGGGGTCGAAGGTGCTGACGCCGAAGAGCATGCCCCGCAGGAACCGGGACAGCCCGACGGCGAGGAGGATGCCGATGGCGATGCCGAAGGCCGCGAGGCGGAAGGCGTCACCGACGACGAGGCGCAGGACGTCGTTCTGCCGCGCGCCCAACGCCATCCGGATGCCGATCTCCCGCGTGCGCTGCACCACGCCGTAGCTGATCACGCCGTACACGCCGAGCGCGGCGAGAGTGAGCGCGACCGCCGCGAAGAGCCCTAACAGCAGGAGGCTGAACTTGCGGCCCGACAGCGACTCGTCCACCGCCGCTTCCATCGTCTTCACGTTGTAGACGGGCAACTCCGGGTCGAGCGACAGCACTTCGCGGCGCACGGCGGGCGCGAGGTGCGCGGGATCGCCGTCGGAACGGAGCAGCAGCGCGAAGCTGCGGTGCCATTGCGGCGCGAATTGCGCGGTCATCGCGAACGGCAGGATCATGCCGTTCTGCACCGTGTCGCCCTCGCCGGGCCCCTTCGGGACCATGTGTCCGTAGACTCCGACGATCTCGAGGCCTGGCACGTCTCCCACCTCCTCCGGTGGGAAGCGGATGCGATGGCCGAGCGGGTCCTCGGTGCCGAACAGCTTGCGCGCCAGCACGTCGTCGATCACCACGACGGGCGCGCGCAGGTCGTCGTCGTCGCGCACGTCGCGCCCGCGGAGGAGGCGCGCGCCCATCACCTCGAGAAATCCCGGCGTCGCGTTGTACTCCATGGAGTTCGGGCCTTCGCCCGGCTGCGGGCGCGGCTGTCCCTCCACCCAGAATCCGCCGGTGCTGTTGTCGTCGAGGAGCGGGGCCGACTGCGCCACGGCGACGCCGCGCACGCCGGGGAGCGCGCCGACGCGCCGGCGCAGCTCCCGCTCGAAGCGGATCTCCGCGTTGCCGTCCGGATACCGGGACGCCGGGAGCGAGAGCTGCAAGGAGAGGATGCCTCGAGGCCGGAACCCCAGTTCGACCTGTGAGACCTTCGCGAAGCTGCGCAGCAGGAGGCCCGCGCCGATCAGCAGCATGAGCGACAGCGCGATCTCCGCCACCACCAGCGCGCTGCGCAGGCGGCGGCGCGATTGCGGGTCCGTCGAGTGCCCCTCGCGCAAGAGCGCCTCCAGATCCGGGCGCGAGGCGCGCAGGGCGGGGAGGACGCCGAAGGCGAGCCCGGTCAGGACCGACAGGGCGAGCGTGAACAGAAGGACGGTGCCGTTGATCCGGACGTCCCGCTCGCCACCAGGAAGCGGAACCCCGCCGGCATCACCCCGATGACCGTGTAGCTGTCGCCCCCAAGGATGATGCTCTGGCCCACCAGGCGCGGATCGGAAGCGAATCGCTTCTGCCAGAGAGCGTTGCCCAGGACGACAGTGCGAGGCGCGCCGGGCGCGTCATCGTTCTCCGTGAACGTCCGCCCGAGTGCGGGATGCGCGCCGAGCGCGTCGAAGAAGTCGGCGCCGACCATGCGCGCGGCCAGCCGGTCCGGGTCCCCGGACCCGGTCAGATTGAGGCTGTCGCGGCGGAAGGCGGCCATCGCGCTGAACACGTCGCGCGTCTGCGCGCGCCAGTCGCGGTAGTTCGGATACGCGACGGACGAATCGCCGAAGCCCTTGCTGGCCTCGCGCACGATCAGGAGCTGTTCCGGCTGCGGATACGGGTACGGGCGCAGCAGCGTCGCCTCGATCAGGCTGAACAGCGCCGTGTTCGCGCCGATGGCGAGCGCGAGCGCGGCGATGGCGGCGATCGCGTAGGTCGGTGCGCGTTGGAGCGAGCGCAAAGCGAGCTTCAAGTCGTGCAGCAGGCGCCCCATCCGGCGCTGCTTCCTTGCCAGCGGCATGCCACCGGGGCACCTCACGGTCGCCGGCCGGAGTGCCCGAAAGCGGGAAGACGTGTCCCGGATCCGGGCACTCCCGCTCTCAACCCACGAACCGCAGATCGTCCGGGGCGGGCTCCTTGCGCAGCCGGAACGGGCCGCTGCCGCCCTCTCCGGAGACGGTCCCCTCCAGGGTTTCGCCGTGGAGCTCGCCCTCGAACACCCCGATGGGCGGGACCGCAAAGCGGACGGAGTGGCCGAGCTCGACGTCGCTCACCGGGAGCGACGTGCCGGCCGGAACCGCGCTCCAGAAGTGGCCCCGGTAGCCCGCTGCGTTCCGGTCGAACTGGATCTCGATCACGGTCTGGGCAGGTCCATTGCCGAAGACGCCGCGCCAGTGGCCCGCCAGCGCGTCGGAGCCGACGTCGGCGTGGGCGGCGGAAAAGGTGGCGGAGAGGAGCAGGAAGGGAAGGGTGGCTCGCAGCTTCATCGGATTCTCCCGCGGCGGGAATGCCGGTTCGCGTTGCCGATCGGCTGTCGGCCTCGTAAATTCCGGCCGGAATGACGGCGCGGTCTCCGCGATCCGCGAGCGCGCGTGAAGCGCCGCAGCGCCAGAATATACGCGGACCCGGACCGCGCTCGTTTATTCCCGCCGGAATGCGCCGCGCGCTGCTCCGGTCAC